>DASSNM010000014.1:0-39088 GCA_035688025.1 Gaiellaceae bacterium | reverse complement strand
GGCGTCGGCCCGGCGCGGCGGCGGGCGCTGCTCAAGCACTTCGGCTCCGTCGAGGCGATGGTCGCCGCCAGTCCCGAGGAGCTCGAGGGCGTCCCGGGCGTGCCCGCGAAGACGGCGCGCCGGATCTACGCCCAGCTGCATAAGACCGGGCGCTAGGGGAAGGCCTCCCGGAAACGGGAGGTGCACATGCCGCAAGGAGAGAGTCACGGGCCGTCCGTCAAGGACGACGAGCTCTACGAGCGTCTCCGCGAGGAGGGCGACAGCAAGGAGAAGGCCGCGCGGATCGCCAACGCGGCCGCGAACGAGGGCAGGAGCGCGGTCGGCGAGCGCGGCGGCCGGGCCGAGAACTACGAGGACCGCACGGTCGACGAGCTGCGCGACCGGGCCCGCGAGCTCGGCATCGACGGCACGTCGCACATGAAGAAGGACGAGCTGATCGACGCCCTCCGGAACCACTGACGGATAGAACTGCCGCGTGAGCGGCGAGGTTCGAGCGGCCGGCGCGGCGACGGGACCCGTCGCCGCGCTGCGCCTGATCCGCCACCGCAACTTCGGGCCGTACTTCTTCGGCAACGCGGCTTCCGCGAGCGGGACGTGGTTCCAGAACCTCGCGGCGGCGCTCTACGTCTTCGAGCGGACGCACTCGCCGTTCCTGCTCGGGGTGCTCCAGTTCGGCAACTTCGTGCCCGTGCTGCTGCTCGCACCCTGGAGCGGCAGCGCGGCGGATCGTCTCGACCGCAAGCGGCTCCTCCTCGTCACGCAGGTCGCGGCGACGGCGATCAGCGGGGCGCTGGCAGCGGTCACCTGGACCGGCCACGTGTCGGTGCCGCTCGTGATCGGGTGCGCGGTCTGCCTCGGCGTCGCGAGCGCGTTCTCGGCGCCGGCGAGCCAGGCGCTGATCGGCGACCTCGTCCCGCGCAGCGAGCTGCAGTCGGCGGTCGCGCTCAACTCGATGACCTTCAACCTCGCCCGCGCGATCGGGCCGGCGCTCGCCGGCCTCTCCGTCGACGCCTTCGGCTACGCGCCGACGTTCGCGATCAACGCCGCGTCCTATCTCGCGCTCGTGCTCGGGCTCCTCGCGGTCGAGCCGCGCGTGCACGAGCTCGCCACGCGCGGCCAGACGCGCCTCCGCGAGAGCCTGCGGATCGCGCGGCGCCAGCCCCGCCTCGTCGCGTTCCTCCTGATCGTCACCGCGGTCGGCTTCGCGTCCGATCCCGTGAACACCGAGAGCCCCGCATTCGCGCACGCGTTCGGGCTGGCGCACGGGCACCTGCGGCTCTGGAGCGGGTTCGTCGTCGCCGCGTTCGGCGCGGGGGCGATCGCCGCCGCGCTCACGCTCGCCGGCCGGGTCACCGGCTCGCGGCGGCGGATGACCGCGACGCTGGCCGCGCTCGTCGCGGGGATCGTCGGCTTCTCGCTGTCGCCGTCGATCTGGGTCGGCTTCGGCTTCCTCGCCGTCGCCGGCTTCGGGTATCTCGCGTCGAACACGTCCGCGACGAGCCAGCTGATGCTCGGCGTCGCCGACAACCAGCGCGGCCGGATCATGGCGCTCTGGAGCGTCGCCTTCCTCGGGCTCCGCCCGCTCGCGAGTCTCGTCGACGGCGCGATCGCGAGCGGCTTCGGCGTCCGCGTCGCCGGCGTCTGCCTCGCGCTGCCGGCGCTCGCCGTCGCGGCGGCGATCCTGCTGCTGCAGCGGCGACAAACGTCTTACACAGGGCTCAAGGAACGCTAACGCCGCGGTTCTAGCGTCCCGGCCATGGCGACGCTGCACCGGATCGCTGACGACCTCGAGCAGCACGACTGGTACGTTCGGCTCGTGGAGGAGACGGTCGCGCAGGTGGAGGCGTTCGCCGGCCGCTGGGCCGCGTTCGAGGAGCTCGTCGCCACCTACGGCGACCCGCTCGACGCGGACGACCCGTCCCGCTGAGGCGCCGGTGCCGCGGTTCTGCCGGGTGTGCGGGGCGGCGATCGGCGCGCGGGCGCCGGTCGCGTGCGCCGCGTGCGGGGCGGAGCACTGGCCGAACGCGAGTCCGGCCGGCGGGGCGCTCGTCGTCCACGAGGGGCGGGTGCTGCTCGTCCGTCGCGCGCACGAGCCGTGGCTCGGCCGCTGGTGCGCGCCCTCGGGCTTCTGCGAGGGGCCGGAGCATCCGGCGGCGGCGGCCGAGCGGGAGGCGTTCGAGGAGGCGGGGCTCCGCGTCCGCGTCGTCGGCTACCTCGGTCACTGGATCGACGAGTACCGGCCCGGCGGCGAGGACGGGCTCGACCCGCAGTACTGCGCCGTCTCGTACTTCCACGCGGTGCCGGCGGGGCCGGTCGAGCTGCGTCCGGATGCGACCGAGGTCGCGGAGGCGCGCTGGTTCGCGCCCGACGAGCTGCCGGACGAGCTCGCGCCGCCCGGGAACGGGCCGCGGATCTTCGGCGCCTGGCGCGAGGCGCTGCGGGCGGGGCGGCTCGAGTCGCCGCTTCCCGACGTCGCCGCCTAGCGACCCGCGTCCGTGTCCGGCCCGAGGAACGGGTAGCGGTAGTCGCGCGGCGGCACGAACGTCTCCTTGATCGCGCGCGGGCTGACCCAGCGGATCAGGTTCCACAGCGAGCCCGCCTTGTCGTTCGTGCCGGAGGCGCGCGCGCCGCCGAACGGCTGCTGGCCGACGACCGCGCCGGTCGGCTTGTCGTTGACGTAGAAGTTGCCCGCCGCGTAGCGGAGCCGCTCGCGCGCCGTCTCGACCGCGCGGAGGTCGCGCGCGAAGACGGCGCCCGTGAGGCCGTAGCTCGTGCCGGAGTCGATCAGGTCGAGCGCCTCGTCGTAGCGGGAGTCGTCGTAGACGAAGGCGGTGACGACCGGCCCGAACAGCTCCTCGCGCATCGTCCGGAAGCTCGGGTCGGAGGTCTCGATCACGGTCGGCTGCACGAACCAGCCCTCGCTGTCGTCGTAGCCGCCGCCCGCGATCACCTGCGCCGTGCCGCCGGACGCCTTCGCCTCCTCGATCGCCTCCTTCTGCGTCCGGAACGAGCTGCCGTCGATGACGGCCCCGACGAAGTTCCCGAAGTCGGCGACGTCGCCCATCGTCATCGACTCGATCTCGGCGCAGACGCGCTCGCGCACCTCCGGCCAGAGGCTCTTCGGCGCGAACACGCGCGAGGCGGCCGAGCACTTCTGGCCCTGGTACTCGAAGGAGCCGCGCAGGATCGCGGTCGCGAGCGCCTCCGCGTCTGCGCTCTCGTGGGCGAGGATGAAGTCCTTGCCGCCCGTCTCGCCGACGATGCGCGGGTAGTTGCGGTAGCCGGCGATGTTGTCGCCGACCGTCTTCCACATCCCCTGGAAGACCGGCGTCGAGCCGGTGAAGTGGATGCCGGCGAGGTGCGGGCTCGCGAGCGCCGGGTCGCCGACCTGGGAGCCGGAGCCGTAGACGAGGTTGATCACGCCCGGCGGCAGGCCCGCCTCCTCGTACAGCTTCATCAGCCAGTAGGCGCTGAAGGCGGCGGTCGAGGCGGGCTTCCAGACCACGGTGTTGCCCATCAGCGCGGCCGACGTGGGGAGGTTGCCGGCGATCGCGGTGAAGTTGAACGGCGTCACCGCGAACACGAACCCCTCGAGCGGCCGGTACTCCATCCGGTTCCAGACGCCCGGCGAGGAGATCGGCTGCTCCTCGTAGAGCCGCTGCATGTAGGAGACGTTGAAGCGCCAGAAGTCGATCAGCTCGCAGGCCGAGTCGATCTCCGCCTGGTGCGCGGTCTTCGACTGGCCGAGCATCGTCGCGGCGTTCAGCGTCATCCGCCACGGCCCGGCGAGCAGCTCGGCGGCGCGGAGGAAGACGGCGGCGCGGTCATCCCACGGCGTCCGCGACCAGTCCTCCCACGCGTCGGCGGCCGCCTTCACCGCGCGCTCGACCTCGGCGGCGCCGCCCTTGTGGACGTCGCCGAGGACGTGCGAGCGCCGGTGCGGCATCACCGCCTCGAAGGTGTCGCCGGTCCGCACCTCCTCGCCGCCGATCACGAGCGGCAGCTCGAACCGCTGCGAGGACAGCTCGTCGAGGCGGGCGCGCAGCGCGCCGCGCTCCGGGCTGCCGGGCTCGTAGCCGCGGACGGGCTCGTTGAAGGGCTCGGGGACGCGGAAGATGCCGTGGGTGCTCATGGAGGCGATCTTAGAATCGGCGGCGGTGGCCGTGACGCACGTGCTCTACGAGGCCGAGGGCTGGGGAGTCGGGGAGCTCGTCGTCGAGGACGGCCGCGTCGTCTGGCACGAGCTGCCCTGGCCCTCCAGGACGGGTGCTGCCGGGACTGGCGCTTCCCAGGTCCCATCCCGAACCCCCACCCACCCTGGGGACGGGGACGGGGGTGTCGTATCACGGGAGACGCGACGGCGGGGTCGCGACTTCGCCACCGATGTGTCGCGGCTGCTGCAGCGGTACTTCGCGGGGGAGGATGTCTCGCTCGCGGACGTGCCGGTCGACCTCGAGTACGACACGCCGTTCCTCGCCCGCTGCGCGGAGGCGCTGCGCACGGTGCCGCGTGGGGAGGTCGTCACCTACGGCGAGCTGGCCGCGCTCGCGGGCGCGCCCGGCGCGGCCCGGGCGGCGGGCAGCTTCTGCGCGCGCAACCGGCTCGGGCTCTTCGTCCCCTGCCATCGTGTCGTCTCGGCCGGCGGGCTCGGCTCGTACGGCTCGTACGGGCTCGGCTACAAGCGCCGGCTGCTGGAGCTCGAGCATGCTCTCTGACGACCTCCGCGAGGAGCTCGCGGCGATCGCTCCCGCGCGGGACTGCGACCGGCTCGCCGAGCTCTCCGGCCTCTTCCACGTCGCTGGCAGCGCCCACCTCCGCGGCCGCGGCAGCGTCGACGTCCACCTCGACCTCGCCGGCTCGAACGTCGCGCGCCGCGCCTTCGCGCTCCTCCGCGCCTTCGGGGTCGCCTCGCAGATCCGCACCTACCAGCGCACCGCCTTCGACCGCTCCACCCGCTACCAGCTCCACGTCGAAGGCTCCGCCGACGCCTACGCGACGCTCCACCGTGCGGGCGTCCTCGACACACGCCACCGGCCGCTCGAGCGGCCGCCGCAGCGCGTCGTCGCGCGCCGCTGCTGCGCGGGCGCGTACCTGCGCGGCGCGCTGCTCGGCGCCGGCAGCCTCAGCGGGCCTCGCGACGCCCACCTCGAGATCCGCGCCGCCGAGCCCGAGGGCGCCCGCTTCCTCGCCGAGCTCGCCGCCCGCGTCGGCGCCGAGCTCCACGTGCAGGCGCGCGGCACGCACGCCGCCGCCTACGCGAAGGGGACGGAGCCGATCGCCGACCTGCTCGTCGCCGCCGGCGCCACCGACGTCGTGCTCGTCCTCGAGGAGCAGGCCGTCCTCGCCGCGATCCGCGCCGACGCCAACCGGCTCGCGAACGCCGACCACGCGAACCTCGTCCGCACCAGCCGCGCCGCGCACGCCCAGATCGAGGCCGTCCGGGCGGTCGGGCTCGACGCGCTCCCCGACGACCTGCGCGAGATCGCAGCCCTCCGGCTGCGGCACCCGACCGCCTCGATCGCCGAGCTCGCAAAGCGTTGCAAACCGCCGCTGACGAAGGCGTCGGCGTATCGAAAACTCCGCCGTGTGCAGGAACTTTCCGAACCTTGAGATGCGCAATACCTGTTACAAGTCGTCTAGCGCGGCAACGGGTGCCGAGTCATACTCGCTGCGGCGGGTCCGCACTCGTCCGGCGGCGGATTCAGACCCCGTCTGCCGTCAGGTCACGGGCGCGGTACAAGGACCGGGAGGGTCGTCCTCGGAGCTTCCCGGTCCGCCCGCCTTTTCCCGTGGAAGTCCGCCCGCCGCTGCGGACGACTCCTGATTCCCGCTGCGTCGAGCCTCATTAGACTCGGACGAAAAGCGACAGAAAGGCACGCGAGACCATGGCGAAGATCAGGGTCGGGATCAACGGATTCGGTCGCATCGGCCGCAACTTCGTGCGCGCCCAGCTGCAGCGCGGCGGCGACTTCGAGATCGTGGCGGCGAACGACATCGGCGACACGGCGACGATGGCGCACCTGCTCAAGCACGACTCGGTGCTCGGCCCGCTCGACGTCCCGGTCGAGGCCGGCGACGGCTTCATCCGCGTCGACGGCCGCGAGATCCGCTTCGTCTCCGAGAAGGATCCCGCCGACCTGCCGTGGGGCGAGCTCGGAGTCGACGTCGCCATCGAGTCCACCGGCCTGTTCACGAAGCGCGACGCGGCCGAGAAGCACCTGCAGGCCGGCGCGAAGAAGGTCGTCATCTCGGCGCCCGCCACCGACCCCGACCTGACCGTCGTCCTCGGCGTCAACGACCGCGAGTACGACCCCGAGAAGCACCACATCGTCTCGAACGCCTCCTGCACGACGAACTGCGTCGCACCGGTCGCGAAGGTCCTCCACGAGGCGTTCGGGATCGAGCGCGGCTTCATGACCACGATCCACGCGTACACGAACGACCAGCGCACGCTCGACCTGCCGCACAAGGACCTGCGGCGCGCCCGCGCGGCGGCGATCAACCTGATCCCGACCTCGACCGGCGCCGCCCGCGCGATCGGCGTCGTCCTGCCCGAGCTGAAGGGCAAGGTCGACGGCATGTCGATGCGCGCCCCGGTGCCGACCGGCTCGATCGTCGACCTGGTCGTGCAGGTCGCGAAGGAGACGAGCGCCGACGAGGTCAACGAGCTCTTCCGCGGCAAGGCCGACACGGGCGACCTCGAGGGGATCCTCCAGTACACCGACGAGCCGATCGTCTCGACCGACATCGTCCACTCCTCGTACTCGTCGATCTTCGACAGCGACCTGACGATGGTGAACGGGAACCTGGTCAAGGTCTTCTCCTGGTACGACAACGAGTGGGGCTACAGCTGCCGCCTCGTCGACCTCGTGGCGAAGATCGGGCAGACGCTGCCGTCCGCCGTGGCGGCGTAGGGAGGAGACGTGCGGCTGCCGAGATCCGTTCGCGACGCCGACGTCGCGGGCACGGTCGTGCTGGTCCGCTCCGACCTGAACGTGCCGCTGCAGGACGGCCGGGTCGCCGACGACACCCGCATCCGCGCCTCGCTGCCCACGCTCGAGCTGCTGCTCGAACGCGGCGCGGCCGAGGTCCGCGTCTGCTCGCACCTCGGCCGGCCGAAGACGGAGGAGGACCGGCCGAAGTACGCGATGGCGCCGGTCGAGGCGCGCCTCCGCGAGCTGCTCCCGGACGAGCGCGTCCGCGTGCTCGAGAACACGCGCTTCGCGGCCGGCGAGACGAAGAACGACGAGGGCTACGCGCGCGAGCTCGCGGACGGCTGCGACCTCTACGTGAACGACGCGTTCGGCTCGGCGCACCGCGCCCACTCCTCGACGGAGGCCGTCGCGCACCTCCTGCCCGCGTACGCGGGCCTGCTCCTGCTCGACGAGCTCGAGCACCTCGGCGCGCTGCTCGGGGACGTCGAGAGGCCGTTCGTCCTGATCGCCGGCGGCGCCAAGGTCGAGGACAAGCTCGGCGTCCTCCAGCACCTCGGCGGCCGCGCCGACCGCGTGCTGATCGGCGGCAAGATGGCCGAGGAGCTCCGCGACGAGAACCCGCTCGGCTTCCCGGTCGAGCTGCCCGTCGACGTCGTCGCAGCCGCCGCGTTCGAGGCGGACGCCGAGACGCAGGTCGCGCCCTACGACGCCGTCCCGGACGGCTGGCTCGGCCTCGACGTCGGCCCGCAGACGGCGGTGCGTTTCGCCGAGGCGATCCGCGGCGCGAAGACGATCTTCTGGAACGGCCCGATGGGCGTCTTCGAGTGGGAGGCCTTCGCCGCCGGCACGAACGCGGTCGCGGAGGCGGTGGCCGACGCGGACGCGTACTCGGTCGTCGGCGGCGGCGACTCCGTCCGCGCCGTCAACGAATCCGGTCTCGCAGACCGCATCTCGTGGATCTCGACCGGCGGCGGCGCGAGCCTCGAGCTGCTCGAGGGCAAGGAGCTTCCCGGCGTCGCGGCGATCCCTTCCGCCTAGGATCACCTCGTGCTGATCGCCGGCAACTGGAAGATGTTCAAGGGGCCGGCCGCGACGCGGGAGTTCGCGGCCGCGTTCGCGCCGCCGGACGGCGTCGAGGTCGTGATCGCTCCGCCGTTCGTGTCGCTTGCGGCGGCGGTCGAGGCCGGGCTGCCGACCTTCGCGCAGAACGTCCACTGGGCCGACGAGGGGGCCTTCACGGGCGAGATCTCGGCGCCGATGCTGCTCGAGCTCGGCGTCGCCGGCGCGATCGTCGGCCACTCGGAGCGGCGCCAGTACTCCGGCGAGACCGACGAGTCGGTCGCCCGCCGGGCCGAGGCCGCGCTCGCGGCGGGGCTGCGCGTGATCGCCTGCGTCGGCGAGCTGGAGGAGGAGCGCGAGTCCGGCGCGACCGAGGACGTGCTCCGCCGCCAGGTCTCCGTGCTCCCCGACCACGAGCGGCTCGTCGTCGCCTACGAGCCGGTCTGGGCGATCGGCACCGGCAGGACGGCGACGCCCGAGCTCGCGCAGGAGGCGCACGCGTTCATCCGCTCGCTGCTCGACCGTCCCGTCCTCTACGGGGGCTCGGTCAAGCCGGAGAACGCGGCCGAGCTGCTCGCGCAACCGGACGTCGACGGCGCGCTCGTCGGCGGCGCCTCGCTCGACCCCGAGTCGTTCGCCGCCATCTGCGCGGCGGCGCCGCGGTGAAGACCTTCCCGCTCGTCGCGATCGTCGTCCTCGACGGCTGGGGCATCGCCCCGCCCGGCCCGGGCAACGCCGTCGAGCTCGCGCGGACGCCGAACTTCGACCGGCTCGCGGCGGCGTACCCGCACGCGACGCTCGTCGCCTCGGGCGAGGCGGTCGGCCTGCCGGCGGGCCAGATGGGCAACTCCGAGGTCGGCCACCTGACGATCGGCTCCGGGCGGATCCTCGACCAGGACCTGCAGCGCGTGAACCGCGCGATCCGGGACGGCTCCTTCTTCGAGAACGAGGCGCTCGTCGCGGCGTTCCGGCGCGCCCGCGAGCGCGGGGGGGACGTGCACCTGCTCGGGCTCGTCTCCTACGGCGGCGTCCACTCGCACGTCGACCACCTGCGCGCGCTGCTCGAGCTGGCGGGACGCGAGGGCATGACCGAGCGCACGTGGGTCCATGCGTTCACCGACGGCCGGGACGTCTCGCCGACCTCGGCCGTCCACGACCTCGCCGAGCTCCCGGACGAGCGGCTGGCGACCGTCGCGGGCCGCTACTACGCGATGGACCGCGACAACCGCTGGGAGCGGACGCAGCTCGCGCTCGACGCGATCCTCCTCGGCACCGAGCCGACCGCGCAGCACGCGGCGGAGGCGGTGCAGGCGAGCTACGACGGCGGCGTCACCGACGAGTTCGTCGTGCCGGTCTCGCTCGCCGGCCGGCCGCGCCTGCAGCCCGGGGAGGACGCCGCGATCTTCTTCAACTTCCGTCCCGACCGCGCCCGCCAGCTCTGCCAGAAGCTCGGCGAGGCCGGCGTCGACCTGACGACGATGACGCGCTACCGCGACGACTTCGAGTTCCCGGTCGCGTTCCCGGAGCACCGGGTCGACGACGTCCTCGCGGCCGTCGTCGCGGCGCACGGGCTCCGCCAGCTCCACATCGCCGAGACCGAGAAGTACGCGCACGTCACCTACTTCTTCAACGGCGGCCGCGAGGAGCCGTTCCCGGGCGAGGAGCGCGCGCTCGTCCCCTCGCCGCGCGACGTGCCGAGCTACGACCACAAGCCGGAGATGTCCGCCGCGGGCGTGGCCGACAAGGTCGTGTCCGAGGTCGAGACCGGCGGCTACGCGCTCGTCGTCGTCAACTTCGCCAACCCGGACATGGTCGGGCACACCGGCGTCGTCCCCGCGGTCGTCGAGGCGGTGGAGACGGCGGACGCCTGCATGGGACGGGTCGTCGACGCGGTCACCGCGGCCGGCGGCGTCTGCCTCGTCTTCGCCGACCACGGCAACGCGGAGACGCTGCTGACCGAGGACGGCAGCCCGCACACCGCGCACACGACGAACCCGGTGCCGCTCATCGTCACCGCCGCCGGCGCCTCCGTACGCGACGGCGAGCTCTCCGACGTGGCGCCGACCGCGCTCGCGCTGCTCGGCATCGCGCAGCCGCCCGCGATGACGGGCGCGAATTTGCTGAATATCGACTGAAAACCGGGCTATACTGCGGCACCTTGCCGCTGCCCCAGCCAGACTTCGGCGTCCTGCGGAAGGCGCAGCGAGGCGACGAGCGCGCCTTCTCCATCATCGTGCGCGCATACCAGGTGCCGGTCTACAACTACGTGCTGCGGCTCGTCGGCGACCGGTCGCTGGCGGAGGACCTGACGCAGGAGGTGTTCCTGCGCGTCTTCCAGGGGCTGCCGCGCTTCTCGCTCCGCTCGAAGTTCACGACCTGGCTCTTCCAGGTGACGAAGAACCGCGTCCTCGACGAGCTGCGCGCGAGCGAGCGGCGGCCGCGCGCGGTCGTCGACATCGAGGACATCCCGCCGCTCGTCGTGCTCGACGCGCCGTTCGAGCGCGTGGAGGCGATCGACGCCGTTTGGCGCGCGGTCGAGAACCTGAGCGTCGACCTGAAGATGGCGCTCCTGCTGCGCGACGTCGTCGGGCTCTCGTACACGGAGATCGCCGACTCGCTCGAGGTGACGCTCGCGACCGTCAAGTGGCGGATCTACAAGGCGCGGGAGGACGTGCAGCTCGCGCTCGCCCGCGAGGGCATCCACCTCTTCGGCGAGCCGCCGGCCGAGGCCGCGGGCGCGACGCCCGCCGGTCCGCCGACGCTCGCGATCGTCTAGCCGGAGTTCCGCCGCAGCCACGCGGCCAGGTTCCGCGCCTGCTGCGCCGGCTGCGTCGCGTGGGCGACCGGCGCGACGCTCGGCGCCGGCCGGGACGGAGGCGTCGAGCCGCCGTCCGAGAGGAGGACGGCCGCCGCGGCGCCGCCCGCCGCGCACGCGACGGCCGCGACCGCGAGCACGGCGCGGCGCCGCGCGGGCGGTCGCGGCCCGGCGGAGAGGATCTCGGTCGCGCGGCGGTCGGGGCTCTCCGGCAGCGGCTGCGTCTGCAGCTCCGGGACGGCGGCGGCGAGCTCGCGCGCGAGGGCCGCCGCCGACGCGGGCCGCTCCGCCGGCTCGAACGCGAGGCAGCGGGCGACGGCGTCCGCCAGCGCAGGCGGGACGTTCGGCGCCTGGCGGCGGACGTCCGGGATCCGGTACGCGTCCGCTCCGCCGAGCTGCCCGAGCGAGGTGACGGTCCGCGGCGGACGCCCGGTCAGCAGCTCGTAGAGGACGGCGCCGAGGCCGTACACGTCGGCGGCGGCGGTCACGTCGTCGCCGCGCGCCTGCTCCGGGGCGAGGTACGCGGCGGTGCCGAGCACCGTCCCCGCCTCGGTCAGCCGCGTCCCCTCGAGCCCGACGGCGATCCCGAAGTCGCCGAGCTTCAGCGTCCCGTCGTGCCGGAGCAGCAGGTTCTGCGGCTTGACGTCGCGGTGGACGAGCCCGGCCGCGTGCGCGGCCGCGAGCGCGTGACAGGCCTGGATCCCGAGCTCGGCCGCCTCCGCCGGCGGCAGCGCTCCGCGGCGGGCGACGAGGTCGGCGAGCGTCTCGCCCTCCACGTACTCCATCGCGATGAACGGACGCCCGTCGTCCTCGCCGACGTCGTACACGCGCACGACGTTCGGGTGGGAGAGACGCGCCGCGAGCCGGGCCTCGCGGACGAAGCGGTGCCGGCGCTCGTCGTCGCGCGCGAGGTTGTCGGCGAGGCGCTTGAGCGCGACCGGGCGGTCGAGCTCCTCGTCGTGGGCGAGGTCGACGGTCGCCATCGCGCCGTGCCCGAGCGGGCGGCGCACCTCGTAGCGTCCTGCGACCGCCATCAGCCGTCGCCTCCGTGCCCGTGACCGTGCCCGTGCCCGTGGCCCGGGCCGCGGTCGTGTCCGGGCGGCTTCGGCTTCGGTCCCGGCTTCGGGTGGTCCTCCGGCTGCGCCGGGGGCGCGGTCACCGTCTGGACGGGCGGCGTGCAGGCGATGCGGTCGGCGAGGTCGTTGACCGAGGAGACGAGCGTCGTGCGGAGCCGGGCCGGGATCCGTCCCTCGGCGCCGATCACGTCGTCGCGGAGCGCGCTCGCGAGCCGCTGCGCCGAGCAGCCGTCGCCTGCGGCGGCCGCGGCGGCGATCGCGTCCGCCTGCTGCGCCCACGTCTGCGCGAGGGAGTGCGGCAGGCGCGGCGTGGTCGTCGAGCTCGTCCGCGGGCCGCCGCCCCCGCAGCCGGCGAGCGCGAGCGCAGCGGCGCCCGCCGCGAGCAGGAGCGTCCTCACTGGCCGAAGGCCAGCCGGGCGGCGAGCATCTCCGGCAGGCCCTGGTCGCGGATCTCCCTCTGCGTGCGCGCGACGTCGTACTCGACGCGGCGGAAGCTCGCGCGGCGCGCGTCGAGGTCGAGGAGCAGCCAGGCCGCCCGCGGGTCGCCGTCCCGCGGCTGCCCGACCGAGCCCGGGTTCAGGAGGTAGCGGCCGTCCTCGAGGTCGATCTCCGTCCCGTCCGGCGCGAGCCCGCCTGCGAGCGCGCCGTCCCGCTCGCCCGCGACGAGCGCTGCGTGGCTGTGGCCGACGAGGACGATCGGCGTCCCGGCGAGGGCGAGCGTCGCCTCCGCGGCCTCGTCCGAGAGCACGTACTCCCACACCGGGTCACGCGCGCTGCCGTGGTAGAGCGCGACCCCCTCGCGCTCGCCCGAGGGCTCGAGGCCGTCGAGGTAGGCGCGCGCCTCGTCCGAGAGCACGCGCTGCGCCCACGACGCGGCCGCGGCCGCGTCGCCGCTGAACTCGTGGAGGTCGAGCGTCCCGCGCACTGCGAGGTCGTGATTCCCCGCCAGGCAGATCGCTGCACGTCCCGCGACCTCGGCGCAGCACTCGCTCGGGCGCGGCCCGTAGCCGACGAGGTCGCCGAGACACCACAGCTCGTCGACGGCCGCCGCGTCGACGTCAGCGAGGACGGCCTCGAGCGCGGCGAGGTTCGCGTGGATGTCCGAGACGACGGCGACGCGCATGGAGGCCGGCGAAGGCTAGTCCGGCAAGGACGGGCACCGTCGCGGCGACCTCGCTCGTCGTCAGCAGCAGCAGCCCCCAGAGACCCGCGGCGACGCCCGTGGCGGCGGCGGCGCCGAGCTTCGTCCGGCCGACGGCGAGCGTGCCGAGCAGCGCCGGCGCGAGCAGGTCGAGCCAACCCATCAGCGCCGAGCCGAAGGTCGCGTCCTGCAGGCTCGGCAGCGGCGTCCCGGCGGCGTGGGGGAGCGCGACCGCGTGCAGCGTGGTCGTCGCCTGCTGCACGTTCGCGGTTCCCCAGACGAGCACGACGTCGAGCGCGGTCAACGCGACGAGACCGACGGCGATCGACCAGGCGGGGGCGACGCGCGCGGCCGCGGCGGCGGCGGCGAGGCACGCGAGGGCGACCAGGACGAGGCCGGCGCCGTCCCGGAGCAGCCCGTCCGCCTGCCAGGCGAGGAGCCAGAGCGCCGCCGCCGCTGGCGGCCAGAGCCACGGCCGACGACGCCCGGCGAGGACGCCGCCGGCCGCCGCCAGGACCGGCGTGCCGAAGGTCGCGACGAGCGCGAGCGCGTGCGGTCCGCCCGAGACCGTGTCGAGGACGGCGACGCCGGCGCCGAGGAGCGCGACGGGGACGAGCAGCCCGACGAGCACCCGTCCGCGGCCGCCGGCCGGCCGCGCGGGCGCCGCCGCGGTCGCCGCCTGCGCGGCGCAGAGCACGGCGTAGGACGGCGCGAGCCCGAGCGTCAGGCGTCCGGTTCCGGGCGGTCGGGCGCCTCGGGGAGGTTCCGGATCCCCTCGCGCGTGACGTACTTCGAGTACGAGTCCTGGAGCGCGGCGATCAGCTCCTCGACGAACCTCGGCGCCGCGTTCACGCGCGCCACGACCGCGCCCGGGACGTCGCCCTCCTCGACCTCGTGCTCGATCCGCGCGAAGGTGAGCGTGAACTCGTACTGCGAGAACGTGATGTTCGCGAAGTTCGCGTAGACGCCGCCGATCAGCTCGGGCGGCAGCTGGATGTTGAGGCGACGCTCACCGGGTTCGGGCTCGGGCAGCTCGTCCTCGTCCATGCGCACATACTAGGGCCGTGGACGCGCACCTCCGGCTTCGCCAGGCGCTGCGGCTGTTCGTCGCCGTGGCGGTCACGCTCGGCGGCGGCACCGTCGGCTTCCGGGTCGTGCTCGACCAGCCGTGGCTGCGCTCGTTCTACCGCGCGCTCACGACGACGACGCTGAGCGGCGTGGACACGAGCCCGCGCAACGGCGCGGAGATCGTGCTCTCGACGGCGCTCGTGCTCGCCGGTCTGACGATCATCGCCTACGCCGGTGCGGTTATCGTCGAGACGATCGCCGGCGGCGTCCTCACGGGCGCGCTGGCCGAGCGTCGGAGGGAACGGACGATCGAGAAGCTGCACGACCACTTCGTCATCTGCGGCTACGGCCGCGTGGGCCGCCGCGTCGCGGAGGAGTTCCGGCACGCCGGCGTCCCGTACGTGGTCCTCGACCGCAGCGAGGACGCGGTCGCGGCCGCCGAGGAGCACGGCGACCTGCTCGTCCACGGCGACGCGACCGAGGACGCGGATCTCGAGCGGGCCGGGCTCTCCCGCGCGCGCGGCCTCGTCGCCGCCTCCGACTCGGACGCCGACAACCTCTACGTGACGCTGTCGGCGCGCGCCGCGCGGCCCGAGCTGACGATCGTCGCCCGCGCGTCCGACGAGGACGCGGAGCGCAAGCTTAAGCTCGCGGGCGCCGACCGGGTCGTCCTGCCGTACTCGACCGCGGGCCAGGTGATGGCGAACCTCGTCCTCAAGCCGCAGGTGACCGCGTTCCTCGACGTCGTCACGACCGCGACCGGCCCCGACCTGCAGCTCGCCGAGATCGAGGTGCGCGAGACGTGCCCCGCAGCCGGCCGGACGATCCGGGACCTCCGGATCCGGCACGAGACCGGCGCGATCGTGGTCGCGCTCCGCAAGCTCGACGGCACGTTCGACACCACGCCCGAGCCGGACACGCCGCTCGGGGTCGGCGACGTCCTGATCGGCGTCGGCTCGCCGGACGAGATCCGGCGGCTGGAAGACCTGTTCGCACCGCGGGAAGCCGTTGCCGGCTGACCCGGTCAAGGCGCTCGCGGCCGCGCTCGCCGGGCAGGTCGGCACCGACCTCGAGCTCGAGCGGCCGGCGGACGCCGCGCACGGCGACTTCGCGACGAACGTCGCGCTCCGGCTCGCCGGCACGCGCCGCCAGGCGCCGCGCGAGCTGGCGGCCGAGATCGCCGCCGCGGCCGCCGAGCTTCCCGGCGTCGAGCGCGCCGAGGTGGCGGGGCCGGGGTTCGTGAACCTGTTCATGCGCGACGGCTGGTTCGCGGACGCGCTCGCCGCGATCCTCGCCGACGACCGCTTCGGCGGCGGCTGGGCGGAGCGCCCGGAGCGGATCCAGATCGAGATGGTCTCCGCGAACCCGACCGGCCCGGTCGTCGTCGCCTCGGCGCGGAACGGCGCCTACGGGGACTCCGTCGCGCGCCTGCTCGAGCTCGGCGGCCACGAGGTGGAGCGCGAGTACTACTACAACGACGCGGGCGGCCAGATGGAGCGCTTCCGCGCTTCGGTCGAGGCGGCGCGGCGCGGGGAGGAGCCGCCCGAGGACGGCTACCACGGGGCCTACGTCGCCGAGCTCGCGACGCAGCCGGGCGACCCCGTGCCCGCGATGCTGCGGCGGATCGAGGACTCGCTCGAGCGCTTCCGCATCCACTTCGACTCGTGGGCGAAGCAGAGCGAGCTCGAGACGCGGCTCGACGAGTTCCTGCCGCGGCTGGACGCCTACGAGAAGGACGGCGCGCTCTGGGCCCGCTCCTCGGCGTACGGCGACGACGACGACCGCGTCCTGCTGCGCTCGGAGACGCGGACGCCGACCTACCGCGCCGCGGACGTCGTCTATCTCGCCGACAAGCTCGACCGCGGCTTCGACCGCGCGATCTACGTCCTCGGCGCCGACCACCACGGCACCCGCAACTGGTACGCGGCGATCGCGCGGATGCTCGGCTACGACCCCGAGCGCGTCGAGGTGCTGCTCTACCAGCTCGTCCACCTGACGAAGGGCGGCGAGCTGACGAAGATGTCGAAGCGGCGCGGCGACGTCGTCTTCCTCGACGACTTCATGGACGAGATCGGGGTCGACGCGGCCCGCTGGTACCTCGTCAACCGCGGCCCCGACCAGACGATCGACGTCGACGTCGAGCTCGCCGCCGAGCGGTCGCAGAAGAACCCGGTCTACTACGTGCAGTACGCGCACGCGCGGATCGCCGGGATCCTCCGCAACGCGGGCGACGCCGAGGTCGGCGCCGAGCCGGCCGGGCCGCTCGCCGCCGAGGAGCGTGAGCTCGTCAAGCGCCTCGCCGAGCTGCCCGCGGTCGCCGCCGACGCCGCCGCGAAGCGCGGGCCGCAGGCGATCCCGGCCTATGCGATCCGGGTCGCCGACGACTTCCACCGCTTCTATACCGAGCACCGCGTGCTCGAGAGCGACCAGCAGGCGTTCCGGCTCGGCCTCTGCCGGGCGACGCAGGCCGTGATCGCCCGCTGCCTCGACCTCGTCGGGGTCGAGGCGCCGGACCGTATGTGACAATTCCCGCATGGCCGACGGCCTGCTGCTCACGCCGACCCAGCGGCTCCGCCGCTACGGGGAGCGGACGGCGCTCGCGCTCGCCGCTCCCTGCGTGCTGGTCGTCCTCGCGCTCGCGGACGGCGCCCCGGCGGTCGCGGTCGCGCTCGCCGTCGTCGCCGGGCTGCTCGCGCTGGCGATCGGTACGAGCGTGCGGACGCGCACCGGCGCCGCGGTCGGAGGCGTCGTCGTCGCCGCGTGCCTGTACGCGTTCAACCTCGCGCTCGCCTGGCTCGGCACGCACCCGATGATCCCCGGCTAGATTCCGGACCGATGCGGGCGGGATGACGCCCCCGACCGGAACGCCACTTCGAACTCGACCGTCCCGCTCGCGTAGGATCCGCGCTCGTGAGCGCGCGGCAGGCCCCCGACCGCAACATCGCGCTGGAGCTCGTCCGTGTCACCGAGGCGGGGGCGATGGCGGCGGCCCGCTGGATCGGGCGCGGCAGGAAGGAGAGCGCCGACCAGGCAGCGGTCGACGCGATCCGCTACGTCCTCGACAGCGTCGCGATGCAGGGCGTCGTCGTCATCGGCGAGGGCGAGAAGGACGAGGCGCCGATGCTCTACAACGGCGAGGAGGTCGGGAACGGCACCGGCCCGGAGGTCGACGTCGCGATCGACCCGCTCGAGGGGACGCGGCTGACGGCGCTCGGCCAGCCGGGCGCGATCGCCGTGATCGCGGTCGCCGAGCGCGGCACGATGCTCTTCCCCGGCGCCGCGTTCTACATGGAGAAGATCGCCGTCGGCCCGGGCGCGATCGACGCGATCGACATCACCCGCTCCCCGACCGACAACGTGCACGCCGTCGCCGAGGCGCTCGGCAAGACGGCGCGTGAGGTGGACGTCGTCGTGCTCGAGCGCGACCGCCACGACGAGCTGATCGCGGAGCTGCGCGAGGCGGGCGCGCGCGTGCGGCTGATCCGCGACGGAGACGTCGCGCCCGCGATCGCCGCCGCACAGCCCGGCACCGGCGTGGACATGCTCTACGGCATCGGCGGGACGCCCGAGGGCGTCATCTCGGCGGCCGCGCTGAAGTGCGTCGGCGGCGGCATCCAGGGCAGGCTCTGGCCGCGGAACGACGACGAGCGCCGCCAGCTGCTCGAGGCCGGCCTCGACCCGGCGCGCGTCCTGCACACGAACGACCTCGTCTCCGGCGAGGACGTCTTCGTCGCCGCGACCGGCGTCACGACCGGCTCGCTCCTCCAGGGCGTCCAGTACACGCAGGGCGGCGCGATCACCGACTCGATCGTGATGCGCTCGCGCTCGGGCACCGTCCGCCGCGTGGTGGCGCAGCAGTCGCTCGCCAAGCTCTCGGCGCTCACCGGCTTCGAGTACACCTAGCCGCGTCGCCAGGGGAGAGCGCCTGCGTGGACGCCGGTTTCGGCGCCCACGCAGGGTCACGAACGTGTCACGAGGCGGCGACGCCTCAGACGCCGACCGCTTCGCGCTCCATCTCGGGCGCGTAGGCGCCCGTGCGGGCGGCGCTGTTCATCTTCGCCCGGTGGTAGTAGGCGCGCTGCCCGGCCTCGACGTTCTCCGGCTTGCCGCCCCACGCCTTCAGCGCGGGCGCCTGGAGCGCGCGGCCGTACGAGAACGACAGCTGCCACGGGTGCGGGCCGCGGGCGTTCATCGCGTTCAGGTGCGCGGTCGCGTCCTCGTCCGACTGGCCGCCGGAGAGGAACACGATCCCCGGCACCGCCGCCGGCACGTGCTTGTAGAAGCAGTGCAGCGTCGCCTCGGCGACCTCGTCGACGCCTGCGCGGTCGGACGCGTCGTAGCCGGAGAGGACCATGTTCGGCTTCAGCAGCGTCCCCGCGAGGTCGACGCGCTGGTCGAAGAGCTCCGTGTAGAGGGCGGCGAGCACGCGCGAGGTGACGAAGCCGCTGCGCTCGATCGTGTGCGTGCCGTCCTGGAGCACCTCCGGCTCGACGATCGGGACGATCCCCGCCTCCTGGCAGAGCGCCGCGTAGCGGGCGAGCGCGTGCGCGTTCGTCCAGATGCAGTACTCGCTCGGCAGCGTGTCCGAGATCGAGTAGGTCGCGCGCCACTTGGCGAAGCGCGCGCCGAGACCGTGGTACTCCTCGAGCCGCTGCCGCAGGCCGTCCAGGCCCTCGGTCACGGTCTCGCCCTCGGCGAGCGCGAGCGGCTTCGCGCCGAGGTCGACCTTGATCCCGGGAATGACGCCCTTCGAGGCGAGCAGCTCCGGGAACGGCGTCCCGTCGTCGGCCGCCTGGCGGATCGTCTCGTCGTAGAGGATGACGCCGCTGACGTATTCCTCGACGCCGGGCGTCGTGAACAGCAGGTTGCGGTACGCGCGGCGGGTCTCCCCGGTCGACTCGACGCCGATCGAGTCGAAGCGCTTCTTGATCGTCCCGCTCGACTCGTCCGCGGCGAGGATGCCCTTGCCCTCGGCGACGAGCGCGCGGGCGGTCTCGTGCAGCTCGGTGTGCGACATGCCGGTATCTCTCCCGTCTCGTTGTCTGCCCGCCTGATTATTGCGGCACGGACAGCGGAGCTAACGGGAGAAGCCCGCAGTTCTCGGCCGGCCGACTATTCGACGTCGCGCATGGAAGAAGAAGACGCCGGGGCCGGGGATTTCTTGCGGGGCTAGAATTCGTCTCCGCGCGGACGTAGCTCAGTTGGTAGAGCACTGGCTTCCCAAGCCAGGTGTCGCGGGTTCGAATCCCGTCGTCCGCTCTTCCTCGAACATGCGCCGCGCCTCCTTGCGGGAGGCACGGCGCCGTGGAGGGAGATGCCGCAGATCAGGCCGCGACGAGCGACTCGTCGCGCGAACGGTCGACCGCAGAGTGGACCGCCCGCACGAACGGGCCGACGGGCACGGGCTTGCCGATGAACGCGACCGGCTCCAACCGCATCGAAGCCGCGCCGCGCCGGTGACCCGACACGCAGATCACCGGCAGGTAGCGACGCCGAGCACGCAGCCGCCGCACCTCGTTCATCGCCTCGCGCGAGGCCGGCTCGATCACCGCCGCATCCACCCGTTCGAGGCCCGCGTCGCGGACGACGCGATGTCCGAGCGCCTCGAGGAGGGCGGTGAGCAGGACCCGCGAGCTCTCGTCGGGATCGCTGAGGAGGATCGTTGCCATGCCGCGATTGAAAAGGACGCGCGGCGGCGTTTCCGGCTGTGCCCCGTATGAGCGGCGTATGTCTTGTCAGGCCTGCGAACGCCCCGGGGACGGCCAGGCGGCGGCCAGCCGGCGCCGGCTCTCCGCCAGGTGCTCCGGGATGACGCGGACGTCCGCGAGCACCGGCATGAAGTTCGTGTCGCCGCCCCAGCGCGGGACGACGTGCGCGTGGCCGTGCTCGACGACCCCGGCCCCGGCGATCCGCCCCAGGTTCCAGCCGACGTTGAACCCCTCCGGCCCGTAGACGGCGCGGAGCGCCTCGATCCCGGCGACGACGAGCCGGTGCACCTCCAGCGCCTCCGCGTCGTCGAGGTCGTCGAGCCCTGCCCCGTGCCGGTACGGGGCGACCATCAGGTGGCCCGACGCGTACGGGAACTTGTTCAGCAGCGCGAACGCCCGCTCGCCCCGGTGCAGGACGAGCGTCTCCTCGTCGTCGCCGGCCGCCGCCGCGCAGAAGACGCAGCCGTCCTGCGCGTCCGCGCTCTGGACGTACTCGAGCCGCCACGGCGCCCACAGGCGTTCCATCGTCCGAAGCCTCCTATATTCCGACTCGACGTGCGCACACACTGGCTCTGGGGCCCGGCCGCGGCTCTGCTCTACGCGGCGGTCGTGGCGGGCGTCCTGCTCTTCCGTGCCGGCTCCGTGCCCGCCGCCTGCGCCGGCGGCGTGCCGCGGACGGTCGACGTCCGCTTCCTCGTCGTCGGCGCCGCCACCGACACGACGACGCAGGCGTGGACGAGCTCGCTCCGCCAGCTCGGCGTCCCCTTCACCCGCGTCGAGCCGGGAGCGCTCCTGCGGACGCCGCTCCGCGCAGGGTCGGGCGCCGGGCTCTACCTCGCGGACGTCGTCGTCTCGCCCCGGCGGCTGCCCGTCGCCGGCGAGCGGCGCCTCGCTGCCTACGAGCGCGCGTTCGGGATCCGGCGGATCGTCGCGCGGCAGGACGTCCCGCAGCCCGGGCTCGACGTGCCGCCGGGAGAGGTGCCGCTCGACGGGCGGGTGGCGCAGCTGACCGCGGCGGGCAAGGCGCTCTTCCCGTACCTGCGCGGGCCGGTGCCGATCGACAGCGCGACCGGCCGGATCGGCACGGCGAGCGGCGCCGCGACGCCGCTCCTCGAGGTCGAGGGCGGCGTGCTCGCGGCGAGGCTGCAGCGGCCGGACGGGGTCGAGGAGATCTCGCTCACGACCGAGACCGGCCCCGACCTCCTGCACCAGCTGCTGCTCGCGCCCGGGCTCGTCTCCTGGGCGGCGCACGGGCTCCTGACCGCGTCGTGGCGGCCGTTCCTGACGATCCAGATCGACGACATCCTGCTCCCGAGCTTCGTCTGGATCCCGCGCGTGCACTCGTCCGGCTACCGGTCCGGCGTCCTCAACCCGACGAACTTCGGCGACTACATCATCCGGATGACCCCCGCCGACGTCCGCTACGCCGCGGCGTGGGAGCGGCGCGAGGGCTTCACGCTCGACCTCGGCGTGAACGGCTACGCGCTCGGCGGCGACTGCGGGCCGCTCGTGCGCGCCGTGATCGGCGCCCGCAACGACTTCCGCTGGTTCAACCACACCTACCAGCACCTCAACCTCGACCACGTCTCGACCGCGGTCGCCGCCGAGCAGATCGCCAGGAACGTCGCCTGGGCGAAGTCCCGGAAGGTGCCGCTGCGGCCCTGGGAGCTCGTCACCGGCGAGCACTCCGGCCTGCACAACCCGGCGCTGCCGGCGGCGCTCGAGGAGACCGGGATCCGCGTCTTCGGCTCCGACGCGTCGCTGCAGCCGCTCCCGTACCGGCTCGGCCCGGCGACGGCGCTGCCGCGCCACCCGATGAACGTCTTCCAGGACGCTGCGACCCGCGCGCAGGAGCTCGGGGAGTTCAACTGGCGCGAGTACTTCCACTGCAGCGCCGGCTGCATCCCCGCGCCGTTCGACTGGCGGCAGTTCCGCCGCTACGAGTCGACGCGGCTGCTGCGGCTGATGCTCTCGAACGACCCGCGCCCGTCGTACGCGCACGAGTCGAACCTCGCCCAGGACCGGATCCTGCTCGACGTGCTCTCCGCGACCCTCGCGCGCTTCCGCGCGCTCGTCCGCACGCCCGTCGCGAACCCGCCGATGACCGAGGAGCTGCAGGCGCTCGAGCGGCGCCTGCGCTGGCGGCGCGCGGTCGCGGACGGGACGGTCGTCGCGGTGCGCGTCGGCGACCGCCTCGTGCTGCGGAGCTCGGCCTCCCTGGCGGCGCCCGTGCTCGGCGACGGCCGCCAGCGCTGGCTCTCGCTCTCGCCCGGAAAGACGCGTACCGTGAAGCCATGAGCGGCTCGACCGAGACCGAGTCCGACCGGCGCGACGCCGAGATCGACGGCCTCGCGGCCGAGCTGCTCGCGCGCTACGAGGAGATCACGCTCCTCTACCGGCTGAGCAGCGAGCTCTCCGGCACGCTCGACCTGCGCGAGCTCTGCCGGCGGGCGCTCGGCAGCGCGCGGCAGGTGCTGAGCTGCTCGGACGCGGAGATCGGCCTGCTCGGGGAGGACGGGCTGACGATCGCCGCGTCGGCGGGCGAGATGGCCTGGCGGCCGGGGACGGTCGTCCCCGCCGGCAGCGGGATCACCGGCGCGGTGGCGTCGTCGGGGAGGCCGATCGTGCTCGACCCCGACGACGAGACCCCCGACGGGCTGACGACCGCGCGGCGGCCCGGCGAGGCGATCGTGAGCGTCCCGCTGCGGCTCGAGCCCCCCGGTGACGGCGACGGCGAGGAGCCGATCGGCGCACTGACCCTGATGCGACGCGCGGGCGACGCGCGCTTCACCGCCGGCGACGTGCAGCTCGCGCAGGCGATCGCGCTCCAGCTCGCGGCGCGCGTCGAGGCCAGCCGCTTCGCCCACGGCATGCGCGAGGCGGAGCGGGCCGAACGCGAGCTCGAGCTCGCTGCGACCGTCCAGCGCTCGCTCCTGCCGGACGTGCCGCCCGAGCTCGGCGGCCTGCGGCTCGCCGCCCGGAACCGGTCGGCCGCGATGATCGGCGGCGACCTCTACGACGTCGTCCTCGACGAGCAGGGCCGGCTCTGGGCGCTCGTCGCCGACGTGACCGGGCACGGCGTCGGCTCGGCGCTCGCGATGGCGATGGTGCGGACGGTGCTGCGCCTGCAGCTGCAGGAGGGCGAGTCGCCGGGGCATGCGCTTCGCGCGGCGAACGACGCGCTCTACGACGACCTCGTCCGCTCGGAGCTGCTCGTGACCGCGTTCTGCGCCCGCTACGACGCGGCGACGGGCAGGCTCGCGTACGCGAGCGCAGCCCAGAACCCGCCGCTCCTGCGCCGCGCCGGCGGCGGCGTCGAGCACATCGACGCGGACGGGACGCCGCTCGGGCTCCTGCCCGGGGTCGACTACGAGGAGGTCGAGCTGACCCTCGAGCGCGGCGACCTGCTCCTGCTCTACACCGACGGCGCCGAGGAGGCCCGCGACGCGGACGGCAACCTGCTCGGGATCGAGCCGCTGCGCGAGCTCGTCGCCGCCGCGTCCGACCCGGCGACGCTCGTCGAGACCGTCCTCGCGGTCGTCGCCGCCCACGCGGGCGGGGCGCCGCGCGCCGACGACGTCACGCTGCTCGCGGTGACCCCCGCATGAGGCCGCTCCGGTGAGGCTGGGCGCGGAGACCGAGCAGGACGTCTGGCGCGCCGTGCTCGCGGTCGGCGCCCAGGCGGAGCCTGCCGCGCGGCTCGACCGGGCGCTCGCGCTCGCCGCCGGGCTCGCCGAGGTCTCGCGCTGCCATCTCTACCTCGCCGGCGGCGACGGGCGCCGCCTCCACCTCGAGCGCACGCACGGCGCCGGCGAGGTGCAGCTCGACCCCGAGGGCGGCGCCGCGGCCGCGCTGCCGCTGCCCCCGCTCGAGATCCGCGCCGACGAGGACCAGCGTCCGCGCGTCGTGCCGACGCCCGAGGGCTCCTACTTCTCGCTGCCGCTCGAGCGCGGAGACGAGCTCGTGGGCGTCCTCCGCGCCGGGCCGCTGCCCGCCGGCCGGCTCTCCAGGAACGGCGAGCGCCGGCTGCTCGGGGCAGCGTTCCCGCTCGCGCACGTGATCGCGGGCGCGCAGGAGGCCGAGGAGCTGCGCCGGCGCGGGGAGGAGGCGGAGACGCGGCTCGCGGTCGGCCGGCGGCTGCAGGGCTCCGCGCTCGAGACCGGCCGCTTCGTCGCGCTCCTGCTGCGGCTCGCGATCCGGGCCTCGCACGCCGACGGCGGCTTCGTCGCGATCGCCGACCAGAGCGGCGGACTCACCCTGCGCGCGGTCGAAGGCCTCCCGGGCGAGCTCGTCGCCGGCCTCGACCTCTCGCCGCAGACGGGGCTGCTCGAGCTCGTCCCTGGCGGCGGCGCCTTCCTCCGCGACGCCGACGCGGCCGCGCGACTCGGCATCGGGCAGCTGCTCGCGGTTCCGCTCTTCGACGGCGAGCGCGCGGTCGCGCTGCTCGCGCTCGTCGACACGAGCGGCGGCGGCCTCGAGCCCGGCAGCCTCGTCCTGCTCGAGACGCTCGCCGAGCAGATCCGGCTGATGCTCGACAACGAGGCGCTCTTCGACCGCTTCGTCAGCCGCTACCTCGACACCGTCAAGGCGATCGCCGAGGCGCTCGACGCGCGCCGGCCGGAGACCCACGGCCACCACCGCCGGACCGCGGAGGTCACGGGCGCGATCGCCGCCGAGCTCGGCCTTCCCGCCGAGGAGCGGGCGGCGCTCGAGACCGCCGCGCTCGTCCACGACGTCGGCCTGGCCGGCGTCGCCGCCACCGCCGACGCGTACCTCGCCGACCTCGAGCACCCCACCGTCGGCGCGGGGATGCTCGAGGCGCTGCCGCTCGCGCCCGGCGTCGTCGAGGCGGTCGAGGGCCACCACGAGTGGTTCGACGGCTGGGGCTTCCCGCAGGGGCTGCGCGGCGAGCGGCTGCACCCGCTCGCGCGAGTCCTCGCCCTCGCCGAGTTCGTGCTCGAGGCGGGCGGCGGCGGGCCGCTCGGCGACCCCTGGCCGGCGGAGCGGCTCGCGACCGAGATCCGCGAGCGCCGAGGCACGCAGTTCGACCCCGAGGTCGCCGACGCCGCCCTGCGGCTGCTCGACGGCGGCTGGCGGCCTCACCAGACCGAGACGAGGAGGGACTGATGGAGCAGGCGACGAGGAGCGAGGGCGGCGCGACCGTGGTCGAGTTGGGCGGCGACGTCGACGTCGGCGCGGCGCAGTCGCTGCGCGAGACGCTCGCGGACGCGCTCGAGCGCGGGCCGGTCGTCGTCGACCTGAGCGGCGTCCGTTTCATCGACAGCGCCGGGATCGGGCTGCTCGTCACCGGCCACCGCCGCGCCGCCGAGCAGGGCGTCGGCTTCGCGGTCGCGGCCCCGAGCGAGGGCGCGCAGCGGGTGCTCTCGCTGACGCGCACCGACCGGCTGCTGTCCGTGTTCGACAGCCTCGACGAGGCGCTCCGCGCCGTGGCCGGGTGACCGAGCCGCCCCCGGAGACGCTCGCGCTCACGAGCGAGCTCGACCGCCTCGGCGAAGCCCGGGCGTGGGTCGCCGCGCACGCCGCCGCGGCCGGCTTCGACGACCGGAGCGTGCTCGACCTCGAGCTCGTCGTCACCGAGGCGGTCTCGAACGTCGTCCGCCACGCGTACGGCGGCGAGGCGGGCCGGCCGATCGAGCTCGGCTTCGCGAGCGGCGAGAGCGAGGTGCGGATCCGCCTGCGCGACTGGGGCGGCCCGTTCCTCGACGGGAGGCGGGCGCGCGACGACGGCGGCTACGGGCTCGGACTGATCGACGATCTGGTGGACGCGGTCGAACGGACCGCGCTCGACGACGGAAACGTGCTGGAGTTGACGAAGCGACGACCAGGAGGACGGCCATGAACGACGTCTGTCTCGTGCTCGAGGGCACCTATCCCCGCACCGTCGGCGGCGTCTCGCGCTGGGTGCAGGAGCTGACCGGAGCGCTCCCCGAGCTGCGCTTCTCGGTCGCGCGGCTCGCCCACGAGGGCGACCCGGCCGGCCCCTGGCGCTACCGGCCCGGCCTGAACGTGGAGGTGCGCGAGGTCGCGCTCGACCCCGACGACCCGGCCCGCACGAGCGGCGAGCTGCCGCCCGCGCGGATCTACCACGCGCTCTCGACCGGCTTCGCGGGCGCGGTCGCGGCCCGCACGGCGGCGCGGCGCGGCTCCCCGCTCGTCGTCACCGAGCACGGCCTCGCGTGGCGCGAGGCGGCCTTCCCGTTCGTGACCGGCTCGCACCACCACTACTGGCCGCAGCCGGCCCCGGACGCCCGCGCCGCCTGGATCGAGCACCACCGCGGGCTCGCGCGCGAGGCGTACGCGGCCGCGGCCGCGGTGACGACCGTCTGCGCCGAGAACGCGGCCGCGCAGCGGGCGCTCGGCGCGCTCGCGCCGCGCACGATCGAGAACGCCGCCTCGCTCCGGTCCGGCCGCGTCCCGGACGGCGCGCTGCGCGTCGGCCTGATCGGCCGCGTCACCCCGGTCAAGGACGTGGCGAGCTTCGTCCGCGCCTGCGCGCTCGTCGCCGAGCGCGTCCCGCGCGCCGAGTTCGCCGTCGTCGGGCCGCTCGACCAGGACCGCGGCTACGCCGAGCGCTGCCTCGCCCTCGCGGCGCGGCTCGGGCTCGGCGACCGGCTCGTCTTCGCCGGCGAGGCGGACACGGACGCCTGGCTCCGCCGGCTCGACGTCGTCGCGCTCACGAGCGTCAGCGAGGCGCAGCCGCTCGCGCTGCTCGAGGCGATGGGCGCCGGGATCCCGGTCGTCGCGACGGACGTCGGCGGCTGCCGCTCGCTCGTCCGCGGCGCCGGGCTCGTCGTCCCGCCGGGGAGCCCGCGCGCGGCCGCGGACGCGATCGCCCGCCTCCTGCTCGACTCCGAGCTCCGCGCCCGCCTCGGCGCGGCCGGGCGGCGGCGGGTCGCGCTCCGGCACCGTCCCGAGCGGCTCGCCCGCGCCTACCGCGCGCTCTACGAGGAGGTCGCCGCCTGACCGACGGGAACGCGCGTCCGACCGCGCTGCTGACGACCGAGGGGACGTACCCGTACGAGGGGGGTGGCGTCAGCACGTGGTGCGACGTGCTCGTGCGGGAGCTCGCGGAGTTCGACTTCGCCGTGCTGGCGATCGCCGGCGGGCCGACGCCGGTCCTCCGCTGGGAGCTGCCCCCGAACGCGCGCGTCGCCTGGATCCCGGTCTGGGAGGGGGGAGACCCGTCGCTCACGCTCGAGCCGGGCCTCGCGTGGACCGACGTCCGCCGCCGCGCGCGCCGCACGACCGACGAGGAGATCGAGCGCCGCTTCGTGCCGCCGTTCCGGCGCATCCTCCGCGCGCTCCGCGACCCGGCCGAGGACGCGGGCAGCGCCTGCCACGCGCTCTGGCGGTTCGGCCGCAGCTACCACTGGAAGACCGCCTGGCTCTCGCGGCCTGCGTGGCGGGCCTTCGCCGACGACCAGGCGGCCGCGGCCGAGGAGAGCGACGAGCGCTTCATGCCGAGCGTCGCCGACCTGACGACCGGGATGCAGTGGCTCTACAACCTGCTCCTGCCGCTCGCGGCGCCGCTGCCGCGGGCCGGACTCGTGCACGCGACGATCGCCTCCTCGGCCGTCCTGCCGGGGATCGTCGCCGCGCACGAGCACGGCACGCCGCTCGTCGTCACCGACCACGGCGTCTCGATCCGCGAGCGCTACCTCGCCGTCTCCGCGACCGAGATGAGCGCGTACGGGAAGCGGCTGCTGATCGCGGTCGGCGCGCTCCTCTCCCGGCTCGCGTACACGCACGCGGCGTGCGTCGCCCCGGTCGCGAACTACAACCGCCGCTGGGAGGAGCGCTACGGGGCCACCCCGGAGCGGACGCGGACGATCTACAACGGCGTCGACCCGAACCTGTTCGTGCCGAGGCCGAAGCCGGAGTCCACGGCCGGCCGCCCGACGGTCGTCGCCGCCGCGCGCGTGATGCCGGTGAAGGACGTCGAGACGATGATCGAGGCGGCCGCGGTCGCGCGGCGCGAGATCCCCGACGTCCGGTTCCTCGTCTACGGCGCGACCGACGTCGACCTCGCCTACACCGAACGCTGCCGCGCGCTCGTCGCCTCGCTCGGGCTCGAGGACACGTTCGTCTTCGCGGGCTTCCACGCGCGCCCGGCCGAGCTGTACGCGGAGGGCGACATCTCGATCCTCTCGAGCATCTCGGAGGGCTTCCCGTACACGGTGCTCGAGTCGATGGCGTGCGGCCGGCCGGTCGCCGCGACCGACGTCGGCGGCGTCCGCGAGGCGCTCGAGGGCGCCGGGATCGTCGTCCCGCCGCGCGACCCGGAGGCCCTCGGCCAGGCGGTCGTCAGGCTGCTCCGCGAGGACGACCTGCGGCTCGCGCTCGGCCGCCGAGGCCGCGAGGAGGTGCTCGCCCGCTTCCGCACCGCCCGCTCGGTCGAGCACTACCGCAGCCTGTACGAGGAGCTGATGCCCGCGTGAGCCGCCCGGCGACCCTGGACGAGCTCGCGGCGGAGGTCGTGGAGCGGATCGGGCGGCCGATCGACCTGGATGCGATCGCGGCGACGATCGAGACGCTCGGCGTGCGCGAGACGGACGCGCGCGAGACCTTCGGCGCCGCCGACGTATTCGACCTCGCCCGGCGCGTGGCGCCGCTCGCGGATGCGCTGGCGCCGGAGGAGGAGCGCGACGCGCCGCCCCCGCCGGTCGTCCGCGCCGCGCTCGGCAGCGCCCGCTTCCTGCGCCTCTACGGCCGCGGCATCTTCTTCGCGCTGCCGATGATCGTCCAGGTCGTGACGATCGCGCTGCTGCGGCTCGGCACCCGGATCCACATCAGCGACGCCCAGGCGACCGCGGTCATGACCGGCTCGATCCTCAGCTTCCTCGTCACGGGCGGCTTCGTGCAGGCGATCGGCCGGCTCGGCTCCGTCTACGTCGGCCGCGGCAACCACGTGCTCGCACGCCGGCTCGCCTACCGGATCCTCGGCCTCGGCATGCTCGCGGCGGCCGCGCTCGGCGCGCTCGTGCTCGCGCTCGAGCAGGGCGTCCCGCTCCTGCCCGGGCACGGCACCGAGGTCGCCGCCGCCTACCTCGTCATCCTCTCGGGGCTCTGGCTCTCGCTCGCGGTGCTGTACATGCTCCAGCAGCGTGTGCTCGTGCTCGTCTCCGTCGGGGTCTGGGTGGGGACGTTCGCGTGGCTGCTCGAGGGGCCGCGCGCCGGCGTCTACCAGGCGCAGTGGGGCGGCGCCGGGGCCGGAAGCGCCTTCAGCGGCCTCGCCGGGCTGCTCGTGACGTGGCGGCTGGCGCGCCGCCTGCCCGCCGAGCGCCGCCAGGAGCCGCTGCCGTCGGCGCGGCAGCTCGCGGTCGAGGTGCGGCCGTACTTCGCCTACGGCGTCCTCTACTTCGCGATCGTCTTCCTCGACCGGATCGTCGGCTGGACGAAGGCCGCCCCGCACGGATACGTGCTCTTCTTCCGGGGCCCGTACGAGCTCGGCCTCGACTGGGCGCTGCTGACGCTGCTGCTCACGGTCGCGCTGCTCGACTACACGATCACCGCGTTCGCGGACGCGCTCGGCCCGACGCAGCGGCGCTTCGCGGCGCGCGACCTGCACCTGCACAACCGGGCGTTCCAGTACTTCTACCTCCGCCAGCTCGTGCTGCTCGGCGTGCTCGCCGTCCTGTCGGCGGCCGGGATGTACTTCGGCGGCCTCTGGCTGCGCGACGCGGCGGGGAGCTTCCAGGAGGTGCGCGACTTCTTCGCCGACTCGACCACCTACCACGTGTTCCTGTGGGGCGCGCTCGGGTACGGCCTGCTCGTCTGGGGGCTCCTGAACGCCGTCTTCTTCTTCTTCGTCTCGCGGCCCGCGTACGCGCTGCGACCGCTCGCGTGGGCGCTCCTCGCCGGAGTCGTCGCCGGCGCCGCCGCCAGCCGCACGGGCCCGTACTGGCAGAGCGTCGTCGGGCTCGCCGCGGGCGGCTTCGTCTTCGCGGCGGGCACGACCGCCTACGCGATCCGGCTGCTCGACGAGATCGACTTCTACTACTACGCGTCGTACTAGGCTTGTGCCGTGCCCGGAACGGTCGTGATCGCCGACGACGAGCCGCACATCCTCGCCCTCCTGCGGGTCGCGCTCCGCGACTTCCGGACGGTGGAGGCCTCGGACGGCAACGCGACGCTCGCCGCGATCCGCGAGCACGAGCCGGCGGTCGCGATCGTGGACGCCCACATGCCCGGGCTCGACGGCTACGAGGTGACGCGCGCCGTCCGCGCCGACGCGGGCGGGCCGCAGCCGCACATCCTCATGCTCACCGCCGCCGGCCGCGAGGCCGACCGGGAGCGGGCGACCGAGGCCGGCGTGGACGAGTTCCTGACGAAGCCGTTCAGCCCGTCGGCGCTGCGCGCCCGGATCGCGGAGCTCGTCGGCGAATGAGCGGCTCGGCCGGCGCCGGAGCGGGGGACGAGCTCTCCCGGGACGAGCTGATCTCCCGCGTCGCCCACGAGCTGCGGACGCCGCTCGCCGCGATCTCCGGCTTCGCCGAGCTGCTGCTCGACGAGGAGACCGACGAGACGAAGCTCGGGTACCTGCGCGTGATCGCCGAGAACGCGCGCAAGCTCGAGGCCGTGCTCGACGAGAAGCTGCTGCCCGGCTAGCGGGCTAGAGCCAGCGCTTCCAGCGGAAGAAGCCGAGCATCCCGCCGAGGACGACGACGAACAGGCCGAGCGTCGCCCAGAAGCCGGCGCCCGAGTCGTAGCCGGGGAAGTGGACGTTCATGCCGAAGAAGCCGGTCAGGAACGTCAGCGGCAGCATCACGACGCTGAAGATCGTGAGCACGTAGAGGATGTCGTTCTGCTGGTGCGAGATGAGCGACTCGTTCGTGTCCTCGAGCGCCTCGACGACCTCCTTGTAGTTGTCGAGCAGGTCCCAGATGCGCTCGGACGCGTCGACGATGTCGTCGAAGTAGAGCTCGAGGTCCTCGGGCAGGAACCGCTCGACCTGGCGCTCGAGCTGGCGCAGCGTCGGCCGCTGCGGCTTGATGATCTTGCGGTAGGAGATGATCTCCTGCTTGACCCGGTGGATGTCCGTGACGAGCTCGCGGGCGCTCTGCCGGTCCTCGCCGCCGATGTCCTCGTCGATCGACTCGAGCTTGAAGCCGATCTTGTCGAGGATCGGGAAGCAGTAGTCGTAGAGGTCGTCGAGCACCTCGTAGAAGAGGCGGCCGGAGCCGCGCGCGAACAGCGTCCTGCGCACGTCCTCGCTGCCGGCGGCCCGGTCGAAGAGGAGCGTCACCGGCCGCAGCTCGACCGTCGGCAGCGTCACGAGGTAGTCGGGCCCGAGGAAGACGTCGAGCTCGCCTGCGTTCAGCCGCCCGACGGACTTGTCGTAGACCGGGAAGTGGAGGACGGCGAACAGGTAGCCGCCGTCGGGCTCGTCGGCGTAGACGTCGACCTTCGGCCGCTGGCGGCGCGAGAGCACGTCCTCGACGTCGAGCGGGTGCCAGCCGAAGCGCTGGGCGAGCATCTGCGCCTCGCCGCTCGTCGGCGACTCGACGTGGATCCAGGTGAGGCCCTCGGCGCTGAGCTCAGCGGGAAGCGGGCGTGCGTCGACCTCGGGAGCCCCGACGGGCGTCCCGCGGCGCGGACGGATGCGCGGCAGGCTGGGCACCGGTACTGAGGGGGTCGACGGTCGACAGCATGTTCGCCATGGTACCCCTACGGGCCTGCCGCAACCACCGCGGGCTCCGGTTCGCCGCGCGGCGTCACGCGGACGCCCTCAGGGAGCCGCCGCTCGAGCAGGAGCGACCAGCCGGCGCAGAGCAGGCAGACGGCGGCGGCGAGCGGCCAGAGCGCGAGCGGGTCGTGCTGGAGGAAGAAGCCGCCCGCGGCGGGGCCGACGATCCAGCCGGCCTGCCAGGAGAGGCTCGCGAGCGCCGTGTAGCGGCCGACCAGCTGCGGCGGCGCGAGGTCGACGGCGAGCGGCGTGTGGATCGCGCCGTGCAGGCACTCGCCGAACGCGAAGACGACGGTCGCGGCGGCAAAGACGGCGGCCGCGGCGGTCGCGGTCGTCCACGCGCCGCCCGCCCAGACGGCGAGGAGCGAGGCCGCCCAGAGCGCGCCCATGAGCGCGAAGCCGCGCATCCGCCGCCGCCCCTGGGCGAGCCGCGCGACCGGCAGCTGGAAGAGCACGATCCCGACGGAGTCGAGCGCGAAGATCACGCCGATCTCCTGCTCGTCCACGTGCGCGACGTTCTTCGCGAACGCGGGCAGCAGCTCGACCATCAGCGCGATCGCCGCGGCCATGAAGAGCGCGTTCAGGAGCGCGAACTCGACGACGATCCGGTGTCGGGCGACCGTCTTCCAGCTGCCGCCGGCGCGGTCGGGGTGGAGCGCGGGCGGCGGCACGCGCAGCAGCACGAGGATGTACGCGACGAAGGTGCCGCAGTCGATCAGGAAGAGCGTCGTGAAGCTGCCCGGGTGCGCGACCGAGGCGATCAGCCCGGCGACGACGCCGCCGAGCGCGACGCCCGCGTTCATCGCGAGGCGCTGCAGGGCGTACGCGCCGGAGCGGCGCCCGGGCGGCGTCATCCCCGCGAGGAGCGCCGACTGCGCGGGCCAGAACGAGCCGCTCCCCGCGCCCCAGAGGACGTAGAGCGCGAACGCGTGCCACGGCACCCGGATCAACGGCATCAGCCCGAACGCGACGGTCATCACGACGAGCGCGCCGACGAGCACGCGCCGAGGCCCGACCCGGTCGGAGAGGCTGCCCGCGAAGAAGCCGCTCGCGAGCGCCGTCGCCGACTGCGTCGCGGCGGCGAGGCCGGCCAGCCCGAGCGAGATCCCGCGGACGTTGTGCAGGTAGATGATCAGGAACGGGAGCACGACGCCGTTCCCGAACGCGTTCAGGAGCGCCCCGGTCTGCAGCACGTAGACCTCGCGCGAGAGCCGCGGGTCGAGGCTGCGCAGGTAGGCGCGGAACGGTCTCACGGGGCCGCGCCCGGGGAGACGACGCGGTCGCGTCCGGCCGCCGCGCCTAGGACGAAGAGCGGCGCGCAGAGCGCGACGAGCAGGATCAGCGCCGCCCGCCAGTCGCCGGCGAGGTCGTGGACGGCGCCGACCGCGACCGGGCCTGCGGCGGCGATGCAGTAGCCGACCGCCTGAGTCATCCCGGAGAGCTCGGCGCCGCGCCGCGGGTCCGGGGAGCGCAGGACGATCAGCGTCAGCGCGAGCGCGAACGCGGCGCCCTGGCCGAAGCCGAAGAGCGTCACCCAGAGCGGCGCGACGCCCGGCGCGAGCAGCAGCCCGAGCAGCGCCGCGATGTCGAGCGCGATCGCGGCCGCGACGAGGTGGCCCTGCGTCCGCGCCCGGGTCGCGAGCGCGGGGGCGACGAGCGCGGTCGGCACGCCGCAGAGCGCGTAGACGGAGAGCAGCGCGCCCGCGGTTCCGGCGGAGAAGCCGTCCGCCTTCAGGATCGAGGGGAGCCAGCTGAGGCCGCTGTAGAAGATCCCGGACTGGATCGCGAAGAAGAGCGTCACCTGCCAGGCGAGCCGGTCGCGGAAGAGCGTCCGCATCTCGCCGGCGCCGCCGCGGATCGCCGCGTCGTGGTGTCCGCGCCGCGCGGCGGCGACCATGACGGCGCCGGCGACCGCCGCCGGCGTCGCCCAGATCGCGAGCGACCCCTGCCAGCCGAGCGCGTGCTCGAACGGCACCGCGAGCCCGCCGCCGAGGGCGGCGCTCGCGTTCAGGACGGCGGTGTAGAGGCCCATCATCAGCCCGATCGAGCGCGGGAAGCTGCTCTTGATCACGGCCGGCACGACGACGTTCCCGATCGCCATCCCGGCGCCCGCGACCGCCATCCCGGCGAAGAGCGCCGCCGTCGACCCGGCCGCGCGGAGCAGCACGCCGGCGACGATCGCCGCCAGGACGCCGACGAGCGCGAGCTCGCCGCCGGCCCGCCGCACGACCGACGGGGCGGCGAACGCGACCGTCCCGAAGCAGAGCACCGGCAGGCTCGTCAGCACGCCCGCGACGGTCGACGACATGCCCAGGTCGCGCTCGAGGTCGGAGAGGAGCGGCGGCACGCTCGCGACCGCGATCCGCAGGTTGAGCGCGGTGAGCAGGATCCCGGCGGCGAGGAGCGAGAAGCGGCCCACGGCCCGCGACACTAGCGACGCAGCGGGCGACGGCTAGAGTGTCCGACGCAAGCGCCCGTAGCTCAGGGGATAGAGCGCGCGCCTCCGGAGCGCGAGGTCGCAGGTTCGATTCCTGCCGGGCGCATCGTCAGCCGCACCGCTGAGCGGAACCCGCATGGTTGCGCGGGCCTCTCGTGCCAGACCTGCCTCCGATGCTTGCGCGGTGCCGCCCTCGGGATCAGGTCCTCGGGAATCTGCCCGCGTCCTGCAGTTCGCGGAAGAGCAGGTAGCGGAGTTCCTGCAGAGGCATTCCGACCACCCGGACGTCGGTCTGTTCGAGCCACACCTGGATTGCCGCGAAGACTGCGACAGCCTCCTCCTCGGTCACGTGGATCGCGCCACCGGTGTCGAGCAGGCTTTCGATCGCGGATGCGACTTTCGCCGCGGGCGCCGCAGGGTCGTGGCCGCTCGCACGCTCGAGGCGGACGGCGAGCTCGCGCGCCTTGTCGATGCCGATCGAGATGCCGTTGACGGTCATGAATGCGCGGACGCCACGGACGTAGTCGTCGACGTCGTCCGCGCGCCACACCGTCGCCCGGCCGATCCGGCCCACGGCCGGCGGGAAGTCGTGGCGGCCCGTCAGCTGGCGGACGCGCTCGCGCGAGAGGCCGATCCGGCCGGCGACCTGCTCGCCGGTCAAGAGCTCGGGTACCGCAGTCATGTTCGTCATCGCGTCCTCCGTCACCTTGTGGGATGTCAAGGGTAGGCCTCGAGCCGGACGGCGCGCACCGCGAGTGGACTACTCGGGCCATGCTCACGGCACTCCCGGGATCGGACGCTCAACGCGCACGCGCGGACCGCCAGTGCCACTCGAGCAGCGCGGCGAGCGCGACACGGTCGAGAGCGGACGGTTCGGTGAGCACTAGCCGCCCAGCGTGTAGACGCGTCCGAGCCGTTGCAGCAGCGTGCGGGCGATCAGGTCGCCGGCCGCCTGCGTGTAGTGCACGCCGTCGGAGGCGCGCATCTGCACGAGCCGGCCGTGGCCGTCGCGGAGGTAGTCCGCGTACTTGCCGTTCTTCGTCGAGAGCAGCTGCCACGTGCTCAGGTAGGCGGCGTGCGGCGCCTCGGCGGCCGCCTCCCGGAGCACCGCGTTCACCTTCTGGAAGCTGTAGAAGAAGCCGCGTCCGCGCGGGATCGGCAGCCCGAGCCAGACGACGTAGATCCCCGCCCGGTTCAGCTCGCGCGTGACGCCGCTGACCCGCCGCAGGTACTCCGCGTCCCAGGTGGGCGAGCCGAGCTTGCCGATCGTGCGGCCCTTCGGCACGCCGCTCATGTAGTTGTGCGCGTCGTCCGCGCCGAACGAGAGGACGGCGACGTTCGGGTGGAGCGCCGGGATCGCCTGCCGGATCCGGACGAACCAGTTGTAGAGGTCGGGCCGTCCGAGCCCGGTCGAGAGGCGGCTCTCGACGCGGAGGATGCGGATCGGCTCGCGGCCCGACGCGGCGCGCTCGAGCGCCTGGCCGGGCACCTCGGCGAGCGAGTCGCCGGCGACCCAGATCCGGAGCGGGTGGGAGGCGGTGAACCGCGCCTTCGGCTTCGGCTTCGGCTTCGGCTCGGGCGTCGGCGTGTGCGCGACCGGCTGCGGCGCGGGCCGCGGCGTGTGGCGGACCGGCGGCGGCCCGAAGTCGACCGAGGTGTCGACCCGGTCCTCGTCGCGGCGGCCGATCGCGACCTGCAGCGCGTGGCGCGGCCGGTCGAGGCGGAGGAACGAGCTGACGTCGAGCAGCGGCCTCGTCAGCGCGAGCGCGACGTCCCGCTGCACGCCCGGCGGCTGGATCTCCGCCTGCTTGCGCAGCCCGCGCGCGTCGAGCAGCCCGCCGAGCGCGAGCATCGCGGCGAGCAGGACGACTCCCCGGGCGGCAGGCGTGCGCATCAGAAGCGGAAATAGATGAAGGGCGCGACGCCGGCCGGCCCGAGCGTCTGGATCAGGGCGAGGCAGATCCCGAGCGTCGCCGCCTGCGCCGGCAGCGGCAGCCGCGCGAAGCCGCGTCCGAGCGCGCCGACCGAGCCGAGCGGCAGGTACTGGATCGCGATCCCGGCGACGATCGCGAGGACGACCGAGCTCGTCACGAGCGGCGACGCCTGCCCCCACGCGTCGAACAGCCGCACGATCACCTGCCGCGCCGTCCCGAACGACGGCGCGCGGAAGAAGATCCAGCCGAGGCAGACGACGTGGAAGGTGACGACGCGGCCGAGCCAGCGCCGCCACGGCGTGTCGCGCGGCTCCGACCGGCGCAGGTCGCGCCAGAGCCGCTCGACCGCGAGCCCGGCCCCGTGCAGGCCGCCCCACGCGACGAACGTCCACGCGGCGCCGTGCCAGAGCCCGCCGAGCAGCATCGTCAGCAGCAGGTTCCGGTACGTGAGCAGCTTGCCCTTCCGGTTGCCGCCGAGCGGGATGTACAGGTAGTCGCGCAGCCAGCGCGAGAGGGTGATGTGCCAGCGCCGCCAGAAGTCCTGCAGCGAGACGGCCGCGTACGGGCTGTCGAAGTTCTGCGGGAAACGGAAGCCGAGCAGGAGCGCGATCCCGATCGCGATGTTCGTGTAGCCGCAGAAGTCGGCGAAGATCTCGACGGCGTAGCCGTAGACGCCCGCCAGCACCTCGAGCGACGAATGGCTGTTGGGCGACGCGAACACGTCGTCCACCAGGTGGGTCGCCAGGTGGTTGGCGATCACGACCTTCAGGAAGAGGCCGCTGACGATCAGGAAGAAGGCGCGGGTGACGTCGACGTCGCGCGGGTCGCGCGGGCGCTCGAGCTGGGGGAGGAGCTCGCTGCCGCGCACGATCGGCCCGGCGACGAGGTGCGGGAAGAACGAGAGCCAGACGGCGAAGCGGAGGAACGGCGCCGGGGCGAGCGTGCCGCGGTGGATGTCCACGACGTACGAGAGCGCCATGAACGTGTAGAAGCTGATCCCGACCGGAAGCGCCACGCTCAGGAGCGACGACGAGGCCGGGATCCCGAGCGCGGCGAGCCCGTTCTCGACCGAGCTGACGAGGAAGCCCGCGTACTTGAAGTAGCCGAGCAGGCCGAGGTCGAGCGCGACCGCGCCGGCGAGCCACAGCCGCGGCCGGCGCCCGGAGGCGATCCCCTGCCCCGCCAGCCAGTTGCCGGCGATCGAGGTCGCGAGCAGGAAGACGAAGCGCCAGTCCCACCAGGCGTAGAAGACGAAGCTCGCCGTCAGCATGAACGGCTGCCAGAGGCGCGGCCGCGGCATCAGCAGCCACGAGAGCGGCAGCACCGCGAGGAAGAAGACGGCGAAGGTGACGGTCGGGAAGAGCACTAGCGGAGTACGCGGAGGCGGAGGGTCGCGGTCCGGCGGGCGCCGGCCGCGTCGGCCAGGCGCGCGACGAGGCGGAACGTGCCCGGCCTGCCGGACGGCGTGCCGAAGATCGTCCCGTCCGGGCGCTCGTGGAGTCCCGCGGGGGGCCGCCGCGGGAAGCTCCAGGAGTACGGCGGCGTGCCGGCGGCGGCGCGCAGGCGGACGCGGTAGCGCCGGCCGCGGTGCGCGGCCGGCAGCGAGCGCGTGACGAGCCGCAGCGGCGGCGGCGCGGCCGCGGCGGCCGTGGTCGCGACGGTCGTGCCGGGAGCCGGGGCGGGCGCGACGCCGAGGCGGACGAGCGTGTCGTGGATCAGCTGCGCCATCGCGAGCGCGCCGCCGGTCACCAGGTGGATGCCGTCGTCCTCGAACCAGTCGGCGTGCCCCTGCGCCTCGCCGTTCCAGTCGACGACGGTCAGCTCCGGATGCGTCGCCGCCGCGGCGAGGATGTCGTCGTTCATGGACAGATACGGGTGGCGGACGGCGTGCAGGGTGAGCCAGAGGACGTGCTTCGCGCCGGCGCGCTCGAGCAGGCGGAGCACGGTCGCGATCTCGCCCGCGTACTGATCCTCGTAGTCGTTGTAGCCGACCGCGACGACGACCGTCGGCGCGAGCTTCGGGCCGAGCTGCTGCACGAGCTGGACGACGGTCGGCGGCGCCTTGCCGCCGTGCGGGCAGCTGACGCCGTCGAGCCGCCGGCAGGGGGCGAGCTGGAAGTCCATGTCGACGCCGCCGCGCGCGATCGCCGCCGCCGAGGCGTGGTCGAGGATCCCCGTCGGGGCCGAGTCGCCGATGAACGTCACCCGCTGCAGCGCGGACGGCCGCGCCGCGACCGCGGACGACAGCAGCCCCGCCGCTGCGAGCGCCGCGAGACCCCCTGCTGCGCGCGCGGACACTCTCACCTCCGCCTGCAACCTAACAACGCGCGGCCGCGAGTTCGAGCCCGCTGTTAGCGTCCGCGCCGATGGAGGTCTCCGCCCGCATCGAGACGCTCGAGCTCGCCGAGACGTTCGTCATCTCGCGCGGCGCCCGCGACACCGAGGACGTCGTCTTCGTCGAGATCCGGCACTCCGGCGTCTCCGGCTTCGGGGAGGCGGCGCCGATCGCGCGCTACGACGAGTCGGCGCAGTCGGCGCTCGCGTACCTCCAGGAGCACGCGGACGCGCTCGGCGACGACCCCTTCGCGCTCGAGGAGATCGGCGCCCGGCTGCCGGCGCGCGAGTTCGCCGCCCGCGCCGCGATCGACGCCGCCCTCCACGACCTGCAGGGGAAGCTGCTCGGCCAGCCGGTCTGGCGCCTGCTCGGCCTCCGCCGTGCCGGCCCGCCGACGACGTGGACGATCTGGCTCGGCGACCCGGACGACATGGCGCGCCGCGCCGAGCGCGTCGCCGGCCGCTTCCGGCGGCTGAAGCTGAAGCTCGGCGGCCGCGACGGCCTCGACGTGGAGCGCGTCCGCGCCGTCCGCGCGGTCGCCGGCGTGCCGCTGCAGGTGGACGTGAACGAGGCGTGGGCGCTCGACGAGGCGCTCGAGGCGCTGCCGCAGCTCGCCGAGCTCGGCGTCGACTACTGCGAGCAGCCGCTCCCGGCCGGCGACCCCGGCGGCCCGGAGCTGAAGAGCCGCTCGCCGCTCCCGCTCTACGTCGACGAGGACTGCCACACGCTCGCGGACGTCGCCGCCTGCGCCGAGCGCGCCCACGGGATCAACGTCAAGCTCGCGAAGTCGGGCGGGATCCGCGAGGCCGTGCGCATGGTGCACGCCGCCCGCGGGCTCGGGCTCGGCTGCATGCTCGGCTGCATGGTCGAGTC
>DASSNM010000073.1:0-32819 GCA_035688025.1 Gaiellaceae bacterium | reverse complement strand
ACCGGCGCACGGGGATCGCGACCGACGAGCGGCGCCGCACGGCCGTCCCGCACGTGTACGCGGTGGGCGACTGCGCCGGCTACTGGCAGCTCGCGCACACCGCGTTCCGCGAGGGCGAGGTGGCGGCCGAGAACGCGACCGGCCACGACGCCGTCGTCGACAACCGCGGCGTCCCGCGCCCCATCTACACGGACCCCGAGATCGCGGGCGTCGGGCTCACGGAGGCGCAGGCGCGCGAGCAGTACGGCGACGACGTCGCGGTCGGACGGTTCCCGTGGGTCGCGAACGCACGGGCGGTCATGCAGGACGAGACCGTCGGCTGGGTCAAGTCGATTCACGAGACGCGCTACGGCGAGCTGCTCGGGCTCGTCATGGTCGGCCCGCACGTCACCGACATGATCGAGGCCGGCGTCGTCGCGATCGACGCGGAGTCGACCGTCGAGACCGTCGCCGACGGCGTCGCGCCCCATCCGACGCTGTCCGAGGCGATCAAGGAAGCCGGCCTCGTCGCGCTCGGACGGGCGATCCACGTGCCGAACCGCAAACCGAAGGCCAAGGCCTCCGCGTAAGAGATTCGTAAAGCCGAACCGGATGCGCAAGTATTTCCCGGGTACGGCGTCATAACACGGTAAGGACGTGCCCTCGTCCCTACACCCGAGGCGATGCCGCCCGCTCGCCTCGGGCCTTTCTCCCGGGAGACCGCCCTGCCGCAGGGGCGGTTTCCCATGCCCGCGTTCGGCCGCGAGCCGGTGACTCCGTATGCGATAGCGTCCGCGAGGGAAAGGGGGCGTCATGGGAATCGTCAACAAGCGGAACGCGGTCGTCGGCTGGGTCGTCCTCAAGGCGACCAAGCGGGTGGCGAAGAAGAAGGCGCAGGACGCGGTGCCCGGACCCCGCACCGGCGGGGCGATCGCGGGCGCGCTCGCCGCGCTCGGCGGGATCCTCTTCTTCTGGCGCAAGAAGCGCGGCGGCGGGTCCGAGAGCTGACCGGCTCGATCCGGTAGCCTCGCGGCGTGGCGCAGGAGATCCGCTCCGGCCTCTACCGGGCCTCGATCGCCGACCTCGTCCCCTACGAGCCGGGCAAGCCCGTCGAGGAGGTGCAGCGCGAGCTCGGGCTCGAACGCGTCGTCAAGCTCGCGTCGAACGAGGGGCCGTTCCCGCCCTTCCCGGCCGCGGTCGAGGCGATCGAGCGCTCGGCGCGCGAGCTGAACCGCTACCCGGACGGCGGCGTCTACGAGCTCCGGGCGGCGCTCGCCGAGCGGCACGGCGTCGCCTTCGAGGAGGTCGTCGTCGGCGCCGGCGCGGACGGCGTCATCGACCTGCTCTCGCAGGCGACCCTCGAGGAGGGCGACGAGATCGTCTGCGGCTGGCCCTCGTTCGCGAGCTACGTCCTCGACGCGGTGAAGCTCGGCGCGACGCCGGTCAAGGTGCCGCTCCGCGACCACGTCTACGACCTCGACGCGCTGCTCGAGGCGGTCGGCCCGCGCACGAAGCTCGTCTACGTCTGCCACCCGAACAACCCGACCGGCACCGCGAACCCGCGCGCGGAGCTGCTCGCGTTCGTCGAGCGGCTGCCCGAGCACGTCCTCTGCGTCCTCGACCAGGCCTACTTCGAGTACATCGACGACCCCGAGTACGCGGACGCGATCGAGGAGGTCTTCAAGGCGGGGCGCCGCGTCGCCGTCCTGCGGACGTTCTCCAAGATCTACGGGCTCGCCGGCCTCCGGGTCGGCTACGGGATCGCGCCCGCGGACGTCGTCGCGGCGACGAGCAAGGTGCGCCGCGCGTTCGACGTCACCGCCACCGCGCAGGCCGCCGCCGTCGCGAGCCTCGGCGGGGAGGAGGAGCTGGCGCGGCGGCGCGAGCTGAACCGCGCCGGCCGCGAGCGGCTCGGCGAGATCCTCCGCGGCCACGGCTTCGAGTCGCCGCCGTCGCTCGGCAACTTCCTCTACGTCGAGGTCGGCGACGGCCGCGACATGTTCGACCGGCTGCTCCGCCGCGGCGTCATCGTCCGTCCGCTCGCCGGGTTCGGCGCGCCCTGCGCGATCCGCGTCACCGTCGGCGCGCCCGACGAGAACGAGTTCTTCGCCGAGCAGCTCGCGCACGTTCTCACCGGCGCCTGACAGTGCTAGCTTGGTGCGGCTCGTGAGGGTCCGCACCCATCCCCAGCTCTCGCCGCTCCGGCTGCCGGGCTTCCGCTACCTCTTCATCGCCACCCTCGGCTCGAGCCTCGGCACGCTCCTCGCCGGCATCGCGCTCGCGATCGACGTCAAGGACCGGACGAACTCGGGCCTCTGGGTCGGCGCCGTCCTGATCGTCGAGTTCCTGCCGACGATCGTCATCGGGCTCCTGCTCGGGCCGCTCCTCGACCGGCTCGAGCGGCGGTCGCTGATGATCGCCGCCGACCTCCTGCGCGCCGCCGTGTTCGTCGCGCTCCCGTTCGCCGGCAGCGCGGCGACGATCGTCGGGCTCGCGCTCGTCGCCGGCCTCGCGACCGGCTTCTTCCGGCCGGCCGTGTTCGCCGGCGTCCCGAACCTCGTGCCGGAGGACGAGCTGCCGCAGGCGAACGCGCTCCTGCAGACGGTCGAGAACGCGAGCTGGGCGGTCGGCCCCGTCCTCGGCGGCCTGCTCACCGCGGCGGCGGGTCCGTCCGCGGCGTACGGGATCAACGCCGCGTCGTTCCTCGTCTCGGTGGCGCTCGTGGTCCGGATCCGGCCGTCCGACCTCCAGACGGCGACGGCGCTGACGCGCGGCCACTGGCGCGACCTCGGCGACGGCTTCATGGCCGTGCTCCGCTCGCGCTCGATGCTCGCCGTGCTCGTCGCCTGGGGGATCGCGTCGCTCGGCGTCGGCGGCGCGAACGTCTCCGAGATCTTCCTCGCGAAGAACACGTTCTCCGCCGGCGACTTCGGCTACGGGCTCCTCTACGGCGCGATCGGCGCCGGGCTCGTCGGCGGCAGCTTCGTCAGCGCGACCGCGCTCGAGCGTTGGGGCGTCGCGCGCGCCTACGGCGCAAGCCTCGCGGTGATGGCGGTCGGCTGGGCCGCGACCGCCGTCAGCCCGAACGTCTGGGTCGGCGGGGTCTGCTGCCTCGTCCTCGGCGTCGGCAACGGGCTCGCGGTCGCGTGCAACGCGCTGCTCGTCCAGCGAGGCGTCTTCGACGTCCTCCGCGGCCGCGCGCTCACCTTCGTCATGAGCGCGACGTACATGCTCGTCGGCGCCGGCAACGGCTTCGGCGGCCTGCTGCTGCACGACCTCGGCGCGCGCTGGATCTGGGGCGGCGCGGCCGCGTGCGGCGCGCTCGCGGCGGCCGCCGGCTACGTGATCGCGCGCGGCCTCTCGCCCGCGGGCGAGCCGGCGAGCGCGGTCTCTCCGGCTCCCGCGCAGTAGGTCATTACGATCTGCGCGGTGGCCGGCCGTCGCGACTGGACCCGGGAGACCCTCGCCGCCGGCGTCCGCGACGGCGACCGGCGCGCGCTCGCCCGCGCGATCACGCTCGTCGAGAACGGCGACCCGCTCGCCTACGACGTCGTCGCCGACCTCTACCCCGAGACGGGCAACGCGTACGCGGTCGGGCTCACCGGCCCGCCCGGCGTCGGCAAGTCGAGCCTCGTCTCCTCGCTCGTCCGCCTCGTCCGCGAACAGGACACCCAGGTCGGCGTCGTCTCGGTCGACCCGTCGAGCCCGTTCTCGCAGGGCGCGCTCCTCGGCGACCGGATTCGCCTCACCGACCACTTCCTCGACCCCGGCGTCTTCATCCGCTCGATGGGGACGCGCGGCCATCTCGGCGGGCTCGCCGAGACGACGCTGCAGGCGCTGCTCGTCCTCGACGCCGCCGGCAAGGAGCTCGTCCTGCTCGAGACGGTCGGCACCGGCCAGAGCGAGGTCGAGATCATCGGCATCGCCGACACCGTCCTGCTCGTGCTGATGCCCGGCTCCGGCGACTCCGTGCAGGCGCTGAAGGCCGGGATCATGGAGATCCCGGACGTGATCGCGATCAACAAGATGGACCACCCGGCGGCGAAGACGATGCTGAACGAGGTGCGCTCGATTCTCTCGCTCGACCGCGAGCGCGAGTGGAAGCCGCCGATCGTGCTCACCGAGGCCGTGCGCGGCGAGGGCGTCGCCGAGCTGTGGGGCAAGATCGGCGAGCATCGCGCCTTCCTCGAGCAGTCCGGCCGGCTCGAGGAGCGGCGGCGCGCGAACCTCGCCCGCGAGGTGTTCGCGGTCGCCTCCGGGCGCGCGAAGAAGCATCTCGAGACGGCGGTCGCGGAGGATCCCGAGCTGCGCCGGCTGCTGGCCGAGGTGCAGGCGCGCGAGCTCGACCCGCTCAGCGCCGTCCGGGAGATACTGGAGAAGGTGTTCCGGATCCACGATGGCGACTAGGACAGCCCCCGGCCTCCCCGAGATCGAGCGCGCCCGCGAGCGGCTCGAGGGCGTCGCGCGCGTCACGCCGGTCTACCGCTCCGAGACGCTGTCGCGGCTCTCCGGTCGCGAGGTGCACCTGAAGGCGGAGAACCTGCAGCGCACCGGCTCGTTCAAGATCCGCGGCGCCTACAACGTCGTCTCCGAGCTGACCGCCGAGCAGCGCACGGCGGGCGTCGTCGCCGCGAGCGCCGGCAACCACGGCCAGGCGGTCGCGTGGGCCGCCCGCGAGGTCGGCGCGAAGGCGCGGATCTTCATGCCGCAGGACGCGCCGATGGCGAAGGTCGACGCGACCCGCAGCTACGGCGCGGACGTCGAGCTCACCGGCCCGGCGATCGAGGAGGCGCTCGAGGCGGCGCAGCAGTACGTCGCCGAGTCGGGCGCGACCTTCGTCCACCCGTTCGAGGACGTGCGCGTGATCGCCGGCCAGGGCACGATCGGACTCGAGCTCGTCGAGCAGGTCGAGGACGCGGCCACGGTCGTGATCCCGATCGGCGGCGGCGGGCTCGCCTCGGGGATCGCGCTCGCGCTGCGCGCGCTCCGGCCGGGCCTCCGGCTCGTCGGCGTGCAGGCGGCGGGGACGCTCCCGGGCGGGCCGGGGCACACGATCGCGGACGGGATCGCGGTGAAGCATCCCGGCGAGCTGACGATGGGGATCCTCGAGGAGGTGCTGGACGAGATCGTCGCGGTCAGCGACGAGGAGATCACGGAGGCGATCGTGCTCCTGCTCGAGCGGACGAAGCTCGTCGTCGAGGGCGCGGGCGTCGTCGGCGTCGCCGCGCTCCTCGCGGGCAAGGTGGGCGGCGCCGGGCCGGTCGTGCCGGTGCTCTCCGGCGGGAACGTCGACGCGGCGACGCTGATCCAGGTGATGCGCCGCGGGCTCGCGGTCTCGGGCCGCTACCTCGTGCTGCGGACGCGCGTCCTCGACCGGCCGGGCGAGCTGGCGAAGCTGCTCGGGCTGCTCGCCGGCGAGCGCGTGAACGTCGTCGAGGTCGAGCACCAGCGCGAGGCGGCGGGCGTGCCGGTCGGCGAGACCGGGGTGGAGCTGACGCTGCTGACGCGCGACCGCGCGCACTGCGACGCGCTCGTCGCGAAGCTGCGCGACTGGGGCTACCCGGTCGAGCGGCTCGACTGATGCCGCTCCGCTCGTTCGCCGAGCTGCCCGCGCTCGTCGAGGAGCTCATGGGCGGGCACGAGCGCGTCGTCCTCGTCTACTTCGACGCCTTCGCCTGGCGCTTCGCCGAGCGGCACGCCGGGCATCCGCTCCTGCGCGAGGCGGAGGTGGAGCGCTGGGCGAGCCAGTTCCCGTCCACCACGGCGGTGCACACGACGACGATCCACACCGGTCTGCCGGTCGGCGAGCACGGCATCTACGAGTGGCACGTCTACGAGCCGCGGCTCGACCGGCTGGTGACGCCGCTCTGGCACTGCTTCGCCGGCGACCCCGAGCGGGACACGCTGTTCCGGGCCGGCCTCGAGGGCGCCGACCTGTTCCCGTTCGAGACGCTGTACGAGCGCTGGGAATGGCCGAGCCACGTCGCGCAGCCGGCGGCGTACGCGTTCTCGCCCGCGAGCCGCTGCCTGCTGCGCGGAGCGACCGTGCACCCGTTCCGGCCCGTGAGCGAGGGGCTCGGGCTCCTCGCTCGCGCGCTCGCGGCCGAGGAGCGCGGCTACGCGACGATCCACCTGCCGGAGCTCGACACGCACATGCACCTCGCCGGGCCGGACAGCCCGGACGTCGACCGGATCGTCGGGGCGACCCTGGACGCGATCCGGGCGGCGCCGTGGCCGTCCGGGACGGCGGTGCTCGTCACCTCGGACCACGGCATGGCGGCGATCTCGCCCGAGCGGACGAGCTACGTGAACGTCGTCTGGCCGGAGCTGCCCGAGCACCTCGTCCACGGTGCGGACGGGAAGCCGCTCGCGCCGGCCGGCTCCGCGCGCGACCTGTTCCTGCACGTGCTCCCGGACCGGCTCGACGAGGTCGCGGCCCGGCTCGGGACGCTGCTCGAGGGGAAGGCGGACGTGCGGCGGGTCGACGAGCTCGTCGCCGAGGGGCTGTTCGGCGAGGTGGGCGAGCGGCTGCGGGCCCGGCTCGCGAACCTCGTCGTGCTGCCGCATCCGGGCGAGGCGGCGTACTGGCTCGAGCCGGGCCGCTTCGAGCAGCGCTTCCTCGGCCAGCACGGCGGCCTCTGGCCGGACGAGGCGGAGATCCCGCTCGTCCGCTGGCTCGCGCCCTAGCCACCGGGACATGGCCCGTGGAGCCATGTCCCGGTGCCAGGTACCTGGACATGGCCGAGCGGGACAGTGGCGGCCGTGAGACGGCGCGATGAGTCGGGTCGAGCGGTTGGACATGTCCGGTCGAGCCATGTCCCGGTGCCAGGTACCTGGACATGGCCGAAGAGGACGATTCGTTACGAGCCGCAGCGGCGGAACGAGGTCGTCTCGCCGCCGTTCGCGCGCCAGGTGGCGACGCCGCCGTCCAGCACCGGCCGCGCGTCGACGCCGTGCGCCTGCAGCACGCTCGCGGCGATCGCGGCGCGCGGGCCGCTCTCGCAGATCGTCACGACCGGCCGCCCGTCGAGCAGGCCGTTCTCCGCCGCGGCGCGTGCCGTGCGGTAGGGGAGGTTCCGCGAGCCGGGGATGTAGCCGCCGTCGCGCTCGTCCGCCTCGCGCACGTCCAGCAGCTCGACCTCGTCGGCCGCGAGCAGCCGCTGCAGCTCCTCGAGCGTCACCGCCGCGAGCGTCTCCTCGCCGCCGCCCTCCTGCCAGCCCGCGATCTCGAACAGGCCGACCGCCTGCAGCGCCCGCGCGGCCCGCTCCGCCTCGTCCGCGTCCGTCGCGTGGAGGACGACCGGCCCGTCGGGGAGGACGAAGCCCGCCTTCGTGCCGAAGCTCGAGCCCGAGACGGGAACGCCGACCGCGCCCGGCCGGTGCCCGGCCACGAACGCCGCCGTCGGGCGCACGTCGAGGACGACCGCGCCGTCCGGGATCTCGCCGACCCGCGCCGGCGGCGGCTGCGCGCCGACGAAGGGCCCACGGTTGAGCTCGACGATCCGCTCCATGTTCGGCGGCCGCGGCGGCTGCGGCCCGCCCGCCGCCGCGAGGAAGCCGTCGTGGTCGGCGAGCAGCGCGTGGTTGAAGCGGCGCTCGAAGCCGATCGTCGTCGACGCCTTCGAGCTCATCGCCGCGCCGCAGAGCGAGCCGGCGACGTGGCCAGGGTAGACCTCGACGCCGTCGCCGAGCTCGACGAGCCGGCGGAGGCTGTGGAAGAGCCCCTCGGCGCCGTCGAGCGCCTCGATCGCGAGATCCGGGCGGGCGGCGTCGCCGACGAAGAGCGAGTCGCCGGTGAGGACGAGCCACGGCTCGTCGCCGCGCGAGCGGTCGATCACCGCGAACGCGCAGTGCTCGGGGCGGTGGCCGGGCGTGTGGATCGTGCGGACGACGACGTCGCCGAGCTCGACCTCCGTCCCGTCGGCGAGCGGCTCGTGCGGGAAGGCCGCGCCGGCGGCGGAGTGGACGCGCACCGGCAGGCCGTGCTCGAGCGCGAGCCGGCCGTGGCCTGAGACGTGGTCGGCGTGCGTGTGCGTCTCGAGCACCGCGACGAGCCGCGCGCCCTGGCGCTCGGCCTCCGCGAGATACGGCTCGATCCGGTAGGCGGGATCGACGACGACCGCGACGCCCGCCTGCTCGTCGCCGACGAGATACGAGGCGCATCCGAGGCTGTCGTCCACGAACTGCCGGAACAGCACGGCGCGACGGTACCACCCGCGGCGGCTACAAATCGCAAAGTGAAGAGGGCTCTCCTCGCCGCGTCGGCGGTCGCGCTCGCGCTGCCCGCCGCGGCGGTCGCGCACGCGAACCTCGTCCGGATCGAGCCCGCGTCCGGCTCGGTGCTGACGCGCGCGCCGCGCGAGGTGCGGGTCGTGTTCGACGACGCCGTGCGCGTCGGGCCCGGGAACGCGGCGGTGCGGAACGGCGGCGGCTCGGTGCTCGCGGGCCGCGCCCTGGTGAGCGGCCGCCGGACGCTCGTGCTGCCGCTGCGCGCCGGGCTCCCGGACGGCGACTACTCGGTGCGCTGGGCGATCGTCTCCGACGACGGGCATCTCGAGTCGGGGGTGATCGCGTTCGCCGTCGGAGCGGGACGCGCCCCGCCGCAGGCCGCGCTCGCCGCCGAGGCGACCGGGCCGGACGCAGGCAGCGTCCTCGAGCGCTGGCTCTTCCTCGCGGGCGTGCTCGTCGCGGCCGGGCTCGCCGTCCACGCGCTCGTCGTCCTGCGCCGCGTGGACGAGGTCGCGGCGGAGCGGCTGCCGCTGCTCCTGAGCGCGGCCACCGCGCTCGCCGCGGTCGGCTCCGGAAGCGAGATCCACCGCGTCGGCCTCGGCACGCGCGACGGCGCCGCGCTCGCGGCCGGCTTCGTGCTCGCGGTGCTCGTCGGGCTGCTCGCGGGCGCGGCGACGCTCGAGCGGCGCGCGTTGCGGCCGGCGCTCGTGCTCGCGCTCGGGCTCGCCGCCGTGCCCTCGGTCGCCGGGCACGCGCTCGATCCGGGTCTGCCGCGCGCGAACGTCGTGGTGGACGTGCTGCACGTGCTCGCCGCCGCGACGTGGGTCGGCGTCCTGCTCGGGCTCCTCGCCCTGCCCGCGGGGGCGGCCGAGCTGCGGCGCGGCGCGCTGGTCGCGCTCGGCGCGGTGGCGCTGCTCGCGGTCACGGGCGCGATCCGCGCGTCGTACGAGCTGCTCGCCGTGCGCCAGCTCTGGCAGACCGGCTACGGGCGCTCGCTGCTCGTCAAGACCGGGATCCTGCTCGCCGCGCTCGCGGCGGGCTGGCTCCTGCGTGGGCGATTGCGCCGCCGGCTCGCGGTCGAGCTCCTGCTCGTCGCCGGGCTCCTGGTCGCGGTCGCCGTCCTCGTGCAGCTGCGGCCGGGCCGGAACGCGGTCCCGCTCGCGAGCGCCGCCGCCGTCCCGGCCGCGCTCGAGCCCTCGCCGCAGCCGCCCGCGCCGCCGCCGGACGCGCTCGTGCTCGCGCGCGAGGCGGGGCCGCTCGCGGTCGCGCTCGAGGCGGAGCCGCGGCGGCTGACCGCGGTCGTGCTTTCGCCCGCCGGCGGCGGCCTGAGCGGGCTGCGGGTCCGCTTCCTGCCGGCGGACGCGGCCGCGACGCGCTGCGGCAGCGGCTGCTACCGCGCCGCGGTCGCGCCCGGCCGGCGCGTGACCGTCGAGATCGCCGGCTTCGGCCCGACCCGCCGGGTCGCGTTCTCGCTGCCCGCGCACGCACCCGCCGCGGACGGGCTCGTCCGCCGCGCCCGGGCCGTCTACCGAGCGCTCGCCGGCGTCGCCTACACGGAGCGGCTCGCGTCCGACCCTACGCACTCCGTCACCGCGCGCTGGCGGCTCGAGCGGCCCGACCGGCTCGCCTACGAGATCCCCGGCGGCGCGGCCGCGGTCGTCGTCGGCGACCGCCGCTGGGACAGCGACCGGCCCGGCGGGCGCTGGCGGGCCTCGCCGCAGGTCCCGCGCCTGCCCCAGCCGGCGACGCAGTGGACGCGCTCCACGAACGCCCGCGTCCTCGCGCGCACCGCGACCTCGGTCACGGTCGCGTTCGCCGACCCGAGCGTGCCCGCCTTCTTCACGCTCACCCTCGACCCGCGCACGCTCCGGCCGCGCGTCCTGCGGATGACCGCGGCCGCGCACTTCATGACCGACCGCTACACGGGCTTCAGCCGCGCGCGGGCGATTCGGCCGCCGCATGCTCTTCGTCGAGCAGGCGGAGGATGAACCAGGCGATCGCGAGCAGGAAGACGAGCGTCTGCTCGCCGTTCATCAGGATGCCGCCGAGGTTCTGGTCGCGCACCGGCGAGAACCCCCACAGCCTCGGCGCGTGCTCGTAGAACGAGTAGAACGGGCTCGACGAGAAGATGTAGGCGAGGCCGAGGAACGACGAGCCGACGAAGGCGACGCCGAGGTAGCCGAGCCCGGCCGGCGGCGAGAGGCGGCCGCTGACGATCGGCCACCAGAAGAGGAGCCCGGCGGCGATCAGGATGGCGTGCTCGACGTTGAGGCCCCAGCCGCTGCGGAGAGCCCAGTCGTAGAACGGCGCGAAGTGGGTGCCGTACCAGGCGAGCAGCCAGACCGGCAGCACGAAGCGGGAGCGGATCCGGGAGGCGCCGCGCGCGGCGAGGGCGGCCCGCATCGCCGGGGTCAGCCCGAGCAGGACGAGCAGTGGCGCGACGTCCGCGATCAGCGCGTTCTGGAGCAGGTGCATCAGCAGCAGCCGCTTCGCCGCGATCGTCTCGAGCGGCGAGTTGAGCGCGGCCGCGACGAGGAACGTGCCGGCGGCGAATGCGGCCAGCCGCCAGGTCTCCGGCCGGTCGCGGCGCGCGGCGCGCCGGTAGAGCGCGGCGGCGGCGAGCGCGAGCGCGAGGAAGAGCGGCTCGAACGAGAACGCGGTCGCGCTCATGCCAGCGCCAGGCGCGCGCGGCGGATCCGCGGCCGCAGCAGCAGCGCGACGCAGGCGCCGAGCGTGACGAGCTGCTCGCCCATCATCACGATCCCGGAGAGCTGCTGGTCGGTGACCGCCGAGATCCCGTAGGCGCCGTGGTAGGCGGGGTAGAGCGACGTGAACGTGAAGACGAGCACGTCGGTGAGCACCTGCCCCGCCGCGAACATCGCCGCGGCGAGCGCGACGCGGCCCCCGACCGTGAGCCGCCGGTGCGCGCCCGGGTCGACGAGGAGCGTCCAGAGCAGGACGCCGCAGATCGCCCAGCAGACGTGCTCGAAGTCGTGGAGCTCCTGGTGCTCGAGCGCCTTGTCGTAGAGCCAGGGCACGTGCCAGATCGCGAGGTTCGCCGCCCAGAGCGCGAATGCGACGCGTGGGCGGAGCAGTGCGGCGAGCGCGCGGCGGAGCGGGCTGCGGGCGAGGGGCGCGAGCACGGGCGCGGGGAGGAGGAAGACGAGGAGCGGCCCGCGCACCGCGACGACCATGAGCGCCGGGCCGAGGTCGCCGATCAGGACGTGCTGGCCCATGTGCGCGGCGAGCAGCTTCTCGTCGGCGATCCGGTCGAGCGGCCCGACGAGCGCGAAGACGGAGAGCGCGAGCCCGAGCGCGAAGACCGCGACGCGGTCCCAGGAGGCGAGGTCGGCGCGGCCACGGCGGCGCAGGCGCACCACGGCCTGCGCGAAGAGGAGGGCCGCGACCACGGCTGCGGCGACAGGCACCACGCTTCGATTGTGCCTGGGATCCGGCCGGTCAGTCCGCTTCGAGCGGGACGAGCTCGAAGCGGTCGACGTCGACGAGCCCGCGGTCGGTGATCTTCAGCGACGGGATCACGCTCAGCGCGAGGAAGGCGAGCAGCTGGAACGGCGCCTCGACGCGGCAGCCGAGCTCCCGCGCGGCGGCGAGGATCGCCTCCGAGCGCTCGACGACCTCGGCGAGCGGCGCGTCCGAGAGCAGTCCGGCGACCGGGAGCGGCAGCTCGGCGAGCACCTCGGCGCCGTCGACGACGACGATCCCGCCGCGGATGTTCGCGAGCCGGCGCACCGCGGCGGCCATCGCGGCGTCGCTCATGCCGACGACGACGAGGTTGTGCGCGTCGTGGGCGAGCGTCGAACCGATCGCGCCGCGCTCGAGGCCGAAGCCCTTGACGAAGCCGCGCCCGATCCGGCCGGTGCCGAGATGGCGCTCGACGACCGCGATCTTGGCGAGGTCGCGCTCCGGGTCGGCGACCGCCTCGCCGCCGTAGACCTTCGGCGCGTCGACGAGCGACTCGGTGAGGATCTGGCCGGGGATCAGCCCGATCACGCGCGCCTTCCGCTCGCCGCCCCACGGGATCCGGAAGACCTCGGGCCCGAGCGCGCCGACGCGGACGGTCTGCTTCACCCAGTCGGGCACCTCGGGACGCGGGATCTCGCCGACCTCGCGCCCGCGCTTGAGCACGAGGTCGGGAACGAAGCGCTCGAGGTCGGGGAGCACGAGCAGGTCGGCCTGGCGGCCGGGCGCGATCGCGCCGAGGTGGCCGAGCCCGTGGTAGTCGGCCGCGTTGTGCGAGGCCATGACGAGCGCGTCGACCGGGTCGATCCCGGCGGCGACCGCGTCGCGCACCATCGAGTTGATGTGCCCGTCCGAGGCGATGTGCTCGGGCTCGCGGTCGTCGGTGCAGAAGGCCATCCGCTGCGGCCCGAACTCGCGGACGAGCGGGAGCAGCGCCTGCAGGTTGCGCGCGGCGGAGCCCTCGCGGATCAGCAGCCACATGCCGGCGCGGAGCCGCTCGCGTCCCTCCTCGGCGGTGAACGCCTCGTGGTCGGACTCGATCCCGGCGGCCGCGTACGCCTGCAGCGCCTTGCCGAGGACGCCGGGCGCGTGGCCGTCGACGTGCTCGGCCAGCTCGAGCTTCGCGAGCTCGCGTGCGTCGCCGCCGATGACGCCGGGGAAGTTCATCATCTCGGCGAGCCCGATCACGCGCCGGCGGCGGAGCAGCGCGTCGAGGTCGCCGACCGAGAGCCCGCGCCGCGGCGACTCGAACTCGGAGGCGGGGACGCACGACGACGCGGTGAAGTAGACGTCGAGCGGCAGGTCGGCGGTCGCGTCGAGCAGCCAGTGGACGCCGTCGGTGCCGAGCACGTTCGCGATCTCGTGCGGGTCGGCGACGACCGCGGTCGTGCCGAAGGGCAGGACGAGCCGCGCGAACTCGTCGACGAGCGTCTTCGACGACTCGACGTGGACGTGCGCGTCGATCAGGCCCGGGACGACCCAGCGGCCCGTCGCGTCGACCGTCTCGCGGCCCTCGTAGTCGCCGACTCCGGCGATCCAGCCGTCGACGACCGCGACGTCGGCGTCGAGCCACTCGCGCGTGAAGACGGACAGCACCTTCCCACCGCGGACGACGAGATCCGCAGGTTCGTCGCCGCGGGCGACGGCGAGGCGGCGCGCCAGATCGACAGGCATGGGGCGAACCTACATCGCAGGGGCGCGCTAGAACCCGAGCTGCCGCGCGATGACCATGCGCTGCACCTCGTTCGTGCCTTCGCCGATCTCGAGGATCTTCTGGTCGCGGTAGAGCCGCGAGATCGCGAACTCGTCGGTGAAGCCGTAGCCGCCGTGGATCTGCAGGGCGGCGTTCGCGGCCCGGTTCGAGAGCAGCCCCGTGTAGAGCTTCGCCTGCGCGGCGGCGAGCGCGAACGGCTTGCCCTGGTCCTTGAGCCAGGCGGCGCGGTAGACGAGCTGGCGGCCGGCCTCGATCTCGGTCGCCATGTCGGCGAGCTGGAACTGGATCGCCTGGAACTTCGCGATCGGCCGGCCGAACTGCTGGCGTTCCTTCGCGTACGCGGCGGCGAGGTCGTAGGCGCCCTGCGCGAGGCCGACGCCCATCGAGGCGACCGAGATGCGGCCGCCGTCGAGGATCTGCATGAACTGGCGGAACCCCTCGCCGCGCGGGCCGAGCAGGTTCCCCTCCGGCACCTCGCAGCCGCGGAACGACAGCTCGCGCGTGTCGGAGGCGCGCCAGCCGAGCTTCTTCATCGGAGGCGAGATCTCGTAGCCGGGCGTTCCGTTCGGGACGATCAGGTTCGAGATCTCGTCCTCACCGGTGCGCGCCGTGATCGTCACGCAGCCGGAGATGTCCGTGCCCGCGTTCGTGATGAAGATCTTCGCGCCGTCGATCGTCCAGGCGCCGTCGCGGAGCTCGGCCCGCGTGCGGGTCGCGCCCGCGTCGGAGCCCGCGTCCGGCTCGGTCAGCCCGAACGCCGCCAGCCGCTCGCCGGAGGTGAGCCGCGGCAGCCACTCCTGCTTCTGCTCCTCGTTCCCGAACAGGTAGATCGGCATCGTCCCGAGCGAGGTGTGCGCGGCGACCGTGATCGCGACCGACGAGTCGATCCGGGTCAGCTCCTCGACCGCGATCGCGTACGAGACGGTGTCGCCGCCCGCGCCGCCGTACTCCTCCGGAATCGGCAGGCCCATCAGCCCGAGCTCGCCCAGCTCGGCGACGAGCTCGTACGGGAAGCGGCCCTCGCGGTCGAGCTCCTCGGCGACCGGCGCGACCTTCGACTCCGCGAACTCGCGGACGGTCTGCCGGATCAGCTCCTGCTCGTCGGTGAGCTCGTAGTTCACGCGAGCATCCGCCCGAGCTCGGCGATCAGCCGCACGCCGTAGCCGGTGCCGCCGGGGACGCGCATGTAGTCGCCGCGCGTGCGGTCGAGGAAGGCCGGGCCGGCCATGTCCAGGTGCGCCCACGGGCCCTCGCCGGCGAACTCGCGCAGGAACTCGGCGGCGAGCGCGGGGGAGCCCTGCTTCAGGGTCGAGCCGTTCTTCATGTCCGCGAAGTCGGAGTCGATGTAGCGCCGGTAGCGCGGATGCAGGGGGAAGCGCCAGACGAGGTCGCCGCTCCGCCGCCCGGCCTCGACGATCAGGTCGCTCCACTCGTCGTCGGTCGCGAACAGGCCGCCGTAGAGGTCGCCGACCGCCATCTCCATCGCCCCGGTCAGCGTCGCCACGTCGAGGACGTGCGTCGCGCCCTCGCGCCGCGCGTACCAGAGCGCGTCGGCGAGCACGAGCCGGCCCTCGGCGTCGGTGTTGATCACCTCGATCGTCTTCCCGTTCGCGGCGCGCAGGATGTCGCCGGGCCGGAACGCGCCGCCGCCCGGCATGTTCTCGGCCGCTGCGAGGAGCGCGATCGCGCGGACGGGCGTGCCGAGCGCCGCGAGGGCGCCGATCCCGTGCAGGACGCCCGCGCCGCCGGACATGTCGCCCTTCATCGCCTGCATCCCGGCGCCCGGCTTGAGCGAGATCCCGCCCGTGTCGAAGGTGATCGACTTGCCGACGAGCCCGAGCAGGAGGTCGTCGCGCGCCGGCTGCGGCGGCTCGTAGCGCAGCACGACGAGCCGAGGCTCGTTCCGGCTCCCCTGGCCGACCGCGAGCAGCGCCCCCATTCCGAGCTCGCGCATCTCGTCGGGGCCGAGCGCCTCGGCGGAGAGGTGTTCGTGCTCGGCCGCGAGCTCCTGCGCGAGCTCGGCGAGCCGCGCCGGGTCCAGCTCGTTCGGCGGCATGTTCGCGAGGTCGCGGGCACGGTTCGAGCGCTCGGCGAGGAGCGCCGCACGCTCGGCCGCGGCGCGGACCTCCTCGTCCTCGAAGTGCCCGATCACGATCCGCTCCGGCGCTCGCTTCTCGTTTCGGGCCTTCCACTGGCCGGGCGAGTACGCGCCGAGGAGCGTCCCCTCGACGAGCGCCGACGCCTGCTCGGGCAGCGGCACGGGCAGCGTCTCGTCCAGGAGCCAGAGCAGCGTGCCGCCGACGCGCGAGAGCGCAGCAGCCGCCGCCGCGCCGGCGGTGCGGAGCGCGTCCGCGTCGACCGAGTCGCGCTCGCCGACGCCCGTGGCGACGAGCCGCGGCGCGTCCAGCTCGCCGTCCAGGTGCAGGAGGAGCGCCTCGTTGCGCTCGCCGCGCAGGTCGCCGCTCTCGAGCAGGCGCGCGAGCCGGCCGCCGAGCCTCTCGTCGACGACCCGCAGCCCTTCGCCACCGGCCGGCTTCGCCAGCGGGAGCGCGATCGCGTCCGCGCGCTCCTGTCCGGGCAGTGCGATCGAGATCGTCGCGGCCACGAGGCGCGATGCTAGCCCCTCCGCAAGGCCGCCGCGCAATACACTCGCGCCGACCGACCCCGAACGAGGAGCGAGACATGGCCGAGAGCGTGCAGGACTTCTTCGCGAACCTCCCCAGCCGCGCGGACGCGTCCAAGACGGCCGGGATGACGAACTCGTACGTCTTCGACATCGAGGGCGCCGGCGCCTGGACGGTCAGCGTCGACGACGGCGCGGTCAGCGTCAGCGAGGGCGCGGGCGACGCCGACGCGACGATCAGCACCTCGCAGGAGGTCTTCGAGAAGATCATCGCCGGCGAGCAGAACCCGACGAGCGCCTACATGACCGGCAAGCTGAAGATCAAGGGCGACATGGGCGCCGCCATGAAGCTCCAGAAGCTGTTCTAGGCAGAGCAGTCCCTGCCGCGCACGGCCGCGAGCGCGCCCGCCGCAGAGTCGTCGCGCGCCGCGGCCGTGCTGCGGCAGGGATCGCGTCCGTCGCCGAGCGGCCGCCGCAAAGGGCCGCCCGGCGAGGATGGACGCGAGCGTGGAAAGGGGTCGAGGTCACGGCTGCGCCCTCGCGGGGAGCGCCGACTGCACGGCGACGACGAGCGTCTCGGCGTAGGCGGCGGTGTCGACCCCGGTCTCGTGGACGACCTGGAGCACGAGTCCCTGCAGGGCCGCCATGACCACGCGGGCGAGCGCGTCCGGATCGGCGGCGCCCGCGCGCTCGAGCGCCCGCGCGAGCGGGGTGTGGACGCTCTCGAACGCCTCCCGGAAGACCGCCGCGAACTGCGTGGTCGTCGTGGACGCCGCCCAGGACTGGAGCCGCAGCGAGAGCTGCTCCCTCGGCGCCGCGTCGGCGGCCGCCGCGAAGCCGCGGATCACCATCCCGAGCGCCTCCGCGGGGTCCTCGACGTGGTCGAGGATCCCCGCGCGGGCCGCCATCTGCCCGATCTGCTCGTGGACGAGCGCCTCGACGATCTCGTCCTTGCCCCGGAAGTAGACGTAGACCGAGCCGGCGCTGAGCCCCGCCTCCTCGTAGATCTCGCGGACGGTCGTCACGGCGAAGCCGCGCCGCGCGAAGCAGCGCGCGGCTGCGTCGAGGATCTGGCGGCGCCGCGCCTCCTGATGGCTGTCACTGACCTTGGGCATGGAAAATGAACGCTCGTTCATTATCGAGGCGCGGTCGGACGGCGGGCAATCCCTCGTTCGAGGGGCGGCGGGCTACTCGTCCAGCTCGACGAGCACGGTCCCGCCGGCGACGCGGTCGCCCTCGGCGACGTGCACGGCGCGGACGGTCGCGTCGTACGGCGAGAGGAGCGGCGTCTCCATCTTCATCGCCTCGAGCACGACGAGCGGCTGGCGGGCTGCGACTTCGGCGCCGGGCTCGACGAGCACCTTGATCACGGTGCCCGGCATCGGCGCGACGACGGAGGCGTGCTCCTCGCCGCCGGGGCCGTGCTGGTGTGCGGCTGCGTCGACGTCGGGGACGGGCGCGGGGGGCGGCGCGGGGAGGTTCAGCCGCCACGCCCCCGACCAGGCCGGCCCGGGAGCGCCGGCCGGCGGCTCCGAGAGCGGCGGGTTCTCGGTCAGGAACGCGGTCGTGACGCGACCGGCGCGGACGAGCGGGTGCGAGACGAGCCAGCGCAGGAAGGGCAGGTTCGTCGTCACGCCCGCGACTTCCGTCTCGCGCAGCGCGCGGGCGAGCCGGTCGAGCGCCTCGGCGCGGGTGTCGCCGTGCGCGATCAGCTTCGCGATCATCGGGTCGTACGAGGTGCCGATCTCGTCGCCCTCCTCGACCCCGCTGTCGACGCGGACGCCCGCGGGGAGGCGCAGCCGCTCCAGCCGTCCCGCCTGCGGCAGGAAGCTCCGCGGATCCTCCGCGTACAGCCGCACCTCCACCGCCGCTCCCGACAAGTAACAGTCTGTTACTAGCTCGGAGAGGGGCTCGCCCTGCGCGATGCGGAGCTGCTCCCGGACAACGTCGACGCCGGTGACGAGCTCGGTGACCGGATGCTCGACCTGGATGCGGGCGTTCAGCTCGAGGAAGAAGAAGTCACGGCCGTCCAGCACGAACTCCGCGGTGCCCGCGCTCTCGTAGCCGATCGCCCGCGCGAACGCGACCGCGGCCTCGCTCATCCGCGCCCGCAGCTCCGGGTCGAGCGCCGGGGAAGGCGACTCCTCGAGCACCTTCTGGTGGCGACGCTGGATCGAGCAGTCGCGCTCGCCGAGCGAGACGACGTTCCCGTGGCCGTCGGCGAGCAGCTGGATCTCGACGTGGCGCGGCCGCTCGAGGAAGCGCTCGCAGAAGACCGTGTCGTCGCCGAACGCGGCCGCCGCCTCGCGGCTCGCCGCCGCCAGCGCCTCCTCCAGCTCGTCCGGGCCGCGGACGACCCGCATCCCGCGACCGCCGCCGCCCGCCGCCGCCTTGACGAGGAGCGGGAAGCCGATCTCCTCGGGCGAACCCGTCGGCAGCACCGGCACGCCCGCCGCCGCGGCCGTCCGCTTCGCCGCCAGCTTGTCGCCGCCGGCGCGGAGCGCCGCCGGGGGCGGCCCGACCCAGGTCAGCCCGGCCGCGAGCACCGCCTCCGCGAGCTCGGCGCTCTCCGACAGGAACCCGTACCCGGGATGCACCGCGTCCGCGCCCGCCTCCGTCGCCGCGCGCACGTGCTCCGCCGGGTCGAGGTACGACGCGATCTCCACGGTCGCGTCCGCCGAGCGGGCGTGCAGCGATCCGCGGTCGTCGGGCGCGACCACCGCGACCGTCTCGATCCCCGCGTCGCGGCATGCGCGAAAGACGCGCAGCGCGATCTCGCCACGGTTCGCCACCACGAGTCTCCGCATCGGTGCAAGAGTCTAGGAGCGATGGAGAGCCTGGACGGCAAGGTTGCGGTCGTCACGGGCGCGAGCCGGGGGATCGGCGCCGCCGTCGCCCGCGCGCTCGACGCCGCCGGCGTCCGGCTCGGGCTCGGCTCGCGGACCGGCGACGACCTCGGGCTCGACGCGGTCGCCCTCCCCTGCGACGTCCGCGACCCGGCGCAGGTGGAGGCTCTCGTCGCGGCGACGGTCGAGCGCTTCGGCGGCCTCGACATCCTGGTCGCGAACGCGGGCGTCGGCGCCTACGGCGAGCTGCTCGACCTCTCGCCCGAGCACGTCGACGAGATGATCGACGTCAACCTCAAGGGCACGATCCACGCCGTCCGCGCCGCGCTCCCGCACCTGCTCGCGCGCGGCGGCGGCGACGTCGTCGCGGTCGCCTCGGTCGCGGGCCTGCGGGCGTTCCCGCACGAGTCGGTCTACAACGCGTCGAAGTTCGGCCAGGTCGGCTTCCTCCGCTCGCTCGACCACGAGCTGCGCGGGAGGAACGTCCGCTGCACGAACGTCTGCCCCGGCGGCGTCGCGACCGACTTCGCGATGGGCGAGGGACGCGGGCGGACGGCCGAATCGGTCGAAGGGATGATGTCCGGAGAGGACGTGGCCGAAGTGGTCGTGTTCGCGCTGACGCGGCCACGCGGCCACCGCATCCTCACGACCTCGTTCCGGCCGATGAACGAAGCCTCCTGGGGGTAGCGGTGGACCCCGTCCGCTGGGGGATCCTCTCGACCGCGCGCATCAACCGGGCGGTGATCCCGGGACTCCAGGAGTCGGAGGCGAGCGAGCTCGTCGCGGTCGCGAGCCGCGACCTCGGCCGCGCGGAGGCGTACGCGCGCGAGTGGGGGATCCCGCGGGCGTTCGGCTCCTACGACGAGCTGCTCGCCGACGCCGAGGTCGAGGCCGTGTACGTCTCGCTCCCGAACGACGGCCACGTGCCGTGGTCGATCCGCGCGCTCGAGTCCGGCAAGCACGTGCTGTGCGAGAAGCCGCTCACCCGCCGGCCGGCCGACGCCGAGCGCGCCTTCGACACGGCCGACCGGGCGGGCCGCCACCTCGTCGAGGCGTTCATGTACCGCCACCATCCGCAGACACGGCGGGTGGAGGAGCTGCTGCGCGCGGGCGCGGTCGGCGAGGTGCGGCACGTGCACGCGTCGTTCGGGTTCCTGCTCGGCGACGCGACGGACGTCCGGCTGCGGCCGGAGCTGGACGGCGGCGCGCTCATGGACCTCGGCTGCTACTGCGTCAGCGGCGCGCGCCTCGCCGCCGGCGCCGAGCCGGTCGAGGCGTCCGCGCGGCAGGTCGTCGGCCCGACCGGTGTCGACCTCCGGCTCGCCGGCACGCTCGTCTTCCCGGACGGCGTGCTCGCGCAGCTCGACTGCGGCTTCGACCTCGCCTACCGGCTCGGCCTCGAGGTCACGGGCACCGAGGGGATCCTCCGCGTCGCGCATCCCTGGACGTGCGAGACGGTCGGGATCGAGCTGCGACGCGGCGGCGGGACGGAGCTGGTCGAGGTCGAGGCCGCCGACCGCTACCGCCTCCAGGGCGACAACGTCAGCCGCGCGATCCGCGGCCTCGAGGCGCCGCTGCTCGGCCGCGAGGAGGCGCTCGGCCAGGCGCGGACGATCGCGGCGCTCTACGCCTCGGCCGAGCAGGGCGGGGCGCCCGTCCCCGTCGTTTGACGGACGCCCGCGCGCGGTACGAGCGCGTCCGTGCGACCCCGCCGCGCGATCGTTCTCGGAGTCGTGCTCGCCTGCGCGCTCGGCGCATCGTCGGCGCGCGCCTCGTCGGTGCTCGTCGTCACCGGTCGAGGCTGGGGCCACGGCGTTGGCATGAGCCAGTGGGGGGCGTACGGCTACGCGCGCCACGGCTGGAGCTGGCAGCGGATCCTCGCGCACTACTACCCCGGGACGGCCCTCGGGACGGTCGGCGAGCCGCGGGTGCGCGTCCTCCTCGCCCAGGACGTCCCGGTCGTCACCGTCGGCTGCGCGACGCCGATGAGCGTCAGCGACGCGACCGGGATGGGCCATCCGCTGGCCGCGGGCGTGTACGGGGTCGGCCCGAAGCTCGTGCTGCCGCTGCGGCGCGTGCCCGTGCGCGCCAGCCACCGGCACGGCGCTCCGGGCGTGCGCTTCGCCGGCCGGCGGCTGCGCTCTCCGGTCGTCTTCCAGTGCCCGCGCGCGCCGCTGACCGTCGACGGGCGCGCCTACCACGGCGCGGTCGTCCTGCGCTCCTCCGGCGGCGCGCTGTCGGTCGTGAACTCGCTGCCGCTCGACACGTACCTGCGCGGCGTCGTCGGGGCGGAGATGCCGTCGCACTGGAGCCTCGCCGCGCTCGAGGCGCAGGCGGTCGCGGCGCGGTCGTACGCGATCGCGACCCTCCATCCCGGCGCGACCTTCGACGAGTTCGCCGACGAGCGCAGCCAGGCGTACGGCGGGATCGCCTCGGAAGGGCCGCGCACCGACGAGGCCGTCCTCGCGACGAAGGGGCGGATCCTCACCTGGAACGGCGCCGTCGCCACCGCGTACTACTCCGCGAGCTCCGGCGGCGAGACCGCGGACGTGCGCGACCTCGTGCCCGGGTCGGGCCCGGTGCCGTACCTGCGGCCGGTCGCCGATCCGTACGACGTCGCCTCGCCGCACCACGCCTGGGGGCCGATCGCGATCGGCGACCGCCGCTTCGCCGAGCGGCTCGGCCTCGCGGGCGACGTCTCGTCGGTGCGGCTGGAGCGGAGCAGCTCCGGCAGGGTGGCCGCGGTCGACGTCGGCTTCGCGTCGGGCGCGGCCGCGCGGCTGACCGGCGAGCAGGTCGCGCAGGCGTTCCATCTCCGCTCGACGTGGTTCAGCGTCGGCCGGCTCTCGCTGGCGGCGGGCGGCGCGCGCGTGCTCTACGGGCGTTCGCTGCGTCTCGTCGCGCGGGCGGACGGCGTCGCCGGAGCCGTGCTGCAGAGCCGCATCGGGGACGGGCCGTGGCGGACGATCCGTGCGGTGCGAGCCGGCACGAGCGTGCGCGTCCGGCCGCGCGCCGCGACGACGTACCGGCTCGCCGCGACGGGCGTCGGCGGCCCCGAGCTCGCGGTCGCGGTCGCGCCGCGGATCGCCGTGCGTCCCCTGGGCGGCACGCTCCTCGGCGGCTCGGTGCTGCCGCGCTCCGACGGCGAGGTCACGGTCTGGCACCGGGAGCGCGGCGGCTGGCGGCTCGTCGCCCGGCCGCGGCTCGACCCGCGCGGCGTCTTCCGCACGCGCTTCCGCCTGCGGGTCGGGAGCTATCGCGTCGCGGTCGCGGGCGACGCGCGGCTGGCCGCGGCGGAGACGCGCCTGCGCGTCACGAAGCGCCTGCTCGCCTCGCTGCGACGGCGCTAGGCTCGGCATGTGAACCCGACCTTCGTCCTCGGCGGCGAGCTCGAGGTCCGCCGGCTCGGCTTCGGCGCGATGCGCGTCGTCTCCGATCCCGAGGAGGGGAAGCGGGTGCTCCGCCGCGCGGTCGAGCTCGGCGTGAACCTCGTCGACACCGCCGACATCTACGGCGGCGGCCGCAGCGAGGAGATCGTCGCCGCGGCGCTCCACCCGTACCCCGAAGGGCTCGTGATCGCGACGAAGGGCGGGCTCGGCTGGGGCCTGCAGGAGCGGATCCGCGACGGCCGCCCCGAGCACCTGCGCGCGGCCTGCGACGCGAGCCTGCGCCGGCTGAAGCTCGAGCGGATCGACCTCTACCAGCTCCACCGGCACGACCCGGCGGTGCCGATCGAGGAGTCGGTCGGCGCGCTCGACGAGCTGCGCCGGGAGGGCAAGATCCGGTTGATCGGGCTCTCGAACGTCTCAGTCTCGCAGCTCCGCGCCGCGCAGGCGGTGACGCCGATCGCGTCGGTGCAGAACCAGTACAACCGCGGGCTCCTCACCTCGGAGGACGTGCTGGCCGCGTGCGAGGCGGACGGGCTCGGCTTCTTCCCGTGGGAGCCGCTCGGCGAGGGCCTCGGCGACCCGGCCGACGAGCTGCGCTGGCTGCTCGAGCGCTCGCCGGCGATGCTGCCGATCCCCGGCACCTCGAACGTCGAGCACCTCGAGGCGAACATGCGCGCCGTCTCGTGAAGCGCCATCCGGCGCTCGTCCCGCTCTCGCACGACCACCACCACACGCTCGTCCGCGCCCGCGAGCTGCGGGAGGCGGCGGCCGGCGGGGAGGAGGAGCGCCGCACGGCGGCCGAGCGCTTCCGCGCGCACTTCGCGTTCCACGTCGTCCGGCACTTCCGCGAGGAGGAGGAGCTCGTCTTCCCGCTCCTGCCGCTGCAGCCGTCGGAGCTCGACCTCGTCCTCGCCCAGCACCAGCGGATCAGGGCGCTCGCCCGCGCGCTGCGGGAGCCGTCGGCCGACACGTGCGCCGAGCTCGGATCGCTGCTCGAGGAGCACGTCCGGCTCGAGGAGCGGGTCGTCTTCGAGCTCGTGCAGGAGCACGTCCCGGAGGCGGAGCTCGCCGCGCTCCGGCTCACGCCGCGCGAGGAGCGGCCGGACGCGCGCGGCCCGGTCTGGGGCGCGGCGAGCGACGACCTGAACGCGACGATCCTCGTCTGGCCGCCCGGGGAGGGCCCGGCCGAGCATGTGAACGAGCACCGGGACGTCCTCTACGTCGCGCTCGCCGGGTCGGCCGAGCTGACCGTCGACGGCGAGCCGCGTCCGCTGCGCGAGGGCGACGCGCTCGTCGTCGAGAAGGGCTCGCGGCGCGCGCTCGCGGCCGGGCCCGACGGCGTCCGCTACCTGACCGCGCACCTCCGCCGCGGCGGGCTCGAGCTCAAGCGCTTCTGAGCGCGTCCCGGAGGCGGGCCGCGAGGTATGCCGCGAACGAGAGCGCCGAGATGAAGAAGCTCGTCGGCCACGGCTGCCAGAGCGAGAGCAGGATCCCGCCCTCGGTCGAGGCGAGCGCGATCGAGACGCTCAGCCAGAGCGCCGCCGCCGGCCGTACCGTCAACCGCTGCGCGGCGGCGGCGGGCGTGATCACGAGCGTCAGCACGAGCAGCACGCCGACGACCTGGATCGCCTCCGCGGTCGTCAGGGCGAGCAGCAGGAAGATCGCGACCGACAGCCGGCGCAGCGGGACGCCGCGCGCGGCCGCGATCTCCGGGTCGACGCTCGAGAAGAGGAGTGGCCGGTAGAGGACGGCGAGGCCGGCGAGGACGAGCGCGGCGACGATCCCGAGGCCGCGCAGCTGCGCGTCGGAGACGCCGACGATCGAGCCGAAGAGCAGGTTCGTCGCCTGCGTCGCGTAGCCCTGGTAGAGCGAGAGGAAGAGCACGCCGACGCCGAGGCCGAACGCGAGCACGGCGCCGATCGCGCTGTCGCGCTCCCGGCCGCGCAGGGAGAGGACGCCGAGCACCGAGCCGACCGCGAGCGAGCCGGCGAACATCCCGAGCACCGGGTCGAGGCCGACGACGAGCGCGCCGGCGGCGCCCGTGAACCCGAGCTCCGAGATCGCGTGGACGGCGAAGCTCGCGCCGCGCGTGACGACGAAGACGCCGATCGCCCCGGAGACGACCGCGACCGCGGCGCCCGCGAAGAGCGCGGTGTGGACGAAATGCTGCGCGAGCAGGTCGGTGAAGACGCTCCCGGTCAATGCGCGTGCCCGTCCTCGACGTGGTGGACGTGCGTGTCGTCCGGGGTGCCGACGACGACGACGCGTCCGCGGACGCGCAGGACGTCGACGTCGGTGCGGTAGAGGCTGGACAGCGTCTCCGAGGTCAGCACCTCGTCCGGCGAGCCGATCGCCCAGCGCCCCGGCGCGAGATAGAGCACGCGGTCGACCGAGTGCAGCACCGGGTTGACGTCGTGCGTGACGAAGACGACCGGCGTCGCGGCGTCGCGGCGCCGCGCGTCGAGCAGGTCGACGACCGCGCGCTGCTGCGCGAGGTCGAGCGAGAGCAGCGGCTCGTCCGCGAGCAGGAGCACCGGGTCGGAGACGATCGCCTGCGCGACGCGGAGCCGCTGCTGCTCGCCGCCCGAGAGGCGGCCGACGGGGTCGTCGGCGAACCGCGTCGCGCCGACGGCGGCGAGCGCGTCGTCGATCCGCTCCCGCTGCGCCGCGGAGAGGCGGCCGAAGCCGAGCCGGTGCCCGTCGAGTCCGAGGCGGACGAGGTCGCGGCCACGCAGCGCCAGGTCGCGGTCGAACACGCGCTGCTGCGGCACGTAGCCGACGCTGCCGCACTTCTCCCGCGGCGGACAGCCGTCGACCCGGACGACGCCCGCGCTCGGCTGCAGCAGGCCGAGCAGGATCCGCAGCAGCGACGTCTTGCCCGTCCCGTTCGGGCCGAGCACCGCGAGCATCTCGCCGGGCGCGAGCTCGAACGAGAGCCCCTCCCAGAGCGTGCGCGCGCCGAAGCGGAGCGCGAGCGACTCGGCGCGGACGACGGCGCTCATCGCGAGAGCGCCGCCTCGAGCGCGCGCGCCTGCCGCAGCTGCCACTGCTGGAAGCGCAGCCCGCGCGGAAGCGTCTCGGTCACGCCGACGACCGGGATCCCGTTCGCGCGCGCCTGGTCGCGCAGGCGGACGGTGATCGGGGAGACGGCCTGGCTGTTGTAGAGGAGGGCGCGGACCATGCCGCGCGCGAGCAGCGTCTGCATCGCCGCGACCGCGTCCGGAGGCGGCTCGCTGCCGTCCTGGAGCGCGCGCGTGAACTGCGCCGGCGCGACGTTCTCGAGCCCGGCGGCGGCGACGAGGTAGCCGGGGACGGGCTCGGTGTAGGCGACCGGCGTGCGGGCGAAGCGGGCGTGGATCCGCGCCACCTCGCGGCGGAGCGGCCCGAGCGAGGCGACGAAGCGCGCGAGGCGCGCGCGGTAGCCGGCCGCGTGCGCCGGGTCGGCGGCGCGCAGTCCGGCGGCGATCGCGGCGGCGATCCGCGGCAGCTCCGGGACGTCGTACCAGAAGTGCGGGTTCGCGCCGGTTCCCTCCTGGCCGAGGGCGCCGGCGACGTCCACGACGCGCGCCTTCGAGGCGGTGGAGGAGAGGAGCCTGTCCATGAACGCGTCGTAGCCGGCGCCGTTCTCGACGACGACGGCGGCCTGCGCGACGGCGAGGCCGTTGCGCGTCCCGGCCTCGAACAGGTGCGGGTCGGCGTTCGGGTCGCTGAGGATCGAGGTGACGGCGACGTCCGTGCCGCCGATCTGCGCCGCGACGTCGCCCCAGACGTTCGTGGACGCGACCACGCGCAGCGGGCCGCCCTGGGGCGAGCCGCCGCAGCCGGCCGCGAGCGCTGCGGCCGACGCGAGAACGAGAACGGTTCTCATTCGCACACCGGCTAGGATACGGGCGATGGCAAGCGCGTCGCAAGACCTCGGCGAGCTGCTGGAACGGCACGGCGTGCGCTCGACGCCGCGCCGGCTCGAGGTGCTCGAGGAGCTCGCGCGCGAGCGCGACGACGTGACCGCGCAGCAGCTCTGGAGCCGGCTCCGCGAGCGCGAGTCGCGCACCGGGCTCGCGACGGTGTACCGCACGCTCGCGCTCCTCTCGGAGGCCGGCGTCGTCGACGTGCTCTCGCACCACGGGACGGAGCAGTGCTACCGGCTCTGCACGGACGCGCATCACCATCACCTCGTGTGCGAGCGCTGCCACCGCGTCGTCGAGGTGCGCGAGTGCGACCTCGGCGGCTGGGTCGAGCGGATCGCGAAGCGCCACGGCTTCGTCGCGACCGACCACCGGCTCGAGATCAGCGGTCTCTGCCCCGACTGCCGCTGACCGCTTCAGACATGTCCCCGGACCTGGTCCCGGGACATGTCCGGAAGAGACACGGACAGGGCTCCGCGGGCGCGCGGATGGGCGCGGGTTCCCGCCGTCCGACGCTTGCGCCGAAGCCCTGATCGAGGAGGAACCGATGCGCAGGATCACGCTGCTCGCCGCCGGCGCTCTCGCCGCCGCGGGCGTGCTCGCAGGCTCGTCCGGAGCGTCCGCGCCGCCGGTCGGACCGCTCCCGAAGAGCCCCGTCACGACGATCCACACGGTCGCCCAGGAGCTCGTCGCGATCGCGCTCCCGCGCGGCCGGTCCGGGCTCGTCTGGCGCGCCGCGCCGCCCTACGACCCGAGCGTCGTCCGGCCCTACGCGGAGCAGGACATCGCGAAGAACCTGACGATCCTCGTCTACCTCGCCGTCGCGCCCGGCACGGCGCACCTGAACTTCGGGCTCACGAACGACGAGCAGCCGAAGGCCTACCGCGCCGCGCGCTACGCGATCGTCGTCGGGAAGCGCCGGTAGCGGCTCAGCCGCCCAGCGGCGCGACCAGCGAGCGGTAGGCGGCGCGCGAGCGCGGCTTCGAGGCGAGGTCGAAGACCGACCCGGCTCGGCCGGAGTAGTAGGTCGCGACGACCGTGCGCGGGTGCGAGCGGATCCAGGCCGCCATCTGCCGCACGAACGCGGGGTCGTCGATCCCCCAGAGGCCCCACTCGGGGATCGCGAACCGCTTGTGCGGGTGCGCGCGGTAGAGCGCGTCCATCGCCTTCCACTCCGCCTTGCCGCGGATGTCGTAGAGGTCGTCGCCGACGACGTCGACGAAGCGGTCGCCCGGGTAGTACGCCTGCGCCGAGTTGCCGGGAAGGTCGGGCGAGCCGTAGCCCTGCGGGTTCCAGATCACCTGCGCGTCCGGCGCGGGCTCGAGCGGCGCGTCGACCGGCGGCAGACCGAGCGCGCGCAGGCGGGCGTTCGCGTTCGGGGCGCCGTGGAGGATCAGGTACGTGCGCGCGAACGCCTTCCGGAAGGCGGCCGTCGAGTGGCTCGGCCCGCGCGAGGCGCCGTTTGCGTCGTACGCCGAGTACGCGTTCCAGTGGCCGTTCATCTCGGCGAGCGGGCGGACGTAGACCGGCTTCGCCCATTCGGCGAGCGCCCGGTTCAGCGCGACGAGGAACGCGTCGCCCCTGCCCTGCGCGAGCTGCGCCGGCGTCAGCGACTCGGGGGCGCCCTCGGAGCCGGTGCTCAGCCCCAGCATCGGCACGTCGCGCATCGTCGGGAAGAGCTGCCGCAGGAAGTACTGCGGCGTCGCGGAGCCCTGGCCCCAGCGGACGATGATCAGCCGGCTCGTCGAGTGCTGCCCGGTCTGGCCGTCGAAGCGGCCCGGATCGCCGAGCACGCCGAGCTGCGGCCGCGCGCCGGCGCCCGCCGAGACGCCCGCGGAGGCGAGCAGGACGAGGACGGCGAGGACGAGCGGGCGGGCGAGGCGGGCCATGCGGCCCGGCAAGGTAGCAACGGCCGTGACGGGCCGCGCCTCCGCGGCCGCGAGCCGTACGGGCCCCTCAGGATCTCCAGCTCGGAGGACGCTTCTCGAGGAAGGCGCGCAGGCCCTCCTGGCCCTCCTCGCTCGTCCGCCGCTCGGCGATCCAGCGCGCGGTCTCCGGGCCGTCCGGACGCTCGCGCACGAGCCGCTTCGCCCAGCGCGCCGCGAGCGGGCCCGCCGAGAGCAGCTCGCCGACGACGCGGTCGACCGCCGCGTCGAGGTCGTCCGCCACCTCGGAGACGAGCCCGATCCGGAGCGCGGTCTCGGCGTCGAAGCGCTCGCCGGTGACGAAGTAGCGGCGCGCCGCGCCCGCCCCGATCTTCGCGAGGGCGAACGGCGAGATCACCGCCGGGATGATCCCGAGCTTGGTCTCCGAGAACGCGAACAGCGTCTCCCGGGCCGAGACCGCGACGTCAGCGGCGGCGACGAGGCCGGCGCCGCCGCCGAGCGCGTGCCCCTGCACCCGCGCGACGACCGGGGCGGGGCAGCCGTCGATCGCCTCGAGCATCGCCCGCAGGGCGTTCGCGTCGGCGACGTTCTCGTCGTAGGAGAGGTCGGCCGAGGAGCGCATCCAGTCGACGTCCGCGCCGGCGGAGAAGCTCGGCCCGTCGCCCGCGAGCACGACCGCCCGCGCGCGGCCGACGTCGACGAACGCCTCGGCGAGCTCCGCGATCAGCGCCGCGTCGAAGGCGTTGCGCCGGTCGGGCCGTGCGAGCGTGATCCGCAGCACCGCCCCGTCCCGCTCGATCCGCAGGTTCGCCACGACGCGAGAGCTTAGAGTGAACGCGATGCTGCGCGGAGCGATCGCCGCCGCCGTGACGCCGCTCCGCGGCGGCGCGTTCGACGAGGACGCGGTCGAGCCGTACGTCGACTTCCTCGCCGGGCACGGCCTCGACGGGATCCTCGCCCTCGGCACGACCGGCGAGGGCGTGCTCTTCTCGGTGGACGAGCGGCGCGCGATCGCGGGCGCCTTCGTCGAGGCCGCCCGCGACCGGCTGCAGGTCGCCGTCCACGCGGGCGCGCAGAGCACGCGCGACACCGCGGCGCTCGCCGAGCACGCGGCGGCGATCGGCGCGAACGCGGTCGCGGTGATCGCGCCGCCGTACTTCGCGCTCGACGAGGACGAGCTGCTCGCGCACTTCGAGACGGCCGCCCGCGCCTGCGCGCCGCTCCCGTTCTACGTCTACGAGTTCGCCGCCCGGAGCGGCTACGCGGTGCCGCTGCCGGTGCTCGAGCGCCTGCGCGAGCGCGCGCCGAACCTCGCGGGGCTCAAGGTCTCGGACACGCCGTGGGAGCGCTTCGCGCCGTACGTCCTCGAGGGACTGGACGTCTTCGCCGGGCCGGAGGTGCTGATCCCGCAGGCGTTCGCAGCCGGCGCGGTCGGCGCCGTCTCGGGTCTGGCGGGGAGCTTCCCGGACGCCGTCGTCCCGCTCGTCCGCGATCCGTCGCCGGAGCTCGGCGAGCGCGCCGGCGCGCTGCGGTCGGCGCTGAACGCGCTCGGCTTCCACGCCGCCGCGAAGACCGCGCTCGGCCTGCGCGGCGTGCCGGTCGAGCCCGAGGTGCGGCCGCCGCTGCGGGCCCCGACCGAGGCGGAGCGCGCCGAGGTCGAGCGGATCGTGCGGGAGTGGGAGGCGTGAGCGCGCTCCGCGGCCTGATCCTCGCGGCCGCCGAGAACCCGACCCTGCACCGCTTCGTCCAGCGTCACGGCTTCCGGCTCGGCGCCGCCCGCTTCGTCGCGGGCCGCTCGCTCGACGAGGCGGTGCCCGTGCTGCGGCGGCTGAACGAGAGCGGCCTGCTGACGAACACGACCCTGCTCGGCGAGGGGGTGCGCGACGAGGCGGAGACCCGCGCGGTCGTCGCCGCATATCGCGGGCTCCTCGACCGCATCCGCGCCGAGGGGCTGAGGACGAACGTCGCGCTCAAGCTGACCCACCTCGGCCTCTCGATCGACGAGGAGCTGGCGCGCCGCAACCTCGCCGAGCTCGTCGAGCACGCCGCGACCGTCGGCAACTTCGTCCGCGTCGACATGGAGGAGTCCGCGCACGTCGAGGCGACGCTGCGCATCTATCGGAGCCTCCGCGCGAGCGGCCACGAGAACGTCGGCGCCGTCCTGCAGTCGTACCTCTACCGCAGCGAGGACGACCTGGCCTCGCTGCTGCCGCTCGCGCCGAACCTGCGCCTCGTCAAGGGCGCGTACCTCGAGCCGGCCGACGTCGCGTACCCGCAGAAGCGCGACGTCGACGCGGCGTACGTGCGGCTGCTCGAGACGTCGCTGCGGGGTGCCGGCTTCACCGCGATCGCCACCCACGACGAGGCGATCGTCGAGCACGCGATCGCGTTCGCGCGCGACCACGGGATCGGGAACGACCGCTTCCAGTTCCAGATGCTCTACGGCGTCCGCCCGCGCCTGCAGCTCGCGCTCGCGCAGCGCGGCTACGACGTCCTCGTCGCGACGCCCTACGGGCCCGACTGGTACCGCTACCTGATGCGGCGGCTCGCCGAGCGGCCCGCGAACCTGCTCTTCCTCCTGCGCAACCTCGTCCGCGGCTGAGCTCAGTCGGGCTGCGCGCGGATCGCGTCGAGCGCCCGCAGACGCGCGCGCTGCTCGCCGACCGGCTCGTGCTCGAGCTCACGGGGCCAGGCGAGCACGCCCGCGAGCGCGACGAGCGCGAGGTCGCGCGCGAGCAGGTACCACGCCCACGGGGACGAGTGCCCGAGCGCGAGGTTCCAGTAGGCGCCCGGGAACCAGGTCTGCGTCAGGCCGAGCCCGGCGAACAGCAGCGCCGCGCCCGCGAGTCCGCGCCGGCCGCGCACGAGCAGGACGAACGGCACGAGCCAGATCAGGAACTGCGGCGAGAGCACCTTCCCGAACGCGACGATCGCCGCGACCGCAGCCGCCGAGGCGACGAGCAAGTGCTCCGGCGCGGGCCGCTCGCGCCGCGCGAAGCGGAGCCAGACAAGGAGCAGGAGCGCGACCTCGAGCCCGGTCGTCACGTCGGCGGCGACCCGCGCGCGCGTGCCGGCGAGCGTCTGCGAGCCGTGGCTCGTCACGGTCGGCAGCGCGCTCGCTCCCAGGTGCTCGGCGGCGAGCAGCACCGACGCGCCGAGGCTCTCGACCTGCAGCGGCCGGTCGAGCTGGCCGGTGAGGCTGTGCCGGACGCCTCCCGGCGCGAGCGCGGCGAAGGGGAGGAAGCAGGCCGCCGCGACGACGGCGAACGCGACCGCGCCGGCGAGCGCCGCCCGGCCGCCGCGCCGCCGCCACAGCCAGACGAGCCCGAGCGGCGCGAGCACGGCCGGCCAGAGCTTCACCGCGAAGCCGAGCCCGCCGAGCGCGCCGGCCAGGAGCGGGCGCTCCCGCAGCAGCGCCGCGAGCGCCGCGACCGCGAGCAGCGCCGGCCAGAGGTCGAAGCGCGTGTCGAAGAGCGACCCGAGCAGGAGCGGCGAGACGCCCGCGAGCAGGAGCGCCGCGGTCGCGCGGAGCGGATCCGCCCCGGACGCGCGCAGCGCCGCGGCCATCGCCACGAGCACGCCGAGCCCGCACACGCCCATCAGCACCGCGAACGAGGTCGCGTAGCTCCAGCTCATGTACGACGGCAGCAGGAAGGCGGGCAGCGCGGCGGGCGGGTACTCGACCGGGAAGTCGCGGTACGGCACCTGCCCGGAGCGCATCAGCTCCGCGTAGTGCTGGTAGACGGGGATGTCCGCGAGCGCGCCGCGCTCGAGCCAGTGCTGCAGGCAGAAGAACGAGGCGCCGAGCAGGAGAGCCGCGACCGCCACGGCCGGCCAGAGCGCCGGCTCGCGTCTCACTCGACGTCGAACTCCTCTGCGACCTCCGGCTCCTTGCCGACGAGCCGCGGCACCTCGCCGAGGTCGGGCAGCTCGTCGCCGAACGAGATCAGCCCGAGCCGCTCCTGCGCGTCGTTCGAGATCCAGCGGTCGCCGTCGGGCAGCTCGGGCAGGTGCGCACGCAGCTCCTCGAGCGAGGTCTTCGAGTCGTAGAGCGACCAGATGAGGATGCGCGCGATCACATCCGGAAGACGCCGAAGGTGGTCTCGGGGATCGGCGCGTTGAGCGCGGCCGCGATCCCGAGCGCGAGCACGCGGCGGGTGTCGAGCGGGTCGAGGATGCCGTCGTCCCAGAGCCGCGCGGTCGAGTAGTACGGGTTGCCCTCCGCCTCGTACTTGGCGCGGATCTCGTCCTCGTCGACCTCGCCGACCATCGAGAGCACCGTCGCCGCCTGCTCGCCGCCCATCACCGAGATGCGCGCGTTCGGCCACATCCAGAGCTGCCGCGGCGCGTACGCGCGGCCGCACATCGCGTAGTTGCCGGCGCCGAACGAGCCGCCGGTGACGACCGTGAACTTCGGCACCTGCGCGTTCGCGACCGCCATCACGAGCTTGGCGCCGTCGCGCGCGATGCCGCCTGCCTCGTACTCGCTGCCGACCATGAAGCCGGTGATGTTCTGCAGGAAGACGAGCGGGATCCGCCGCTTGCAGCAGAGCTCGACGAAGTGCGCGCCCTTCTGCGCGGACTCCGCGAAGAGGACGCCGTTGTTCGCGACGATCCCGACGGGAAAGCCCTCGATCCGGGCGAAGCCGGTGACGAGCGTCTCGCCGTAGAGCTGCTTGAACTCCTGGAAGCGCGAGCCGTCGACGAGGCGCGCGATCAGCTCGCGCGGGTCGACCTGGTGGCGGAAGTCCTCGGGGATCAGGCCGTA
>DASSNM010000031.1:0-29402 GCA_035688025.1 Gaiellaceae bacterium | reverse complement strand
CTGCGTCGCCGTCCGCATCTGGCCGAGGCCCATCAGGATCTTGATGATGTTCGGCATCGGGACGCCGAGCGCCTGCGAGAGGTCGCGGACGCTCACGCCCGACTCGACGGAGACGGGACCGGTCGGCTGCGCGGGCGCCTGCGGCCGCTGCTCGCGGCGCTGGCCGTCCTGCTGGCCGCGACCCTGGCGCTGGTCGCGCGCGTTCGGGCGCGCCGCCTGGTTGTCGATCACGACGCGGCGCCGCCGGTTGCCGGCGCCGCCGCCGCGAGGACGCAGCGGCCGATTCGGTCTATTGCCTCCGTTAGCCATGTGCTCCTTCAGTGTAAAGGCGCGCGAGCGCCGGATCGATCTGGACGTTCTGTCGCAGCACCCGCGCGAAGCCGCGCGACGCGACCGCACGCTGGAAGCAGTCGAGCGCGCGGCACGTGTAGGCGCCGCGCCCCGCCTCCGTCCGCCCCGCGACGAGCTCGCCGTCGCGAGCGGCGAAGCGGACGAGCTCCCGCTGCGGCGCGCGCCGGCCGCAGCCGACGCAGCGCCGCACGGGCTCCGTTCCTACGACTCCTCCCCCTCGGCCGGCTCGCCGGACGGCTCGACGGGGATCCCCGCCGGCCGCTCCTCCGGCTCCGCGACCTCCGCCTCGGGCGAGACGGCGGGCGCCTCCGGGTCGGTCTCCGCCGGCTCGGTGACCGGCGGCGTCGAGTCGGGCAGCTCCTCGGTCGCCTCCGGCGTCACCCCGGCGGCGTCCGCGAGCTCGTCCACGGTCTCCGGCTCCTCCGCCTCCGCGGCCTCCGCCGGCGGCGCGCCGCCGACGTGGTCGGAGCCGGTGCCCTCGAGCTCCTGGTGCGCCGGCACGCCGCAGAAGCGGGAGCCGGGCAGAGCCGCGTTCGGGCAGCGCTTCCCGTTCGTCAGGATCGCCGAGCAGCGGCCGGAGACGTCCTCCGCCCCCTCCTCGCCGCCGCCGAAGGCCGCCGCGGCCTCCGCCTGCGCGAACTCGGTGTCCGACTGGATGTCGATCTTCCAGCCCGTCAGGCGCGCGGCCAGGCGGGCGTTCATGCCCTCCTTGCCGATCGCGAGCGCGAGCTGGTCGTCCGGGACGACGACGGTCGCCTCGCGCGCGTCGTCGTCGAGGTACACCTCGCGGACGCGGGCCGGCGAGAGCGCCTTCGCGACGAACCGCGCCGGCTCCGGGTTCCACGGGATGATGTCGATCTTCTCGCCGCGGAGCTCGGAGACGACCATCCGGACGCGCGAGCCGCGCGGGCCGACACACGCGCCGACCGGGTCGACGCCCTGGGCGTGCGACTCGACCGCGATCTTCGAGCGGTAGCCGGGCTCGCGGGCGACGCCGCGGATCTCGACGAGACCGTCCGCGATCTCCGGCACCTCGAGCTCGAACAGCGTCTTGATCAGCTCCGGGTCGCGCCGCGAGAGGATCACCTGCGGGCCCTTCGTGCCCGAGCGCACCTCCGTGATCACGGCCTTGATCCGGGAGCCCTGCTCGTAGCGCTCGCCGTCCACCTGCTCGGAGCGCGGCAGCAGCGCCTCGACCTTGCCGAGGTCGACGAGGACGTTGTTGCGGTCGCCCGCCTGCTGGACGATCCCGGTCACGACCTCGGTGACGCGGTCGATGTACTCGTCGTACATCATCCGCCGCTCCTCCTCGCGGATCCGCTGCAGGATGACCTGCTTCGCGGTCTGCGCGGCGATGCGGCCGAAGCCCTCCGGCGTCACGTCCTCCCGCTTGACCTGGTTCTCGGGGATGTCCGACCAGTCGACGTCGAGGTCGTCGTCGGAGATGAGCGTGTGCTGGCGCTCGCCCGTCTCCTCCTCGAGCCGCTCCAGCTCCTCGAGCTTCCGCTCCCGCGCCTCGTCGAGCAGGCGCTCCTCGACGTCCGCGGGCAGCTCGATCGAGTAGACGCGGAAGTCGCCGTTCTCGTCCATCTCCACGGTCGCGTGCCGCGAGGCACCGGCCGTCTTCTTGTAGGCGGCGAGCAGGGCGTCCTCGAGAGCGGCGACGAGCGCGCCCTCTTCGATGCCCTTGTCGCGCTCGATCTCGCGAACCGCCTCGATGATCTCCTGGCTCATCTCCTACCCCTCGTCGATCAGGTTGGCCCGAACGATCTCGTCGTACGGGATCTCGGTTGTGCCCTCGTCGAAGCCCAGCGTCACCTGCGTCGCGTCCGCGGCCAGCACCTCGCCGCGGAGACGCTTCCCGGCCGCGCGCAGCTTCACGCGGCGGCCGACCGCCGCCGCGAAGTGCTCGGGCCGGCGCAGCGGCCGCTCCGTCCCGGGCGAGGACACGTCGACCGTGTACTCGCGCAGGTAGTCCCGCAGGACGTCGGTGACGCGGCCGCAGAGCGCGTGGTCGACACCGTCCGGATGGTCGACGTAGACGCAGAAGTGGCCCGGCGAGAGCAGCTCGACGGCGAGCACGCTGACGCCCGGCAGGTCGCGTTCGACCCGCGGGGCGATCTCCTGCTCCAGCTGCTTCTCGCGTGCGTGCGTCGTGGCCAAATCCGTCCCTTTCACGAAAAATGGGCCCGCAGGCCCACTCTCCGAACCGCCGAAATGTGGTGACGGAAGTGTAGCAACGGCGGCTCGAAGCCGCCGTCACGCACCCGGGGCGACGCGCGTGACCGGCACGTCCACGGAGGTGGACTGGCCGCGTCCGGTCACCTCGACGTTCACGAACCGGCTCTTCCGGCCGACCACCTGGATGCTGACCCTGACCGTCTTGCGCGCGTGCGGGCCGCCGCGGCAGGCGACGATCGTCCCTCGGCCGACGATCCGCCGCGCACAGGTGAGTCCGCGGCTCGCGGAGAGCACCTTCGTCGCCACGAGGTCGACCGGGAAGATCGTGAAGCCGCTCACGTGGCTGTTCCCGCCGTCCCGGACGAGGACGGTGAGCGTGTCGCCGCTGCGCGTCGCCTTCGCGCCGATGCGCATCCCCGCGTCCGACGGCGCGGAGCTGGCCTTGCCGACGACGATCGTGAACGAGTGGCGGCCCCAGTAGGAGCGGCCGCCGAGCGTCCACGTGTCGCGGAGCTCGAACGTGTACGTGCCGACCTTCTCCGGGACGCCCGAGATCCCGAACGCCGTGCCGAGCTTGTTGCCGCTCAGGCCGGGCGGCAACCTGTGCCCGGCGGTGCAGGCGCAGACGACGCTCGTGACCGTCGCCCCGCTCGGCGCCCTCGGCGTGATCGTGGCCGCGAACACCGAGTCCACCCGCGTCGTGGGCAGCCGGGACGGGCTCCAGACGGTGCCGGGCGTCGGCCCGGCTCCGGGCGGAACCGCGGCGACGACGGCGAGGGCGAGCAGGCGCAGCATTCAGACCTCTAAGACGACGGTGACCGGCCCGTTGTTGACGAGCTCGACCTCCATCTTCGCCCCGAAGCGACCGCGCGCCACCGGCACGCCGAGCGCCTCGAGCTCGCCGCAGACACGCTCGTAGAGCGGCTCCGCGTACTCGGGCGGGGCCGCCGCGGCGAAGCTCGGCCGATTCCCCTTCGCCGTGTCGGCGAGCAGCGTGAACTGGGAGACGACGAGCGCGGCGCCGCCCGTGTCGAGCAGCGAGCGGTCGAAGCGCCCCTGCGCGTCCGGGAACACGCGCAGCCGTGCGAGCTTGCCCGCGAGCCGGGCAGCCTGCTCCTCGCCGTCGCCGTGCGCGACGCCGACGAGGACGCAGAGACCGGCGCCGATCTCGCCCACGACCTCGCCGTCCACGCGGACACGCGCCTCGGCGACGCGCTGCACCACCGCTCGCACGCGGCGGACGCTACTCGTCCAGGTCGAGGATCCGCGCCCGGTACTGGTCGGACGCGGGCCGCAGCGAGCTCGCGAGCTTGTAGTGCCGGTTCGCCTCGCGCTCGCGGCCTTGCTTCTCCAGGCACCGGCCGAGCGCGTAGTGCGCGTAGTCGTTCACCGGGGAGAGCTCGAGCAGCTTCCGGAACTCGGCCTCCGCCTCCTCCCAGCGGCGGATGCGGAAGTAGGCGATCCCGAGCGCCTCGCGGATCGACGCCTTCTCCGGCTCCCGCCGCTTCGCCTTCTCGAGCGAGACCGTCGCCTGCGCCGCCATCCCCTTGCGGAGATGGGCCCGGCCGCGCTGGAAGAGGCTGTACGTCGACTCGCTCATGACCCCGTTCTTCCAGTCAAGCGGACCCGTCAACCGTCACGGCGAGACGCCGAGCGAGCGCAGCGACAGCAGCCCGCGGAGCCGTTCGCGGCCGCTCAGCCGGCGGCGCACGTCGCGCAGGAGCGCCCGCAGCTCGCGGCGTGCGGCGCGGGCCGCGGCGGGGGCGCCCTCGGCGCGGCCGAAGCGAGCCGCGGTCGCCGCGGCGACGAAGCGGTCGGCGTCGACGGCGAGCTCGTGGCGCAGCAGCGCGCCGAGCTCGTGCAGGGTCGAGCTGCGAGCGGCCTCGATCCGCTGGTCGACGAGGAAGGCGGCGAGCTCCCGCCGGCAGCCGGCGGCGACCCGGCGCGGGTCGCGGTCGAGGCGCCGGACGAGGCGGAGCGCGAGCTTCGTCAGGGCGATCCCGCCGACGCCGCCGCCGAGCAGGAGCGCGAGCACGAACAGGATCCCGTTGCGGAGCGCGTGCGAGCGCGGCCCGGCGCTCGCGCCCGGGAGGCGAGCCGCGCCGCGGACGCCCGTCCCCTGCTCGCCGTGGCGGTGGTTCGCCTGCGCGTCGGGCGGCGTCCGGACGGACGGCGAGCCGGGCGTGGGCGTCCCGAAGCCGGGCGAGGCGGACGAGTAGCCGGCGTTCAGCGAGCCCTGCTCCGGCCGGCCCGCGTTGGGGGTCGGGTCGAACGGGAGCCAGCCGTAGCCCGCGAACCACGCCTCGACCCAGGCGTGCGCGTCGTGGTCGGTGACGATCCAGGCGCCCTTGCCGTCGTCGTAGGTGCCGCTCGAGAAGCCGACGGCGACGCGGGCGGGGATGCCGAGATAGCGGAGCATCAACGCCATCGCGCCCGCGAAGTGCTGGCAGTAGCCGGCCCGGGTGCGCGCGACGAAGTCGACGAGCGGACGTCCCGTCGTCCGCGGCGGGCGGTTCGTGTAGCGGAAGCCGCCGGTCGAGCGGAACCACTGCTCGAGCGCGACCGCGGCGTCGTAGGGGGTGTGCGCGCCGCCGCCGACCTCCTCCGCGAGCCGCTGCAGCGGACGGTACGGGTCGAGCTGCGGATTCGCGGCGACGACCTGCCGCGCGACGCCGGCGCGCTCGGGCGTGCCGAAGAGCGGCATCGTCACGCCGACCGAGACGTCGACGAGCCCGTCGCCGGCCAGCACCGACGGGTAGCGGGCGGGCGAGCGGCGGAGCGCGGCGGCGGACGGCTGCGGCGCGTAGCTCCACGCGGTGTAGCGGAAGTCGCGAGTCAGTCCCGAGGGCAGGAGCGCCATCCCCGGCTCCGGCCGCGAGAGCTCGGCGCCGCCGGCGTCGAAGCGGATCGGCGTGCTGCCGCCGACGAGCCGCGTGTCGGCGAGCGCCTTGACCGTGATCACCTGCTTCGTCTGGTGCGAAGGACGCAGCGCCGCCGGCGGCTCGAGGAAGTCGGCCGGGCGCGGCAGGCCCGTCCGCCACCGCCCCTGCCGGAAGTCGTCGAGCAGCGCCGCGCGCCAGAAGAGCGACCGCCGCACCGACGTCTCGACCTCGAGCACGGTCGTCTTTCGGCGCGGGAAGCGGATACCGCCGTACTGCGCGTTCCAGACGAACGAGACGCTGACCGGCGGCGCGCTCGCCGAGACCGGCCGCCACGTCTGCCAGGCGACGACGCCCTTCTTCGCGACCGCGGGCGAGCTCGAGAGCCCGAGCGCGACGAGCGCGAGCGCGGCGGCGGCCGCCACGGTGCCGCGCGGGAGGCGGCGCGGCGTCAGGCCGGCGAGGAGGGCGAGCCCGGCAAGCAGGATCGCAGCGCCCGCGACGAGCGCCCGCGACGGCCCCAGCAGCGTCGCCGGCCAGCCCGCTCCGGCGAGCAGGGCGAGCAGCGCCGCGAGCGGCCGGCGCGCGGCGACGAGCAGCGCGACCAGCAGCGCGAACGCGAAGATCGCGAACAGGACGACGCTTCGCATGTCGGGGTGGAGCCGCGGGTCGAACGGCAGGTGGACGTCGTAGAAGTCGAGGAAGCCGTTCGAGAAGCGCGAGCCGAGCGGCCCGAAGAAGTCGCGGTGCGCGTCGTGCGGCCGCGCGTCGAGGAGCGAGAGGCCGAACGCGAGCCGGACCGCGATCCCGACGCCGACCACGACGGCCGCGACCCGCGCGAGCGGCGGCCGCACGGCCGCGACGGCCAGCGCGAGCACGACGAGCCCGATCGCCCGGCCGAGCTGGTCGCGGGGATGCTCGAAGCGGAGCCAGACGACCCCGACCACGACCGCCGGCACGAGCGACACCGCGAGGGTCCGGAGCGACTCACGCACGCGCGACCTCCTGCGTCGCGGCCGGTGCGAGCGCGGCCGCGAGGTCGTCGCCGCGGCGGACGACCGCGACCGGGACGCCCGCCGCCTGCAGCCGCAGGAGCTCGGGCTGCGGCCGCGCGGCCCGCCCGGCGAAGCTCTCCGGCTCCACGTAGACGACCGCGACGCCGCGCCGGGACAGCGCCCGCTGCACGAGCCTGTGCACGAGCGGCGCCTCCACGCGCGAGGTCACGACGACGAGCTCGAGCGAGCGCGCCGCCGCGCCGCCGCTCGCCTCGAGCAGCGCGAACGCGGGCGTCCGCGCATCCGGCTCGGCCGCGGCCAGCAGCTCGAGGGCGCGCCGCCAGTCGCCGCCTTCGGAGCCGACGGTCTGCGTCTCGCGGCCCGCCGTGTTGAGCGCGAGCACCGCGCGGCGGCCGCGGCGCGCCTGCGCGTGCAGGATCGAGCCTGCAGCGCGGACGGCGACGTCGAAAGTCGAGTTCGGCGGCTCGCCGACGACCGCGCTCGCGTCGCCGTCCAACAGCACCGCGACCTCGTCGCGCGGCGCGTCCTCGAGCTCCTTCACCATCAGCCGCCCCCGCCGCGCGGTCGACGGCCAGTGGACGCGCCGCAGCGACTCGCCCTGCTCGTAGTCGCGGACGCTGTGCAGCTCGAAGCCGGCCGGGCGGCGCAGCAGCAGCCGGCGGCCGTCGTTCTGGCGCGAGCCGCCCTCGAAGAAGAGCCGCGCGAGCTCGGTCAGGCGCGGGTAGACGACGAGCGCCTGCGGCTCTTCCGCGGTGACGCTGCCGGCGGCGAGGCCGAACGGGTCGACGACCGTGAGCCGGACCGCCTGGAACCCGTACCGGCCCCGGGGCACGCTCCGCAGCTCGTAGCCGCCTGCGTGCCGGCGTCGCCGCACCGGGAAGAGCTCGACCGTCCGCTCGCCGAGTCGGCCGAGCCGCTCCTCGGCGACGAGCGTCGGCGGCGCGACCGAGGCGGTGCGGTGGACGACGAGGTCGATCCGGACGTCCTCGCCCTCGACGACGTCGCGACCGGCGCCGTGGCGCCACACCTCCGGCTCGCGCAGCGAGAGCCGCACCCAGGCGATGGCGAGCGCGACCGCGAGCACGAGCCCGGCTGCGACCGGGTAGAGCGCCCGCGAGCCGAAGATCCACGCGACGACGTAGACGGCGAGGCCGAGCGCCAGGACTGCGCGCCCGCGCGACGTCATACCGGGACGGGTGTCCGCTCCAGCGCCTCGGCGACGAGCTCCTCCCCGCCGAGCCCGGCCGAGCGCGCCTCCGGCGCGAGGATCAGCCGGTGCGCGAGCACGGGCTTCGCGACCGCCTTGACGTCGTCCGGCACGAGGTAGTCGCGGCCGTCGGCGAGCGCGCGCGCCTTCGCGACGCGGAGCAGGGCGATCCCCGCGCGCGGGCTCGCTCCCAGGTAGAGCCGGTCGTCGGCCCGCGTCGCCCGGAGCAGCGCGACGACGTAGCGGCCGAGGTCGTCCTCGACGTAGATCTCGCGCGCCTGCTCGGCGAGCCGGCGGACGTCGTCCGCGCTCGCGACCGGGGCGAGCGACTCGAGCGGCGGCACGTGCGTCTGCTCGTCGAGCATCCGCGCCTCCTCCGCGAGCGGCGGGTAGCCGAGCGCGATCCGCATCGTGAAGCGGTCGAGCTGCGCCTCCGGGAGCGGATACGTCCCCTCGTACTCGATCGGGTTCTGCGTCGCGAGCACCATGAACGGCGGCTCGAGCGGATACGTGACGCCGTCCACGGTCACCTGCCGCTCCTGCATGCACTCGAGCAGCGCCGCCTGCGTCTTCGGCGAGGCCCGGTTCACCTCGTCGACGAGGAGCAGCTGCGCGAAGACGGGGCCGGGCCGGAACTCGAACTCGTTCGTGCGCTGGTCGAAGACGTTGACGCCGGTGACGTCGGACGGCAGCAGGTCGGGCGTGAACTGGAGGCGCGAGAAGGTGCAGTCGAGCGAGCGCGCGAGCGCCTTCGCGAGCATCGTCTTCCCGACTCCCGGGAAGTCCTCGATGATCAGGTGGCCCTCGGCGACGAGGCAGAGGACGACGAGCCGCAGCGTCTCCGGCGAGGCGTGGACGACGCGGGCGAGGTTCGCCGCAATCGCGCCGACGAGGTCGGCCGGCTTCGGCGCCGCGGCCGGCTCAGCCAAGAAGGGACTCCACCTCGTCGAGGATCGCGGCCGCGATCTCGTCCTTCGGCGCCTTCGCGAGCGCGCGCTCGCCGGCGGCCGAGACGAGCGTCACCTCGTTGTCGGCGGCGTCGAAGCCGATGTCGGCGCGGCTCACGTCGTTGTAGACGAACAGATCGGCGTTCTTGCGAGTGAGCTTCTCCCGCGCCCGGGCGAGGCCGGGGTCGCCGTGATCCGCGGCGAAGCCGACGAGCACCTGGCCGGGACGCCGCTCCGCGCCGAGCGCGGCGAGGACGTCGGTCGTCGGCTCGAGCTCGAGCGTCCACGTCTCGGAATCCTTCGGCCGCTTGCCGGCGAGCGCGAGCGCGGGCCGGTAGTCGGCGACCGCAGCCGACATCACGACGACGTCGGCGTCCGTCGCGCGGGCGACCGCCTCGCGCTCGAGGTCGGCCGCGGTGGGCGTCTCGACGACCTCGACGCCCGCCGGCGCCGGCACGGCGAGGTTCGCGGCGAGCAGCGTGACGTGCGCGCCGCGGCGGGCGGCCTCGGCGGCGAGCGCGACGCCCATGCGGCCGGACGAGCGGTTGCCGACGTAGCGGACGGCGTCGAGCGGCTCGCGCGTCCCGCCGGCGGACACGAGCACGCGCTTCCCGCGCAGTCGTCCCGTGCCGAGCAGGAGGTCGAGCGCCGCGGCGAGGATCTCCTCGGGCTCGGCCATCCTCCCCACCCCCAGCTCGCCCTCGGCGGTCTCGCCCTCGTCGGGGCCGACGAGCGCGACGCCGCGCGCGCGGAGCGTCTCTGCGTTCGCGCGCGTCGCGGGGTGCGCCCACATGCGCGGGTTCATCGCCGGGGCGACGAGCACCGGTCCGCGGTGGGCGAGCGCCGCCTCGGTGAGGACGTTGTCGGAGATGCCGTGCGCGAGCTTCGCCATCGTGTTCGCAGTACACGGCGCGACGAGCAAGAGGTCCGCGTGGGTCAGGTGCAGGTAGACGTCGTCGCCCGGCGGACGCCGCGCGAGCGCGCGGAAGGTCTCCTCGGTGACGAAGCGCTGCGCGCCCGGCGTGAGGAGCGGCACGACGTCGTGCCCGCCCCGCACGAGCAGCCTGCAGATCTCGCAGGCCTTGTAGGCGGCGATGCCTCCCGTCACCCCCAAGAGGACGCGGGCCATGGGCCCCATGATGCCTGTCGGGCGCGGGCGGCCGCGCGACGCTCGGCTACGAGTACTTGTAGTCGAGCATGCCCCCGGAGACTTCCTCCAGGGCCATGGTCAGGTAGTTCTTCGACCGGCTCTCGACGAGCGGCGGCAGGTTGTCGCCGAACGTGCCCTCGCCGAGCTGGTGGTGGTAGTTGTTGATCTGCCGGGCGCGCTTCGCGCCGACGATGACGAGCGCATAGCGCGAGTCCACGTGGCCCAGCAGGTCGTCGACGCGAGGATGGATCATGGTCGGCGCATGGTAGCTGGTGCGCCGAGGAGACCGCGCACCAGTTCGGTCAGCTCGTCCGCGGCCCGCTCCAGCTCGTCGTTCTCGACGACGTGGTCGAACAGCTCCGCCTGCTCGAGCTGCCGCCGTGCGAGCGCCACCCGCTCGCCGATCTCGCCGGCGCTCTCGGTCGCCCGCTCCTGCAGCCGGCGCTCCAGCTCCTCGACGCGCGCCGAGATGAAGATCGTCACCGCGTCGGGGAGGAGCCGCTTCACCCGCAGCGCGCCCTCGGTCTCGAGCTCGAGCAGGGCGACCCGGCCGTCGGCGGCGATCCGGTCGAGCTCGGAGCGGAGTGTCCCGTAGCGGTGGCCCGACACGTACTCGACGTGCTCGACGAACTCGCCGCCCTCGATCTTCGCGAGGAACTCGTCCGAGGAGAGGAACCAGTACTCGCGTCCGTCCTCCTCGCCGGGCCGCCGCTCGCGCGTCGTCGCCGAGACGGTCACCTCGACGTCGGGGACGCGTTCGAGCAGTTCGCGGATCAGCGTTCCCTTGCCGGCGCCCGACGGGCCGGTGACGACGATGACGGGGGGCCGGCGGCTACCGGTTGAAGAGGCCAATCAGCTCCGTGCGCTGCCGGTCGGACAGGCCGCCGACGGTCTTCGACTGGCTGATCCGACACGTGTTCAGGAAGCGGGCCGCCTTCACGCGCCCGAACTTCGGCACCGCCATCAGGATGTCGATCACCTTCGCGGTGGAGACGTACTCGGGCGGATTGCCGAGGATCTGCTCGATCCGGACCCTGCCGTCCTTGAGGTCCTTCTTCAGCTGAGCGCGGCGGACACGGACGTCGTTCGCCCGCTTGAGGGCGTCCATTCGCTGGTCGAGCGAACGGGCCGGGGCATGTGCTTGCGTCTTCGCCGCCGCCATCGGAGCGCCGATCTTACCAACGCTCCGCCGCGCATCAAGCGGGGACTTTTGGGGTCGTTTCCGGGGTTTTTCCGGATGCTGCGCAGGCGATCGCGAACGCGTCCTCGGGCGACGCGAGTCCCGCGTTGTCGGCTTCGGCAACGATCTCGGCGCGGATCCGGGACGGGGCATCGGGGTCGGAGAAGAGCACCGTCCCGAGCGCGACGGCCCGCGCGCCGCACGCCGCGAACTCCAGCGCGTCCCGTCCGGAGGCGATTCCGCCCATGCCCACGACGGGCAGACCGGTGGCGGTCCAGCACGCGCGGACGGCGTGCAGGGCGACCGGCTTCAGCGACGGTCCGGAGAGCCCGCCGGCGCCGCGCGCGAGCACGGGACGCAGGTCGGGGCCGAGCGCGACCCCGCGCAGCGTGTTGATCAGCGAGAGCCCGTCGGCGCCCGCCGCGGCGACCGCGCGCGCGACCTCGGCGACGTCCGGGTGGGCGGCCGAGAGCTTCGGGTAGAGCGGCAGCGCCGTCGCGGCGCGGCAGGCGGCGACGATCTCGGCGGCGGAGTCGGCGGCCTCGTCGACGTTCGGGCAGGAGAGGTTCAGCTCGACCGCCTCGATCCCGCCGAGGGCCGCGCACGTCTCCGCGTAGTCGGCCGCGCAGAAGCCGCCGACCGAGACCCAGAGCGGGACGCCGAGCTCCCGCAGACGCGGCAGCTGCTCGGCGAGGAAGCGCTCCCGGCCCGCGTTGGCGAGCCCGATCGCGTTCAGCATCCCGTGCGCCGTCTCCGCGATCCGGACGGGCAGGTTCCCCTCCCGCGGCAGCGGTGTGATCGTCTTCGTCACGAACGCGTCGAGCTGCCCCGCGACCTCCGGCGCGGCGAGCGCGTCGAGGCAGCCGCTCGCGTTCAGGATCCTCACGCCGCCACCGCCTCGCGCGTCCGCGCCGCGTCGAGCACCGGCCCCTCGACGCAGAGGCGCTTCAGCTCGCCGTCGATCTCGACCACGCAGCCGTAGCAGGCGCCGTAGCCGCACGCCATCGGCGCCTCCCACGCGAGCTGCGCGTCCGGGAAGAGCGCGGCGACCGCGCGCAGCATCGGCTCCGGCCCGCACGCGAGCACGTCGCGGCCGTCCGGGATCGCCTCGGTCACGAGCACCGGGTCGACCACGACCTCGGCGCCGGGCAGGAGCGCCGCCGCCTCCGCGTGCGCGTCGCTGCGGAAGCCGAGCACCGCCGGCGCGCCGCCGAGGACGTCGCGCAGGTACGGGAGCGGCGCGATCCCGATCCCGCCGCCGACGAGCAGCGGCCGCGGCACGTCGAGCCGGTAGCCGTTGCCGAGCGGCCCGTAGACGTGGATCCGGTCGCCGGGCTCGAGCGCGCACAGCGCCTCCGTGCCGGGCCCGATCGGGTCGACGAGGAACGCGAGCTCGCCGGGCGGCGCGAGGCAGATCGAGAGCGGGCGCGGCAGCAGCCGGCCCGGGGCCTCGAGCATGAAGAACTGCCCGGGCACGCCCGGCTCGAGGCCGCCGCGGTCGAGCCGGAGCAGCGTGTACGGCCCGACCGGCTCGACGCCGGCGACGCTACGCCGTTCTCTTCTTCTCAACGTCGATCCGCTCCTGGAGCGAGAGCGCCTGCTCGGCGCGCGCGTTCGCGATCGCGTGGACGGCCGCGGCCGCGCCGGACAGGGTCGTGATGCACGGGACGCGCCGGGAGAGCGCGGCCTCGCGGATCGCGTAGCCGTCGGAGCGTGCGTTCCGGCCCTCGGGCGTGTTGATGACGAGGTCGCAGCGGCCGCGCCGGATCAGGTCGATCACGGTCGCCTCGCCCTCGACCGCCTCGCTCAGCTTCCGCACCGGCTCGACCTCGATGTCGGCGCCGGCGAGCGTCGCCGCCGTGCCCTCGGTCGCGTAGAGCTTGAACCCGAGCCCGGCGAGGGTCGCGGCGATCGGGACGGCCGCCGAGTGGTCGGCCGGGCGGATCGAGAGGAAGACCGCGCCGCTCGCCGGCAGCGTGCGGCCCGCGGCCCGCTCCGCCTTCGCGAGCGCGGTCGGCAGGTCGCTCGCGCTCGCCATCACCTCGCCGGTCGAGCGCATCTCCGGCCCGAGCACCGGGTCGCTGCCCGGGAAGCGCGCGAACGGGAGCACGGCCGCCTTGACGCTCCACTGGCGCGGCGGCCGTTCCGGCGGCAGGCCGAGGTCGACGATCCGCTCGCCGAGCGAGATCCGGCACGCCGCCTTGACGAGCTCGACCCCGGTCGCCTTGCTCACGAACGGCACCGTCCGCGACGCGCGCGGGTTCGCCTCGAGCACCCACACCTCGCCGTCGCCGGAGAGCGCGAGCTGCACGTTGAGCAGGCCGACGACGCCGAGCGAGCGGCCGAGGATGCGCACGATCCGCCGGATCTCCTCCGTCTGCGCGTCGCTCAGGCTCGGCGCCGGCAGCACGCAGGCCGAGTCGCCCGAGTGGACGCCCGCCTCCTCGACGTGCTGCATGATCGCCGCGACGTAGACGTCCACCCCGTCGCAGAGCGCGTCGACGTCCACCTCGACCGCGTTCTCGACGAAGCGGTCGACGAGCACGCGGCCGAGCACCGGCACCTCGCGCACCTCGTCGTCGGAGTAGCAGACCCGCATCGCGCGCCCGCCGAGCACGTACGACGGCCGGACGAGCACCGGGTAGCCGATCTCGTTCGCGGTCGCGAGCGCCTCCTCGCGCGAGTCCGCCATCCCCCACCGCGGCGCGCGCAGGTCGTGGGCGCGCATCAGGCCGGCGAACCGCTCGCGGTCCTCGGCGAGGTCGACCGCGTCGAACGGCGTGCCGAGGATCCGGTAGCCGGCCTCCTCGATCGCGCGCGCCAGCTTGAGCGGCGTCTGGCCGCCGAACTGGATGACGACGCCGTCGGGCTTCTCGCGGTCGCAGATCGCGAGCACCGACTCGGTGTCGAGCGGCTCGAAGTAGAGCCGGTCGGAGGTGTCGTAGTCGGTCGAGACGGTCTCCGGGTTGCAGTTGACCATCACCGCCTCGTAGCCGAGCTCGCGGTACGTCGTCACCGCGTGGACGCAGCAGTAGTCGAACTCGATCCCCTGGCCGATCCGGTTCGGGCCGGAGCCGAGGATGACGACGCGCGGCCGGTGGCCGGCGGGCGCGGCCTCGTCCGTCTCGCCCCAGGTCGAGTAGTAGTAGTTCGACGCGGCCTCGACCTCGCCCGCGCAGGAGTCGACGCGGCGGTAGACGGGCCGGACGCCGCACGCGCGGCGGCGCGTCCGCACCTGGGCCTCGGGGACGTCGGCGGCGGCCGCGATGTCCGCGTCGGAGATGCCGAGCCGCTTCAGGCGGAGCCAGTCGTCGGCGCGGAACGCGTCCACGTCGGCGCCGGCGACGTCGAGGAGCGCCTCCTGGATGCGGCCGATCTCCTCGTCGAAGAACGGGTGCACGTCCTCGGGCACGTCGGCGAGCGTCTGCCACGGCGTCGCCGCGCCCGGGTCGAGCTCGCGCGAGCGCATCGCCTTCAGGAACGCCTCGGCGAACGTGCGGCCGATGCCCATCGTCTCGCCGACGGACTTCATCTGCGTGCCGAGCGTGCGGTCGGCGCCCGGGAACTTCTCGAACGCGAAGCGCGGGCACTTGACGACGACGTAGTCGAGCGTCGGCTCGAAGCTCGCCGGGGTCGTGCCGGTCAGGTCGTTCGGGATCTCGTCGAGCGTGTAGCCGACGGCGAGCTTCGCGGCGACCTTGGCGATCGGGTAGCCGGTCGCCTTCGACGCGAGCGCCGACGAGCGGGAGACGCGCGGGTTCATCTCGATCACGCGGACGTCGCCGGTCTCGCGGCTGCGGGCGAACTGGATGTTCGAGCCGCCGGTGTCCACCCCGACCGCGCGGATGATCGCGGCGGCCGCGTCGCGCAGCTCCTGGTAGGCCTCGTCGGAGAGCGTCATCTGCGGCGCGACGGTCACCGAGTCGCCGGTGTGGACGCCCATCGGGTCGAGGTTCTCGATCGAGCAGACGATGACGACGTTGTCCGCCCGGTCGCGGACGACCTCGAGCTCGAACTCGTCCCAGCCGCGGATCGACTCCTCGACGAGCACCTGGCCGATCGGGCTCTCCCGCAGGCCGCGCTCGGTCTGCGCGACGAGCTCGTCCCACGTGTTCGCGAAGCCGCCGCCGTGGCCGCCGAGCGTGAACGCCGGCCGGACGACCGCGGGCGTGCCCATGCCCTCGAGCTGGTCGAGCGACGTGACGGCGACCGAGTGCGGCACCTTCAGCCCGCACGACTCGACCGCCTGCTTGAACAGGAGCCGGTCCTCGGCGCGCTGGATGACGTCGAGCTTCGCCCCGATCAGCTCGACGCCGAGCTCCTCGAGGATCCCCGACTCGGCCAGCTCGCGCGCGAGGTTGAGTGCGGTGCCGCCGCCCATCGTCGGCAGCAGCGCGTCCGGCCGCTCGAGCCGCAGCACCTCGGCGACGCCGTCCAGGTCGAGCGGCTCGAGGTAGGTGCGGTCGGCGAAGCCGGGGTCGGTCATGATCGTCGCCGGATTCGAGTTGACGACGATCGTCCGGAAGCCGTCCTCGCGCAGCACCTTCAGCGCCTGGCAGCCCGCGTAGTCGAACTCGGCCGCCTGGCCGATCACGATCGGGCCGGAGCCGACGATGCAGATCGACTCGATGTCCGTGCGCCTAGGCATTCGCGACCTCGTCGACCCAGCGCTCGAGCAGCGGCCACGCGTCGTGCGGGCCCGGGCCGGCCTCCGGGTGGAACTGCAGCGAGCGCGCCCGCAGCTCCGGGAAGTCGAGCCCCTCGACCGTCTCGTCGTAGAGCGACAGGTGCGACGCCTCGGCGGCGTCGGTCGCGCGGACGGCGAAGCCGTGGTTCTGGCTCGTGACGAGTACGCGGCCGCTGCGCCGCTCCAGCACCGGATGGTTCGAGCCGCGGTGGCCGAACGGGAGCTTGAACGTCTCGTGGCCGGTCGCCATGGCGAGCAGCTGGTGGCCGAGGCAGATGCCCATCACGTTCGTGCGGCCGACGAGCTCCCGCACGGTCGCGGTCTCGGCGACGAGCGGCTCCGGGTCGCCTGGGCCCGGCGAGAGCAGGACGCCGTCGAAGCCGGCGAGCTCGTCCGCGTCGACGTCGTGCGGGTAGACCGTGACCGCGGCGCCCGCCTTCGCGAGCCGCCGCAGCACCGAGTTCTTGACGCCGTAGTCGACGACCGCGACGCGCACGCGGCCCTCGGGCGCGAAGACGTACGGCTCCTTCGTCGAGACGCCGGCGACGAGCGCCCGGCCGAGCATCGGCGGCTGGCCGGCGGCGAGCGCGACCGCGTCCGCGACCGGCGTCTCGTCCGCGACGGCCGCCGCGAGCGCGGAGCCCGCGTCGCGCAGGTGCAGGACGAGGCTGCGCGTGTCGATGCCGGTGAGCGCGACGACGCCGCGCTCCCGCAGCCAGTCCGTCCACGCGGGGCCGCGCGCCTCGCGCATCAGCACCGCCCGCGCGTGCGTCGTCGCGGACTCGGAGCGCTCCTCGGCGACGCCGTAGTTGCCGACCATCGGCGCGGTGAAGCAGACGAGCTGGTCCTCGAAGCTCGGGTCGGTGACCGCCTCCTGGTAGCCCGACATGCCGGTCGTGAAGACCGCCTCGCCGAGGGCGACGCCGTCCGCGCCGACGGACTCGCCGCGGAAGACCGTCCCGTCGGCGAGCGCCAGGTAGCCGGCTCTCATGCCGCTACCGCCGGCCGCTCGTGCGCGAGCGCGCCGCCCGCGACGGTCAGCTCGACCGCCCCGGTCAGCGTCGCGCCCAGGAGCCAGGAGTTGCGGGAGCGCGACCGGAACGGCTCGTCGCCGACCCGCCACGTGCGGGCGAGGTCGAGCAGGACGAGGTTCGCCGGCGCGCCGACCGCGATCCGCGGCCGCTCGAGCCCGAACACGCGCGCCGGCCCCGCGGACATCCGCTCGAGCAGGATCTCCAGCGGCAGCACGCCGGGCAGGACGAGGTGCGTGTAGAGCGCCGCGAACGCCGTCTCGAGCCCCGTGACCCCGAACGGCGCCGCCTCGAACGGCACCTCCTTCTCGTGCGCCGCGTGCGGTGCGTGGTCGGTCGCGACGCACTCGACCGTGCCGTCGCGGAGCGCCTCGAGCAGCGCCAGCCGGTCGCTCTCCGCGCGCAGCGGCGGGTTCATCTTCACGTTCGGGTCGAGCGTCCGGGCCGCCTCGTCGGTGAGCACGAGATGGTGCGGCGTCACCTCGCCGCTCGCGGCGACGCCGGCCTCGCGCGCCCGCCGCAGCGCCGCGACCGACTCGGCCGCGGAGAGGTGCTGCACGTGCAGGGGCTGCCCCTCGTAGGCGGCGAGCGAGAGGTTCCGCTCGACGTCGACCGACTCCGCGACGGAGGGGTAGCCGGCGAAGCCGAGCTCGGCCGCGACGACGCCCTCGTGGACGTGGCCGCCGTGCGAGAGCGTCGGCTCCTCGCAGTGGAGGGCGAGCGGGCGGCCGGTGATCGACGCGTACTGGAGCGCGCGCCGCAGCATCCCGGCCGAGGCGACGGGCATGCCGTCGTCGGAGAACGCGACCGCGCCGGCGTCCGCCAGCTCGGCCATCTCGGTCAGCTCCTCCCCGCGCTGCCCCTTCGTGATCGCCGCCAGGAAGCCGACGGGAACGACCGCCTCGCGCCGGGCCGTCTCGACGAGCGCGCCGAGCGTCGCGGCCGAGTCGACGACCGGGTCGGTGTTCGGCATCGCGAGGATCGCGCAGTAGCCGCCCGCCGCCGCCGCCTCGGTGCCGCTCGCGACCGTCTCCTCGTCCTCCCGGCCGGGGGTGCGCAGGTGGACGTGCGGGTCGACGAACGCCGGTGCGAGCAGGAGCCCCTCGCGGTCGGCGCTGCCCGGCTCGAGCGCGGTGATCGTCCCGTTCTCGATCGTCACGTCGAGGATCGCGTCCACGCCCTCGCTCGGGTCGAGGACGCGGGCGCCGCGGATCGTCAGGTCGGCGGTGTGGCCGTCGCGCCGGAACAGCATCACGCGACCTCCGCCGCAGCGAGTGCGCGCACCCCGACCGGGCCGCCCGTGAGGACGTCGTAGAGCACCGCCATCCGGACGACGAGCCCGGAGCGGACCTCGGTGGTGACGAGCGAGTCGGCCGAGTCGGCGACGCGCGGGTCGATCTCGACGCCGCGGTTCATCGGCCCCGGGTGCATGACCTTCTGCCCGGGCCGCAGCCGCTCGGGCGTGATCCCCCAGCGGGCGCTGTACTCGCGCAGGCTCGGCACGTAGTTCGCGCCCGCCTGCATCCGCTCGTTCTGCATCCGCAGGACGTAGACGACGTCGGCATCCCGGATCGCCTCGATGTCGGTGGTCGTCTCGGCCGGCAGCTCGCGCGGCAGGAGCGCGGGCGGCCCGACGAGCGTGCAGTGGATCCCGACGAGCCGGAAGGCCTGGAGCAGCGAGCGGGCGACGCGTGAGTGGAGGACGTCGCCGACGATCGCGACGTGCAGCCCCTCGAGCCGGCCGAGCTGCTCCTGGATCGTGTACAGGTCGAGCAGCGCCTGCGTCGGGTGCTGGTGCTTGCCGTCGCCGGCGTTGACGACGTGCGCGTCGGTGACGCGGGCGACGAGCTCGGGCGCGCCGATCTGCGGGTGCCGGATCACGATCACGTCCGGGTCGTAGGCGCCGAGCGTGAGCGCGGTGTCCTTGAGCGACTCGCCCTTGTCCACCGAGCTGCCCGCCGACTTGACGTTGAGCGTGTCCGCGGAGAGCCGCTTCGCCGCGAGCTCGAAGCTCGACGAGGTCCGGGTCGACGACTCGTAGAAGAGGTTGACGACGAGGTGGCCCTTGAGCGTCGGCAGCTTCTTCACGTGCCGCTCGAGCGAGGTCGCGAAGCTCTTCGCCGTGCCGAGCAGCCGCTCCACGTCGTCGCGCTGGAGCTCGGCGACCGAGATCAGGTGCCGCCTGGGCGGCCCTCCCGGCGGCTCGGGGGGCCGCAGCTCGTCCTTGACCAGACGGATGCTTGTCACCGGGTTCCCTCCTCGGGCGTCGAGACGAGCAGGACGGCGTCGACCTCGTCCACCTCGACGAGCTGCACCTGGATGCGCTCGTCGCGGGCGGTCGGGAGGTTCTTGCCGACGTAGTCGGGACGGATCGGCAGCTCGCGGTGGCCGCGGTCGACGAGGACGGCGAGCTGGACGCGGGCCGGGCGGCCGTAGTCGAAGAGCGCCTCGATCGCCGCCCGGATCGTGCGGCCGGTGTAGAGGACGTCGTCGACGAGGACGATCGTCTTGCCCTCGAGCGGGAAGCCGAGATGCGTCTCGCGGACGAGCGGCTGCGCCGCGAGCGGCGCCTCGCCGCCGCGGACGGTGACGTCGTCGCGGTAGAAGGTGATGTCGACCGCGCCGAGCTCGGGAGCGGCGCCGGCACGCTCCTCGATCAGCCGCGCGAGCCGCTGCGCGAGCGGGACGCCGCGCGTCTGGATGCCGACGAGCGCGGCCTCGTCCAGGTCCGGGTTTCCTTCGATGATCTCGTGGGCGATCCGGGAAAGCGTGCGCTGGAGCGCATCCGCGTCCAGGAGGACCTTGCCCACGGCGAGGGCGTGCGTGTTCATCCGACTCCTTTCCGGCCTCGCTGGACCGGGTTAAAGGGGTGCGTGTCGCGGGGGACTGTAGCGCCTGCGGCGGACGAGGCGGCGAACGGTGTTAGCGTCCGGCCTCGTGGACCCGACGCTGCTCGACCGCTACGCCGATCTGATCGCGTCCGTCGGGGCGAACGTGCAGCCCGGCCAGGTCGTCGCCGTCGAGGCGCTGCCGGAGGCGCAGCCGCTCGTCCACCGGATCGCCCGCGCCGCGTACGAGCGCGGCGCCCGCTACGTCGACGTCGCGTACTTCGACCCGCACGTGAAGCGGATCCGGGCCGAGCTCGCGGCGGAGGACACGCTCTCGTACGTGCCGCCGTGGACGGGCCGGCGGATGCTCGACCTGGGCGAGCTCGACGCCGCGCGGATCGTGCTCGTCCCGCTCGTGCCGCCCGGGCTCCTGGACGGCGTCGACGCCGGCCGGGCCGGACGCGACCGGCTGCCGTCGGTCGAGGAGGTGTTCCGCGTCATCGACGAGCGGTCGGTCGCCTGGACGCTCTCGCCGTTCCCGACCGAGAGCTGGGCGCAGGTCGTCTATCCGGACCTGGACGCCGCGGCCGCGCTCGACGCGCTCTGGGCCGACATCGCGCACGTGTGCCGGCTCGACGAGCCGGATCCGGCGGCCGCCTGGACGGCGCGGATCGACGAGATCTGGCAGGTCGCGAGCCGCATCGACGCGCTCGACCTCGACGCGCTCCGCTTCGAGGGGCCGGGCACCGACCTGACCGTCGGCCTCCTCCCCAGCTCGCGCTTCGCGAAGGAGGGCGGCGCCTCGTACACGCGCACCGGCGTCCGCCACGTCCCGAACCTGCCGACCGAGGAGCTCTACACCACGCCCGACCCGGAGCGCACCGAGGGGGTCGTGACGGCGACGAAGCCGCTCGACGTGTCGGGGTCGCTCGTGGACGGGCTGAGGATCCGCTTCGAGGGCGGCCGCGCGGTCGAGATCGACGCGGACAGGAACGCGGACGCGCTGCGGGCGCGCTGCCGGACCGACGAGGGCGGCTCCCGGCTCGGCGAGGTCGCGCTCGTCGACCGCGAGAGCCGGATCGGCAAGCTCGGCCGCACGTTCTTCACGACGCTGCTCGACGAGAACGCGGCCAGCCACCTCGCGCTCGGGGACGCCTACGCGAGCCCGGTCGCCGACCCTGCCGACGTCGAGCGGATCAATGCCAGCGCCGTCCACATCGACTTCATGATCGGCTCCGACGACGTCGCGGTCACCGGCGTGACGAAGGGCGGCGCCGAGGTGCCGATCCTGCGCGGCGGCGCGTGGCAGGTCTGACCGCCGCGTAGAGCGCCGCCCACTGGCGGACGTCGAGGTCGCGCGCCTCCGCGCGGGGGTCGAAGCCGAGCTCGTGCGCGAGGGAGCGGACGGCCGTGCGCGGCAGGACGCGGTCGAGCGGCGCGCGCGCCTCGAAGCAGCGGCGCAGGAGCGCGAGGTACTGCTCCGCCTCCGCCGGCGGGACGAGCGGGTCGGCGCGACGGACGGCGCGGAGGACGGCGGCGTCCGCGGAGGGCGGCGGCGCGAAGCACGCGCGCGGCACCCGGCGGGCGACGGTCAGCTCGTGCCACGCGCCCCAGGCGCAGCCGAGCAGGGTCGAGGGCCAGACCGCGGTGCGCTTGGCCGCGAGACCCCATTCCACGATCGCGTCGAGCCGGTCGAGCGGCACGCGCGGGTCGCCGAGCAGCCGGCGGAGGATCGCCGTGCCGGCCGCGAAGGGCAGGTTGGCGACGACCGAGAACGGCTCGCGTGGCAGCGGGATCCGGGTCGCATCGGCCTCGCGGACGTCGACGCGCGGGTCGCCGGCGAAGCGGCGGCGCAGCGCGTCCGCCGCGGCCGGGTCGAGCTCGACCGCGAGCACGCGCGCGCCGGCGGCGGCGAGCGCGCGCGTGAGGATGCCGCCGCCCGCGCCGAGGTCCAGCACGAGCTCGCCGGGCGTGATGCCGGCGTCGTGGACGAGCTGTGCCGCGAACGCGCGTCTACGCAGGTAGTGGCGCCCAGGCGGCCGAGGGCCGCCGGTGTTCCGGCCGGGCGTCGCCGGCTTCGCCGGCGGCGCTTCCAGCCCAGCGCGAGGCGGCCGCGCCGAGGGACGCGCGTGCCCTGACACGGAAGACCGCCGTCGTCGTCACGAGAGCGATCGTACCGCAGCCGACGATTCCCGCCACACGCGCGTCACACATCCACAACGGTGCTTCGGCAAGCCGACGCACCGGGGTTTGGGGTCCACGACCTGCTCAGGCGCTGTACGGAACCCCCGGCCTTCGGCTTGCCGAAGCACGGTCACGAGAGCATCACGTCTCTGCGACGACGACGGCCCACTCGAGCCGCACCTCGACCGCCTCCGGCAGCTCGCGCTCGGCACGCGCGGTGCCTGCGGCGAGCTCGTCCTCGCCGAGCAGGTCGAACGTCGAGATGTGACGCCCGCGGATCCGCTCGAGCGCGACCTCGCGGCTCAGCTCGTGACGCTGCGAGAGACGCACGACGCGGGTCGCGCCGAAGCCGGCGTCGCGGAGCTCGCGCTCGAGGTCGGCGGCGAGCGGGAAGCGGGCGCGGTCGATCGCCTCGAGCCCCGGGAAGAGCCGGGCGAGCCAGAACCCGTCGAAGTGCTCGGGCGCGAAGGTGGCGATCGCCGCGCGACCGCCGGGCCCGAGCACGCGCCGCAGCTCCGGCAGCGCCCGCGCCCGGTCGAGCAGGTGGACGACGAGCCGCATCACGGCGCGCTCGAACCAGCCGTCCTTGAACGGCAGCGCCTCCGCCGGCGCGAGCTTCGCCGTCACGCCCCTCCCCCGCGCCAGCTCGACCATCGCCGGCTCCGCGTCGACCGCCCACACGCGCGCCCGCGCCTCCTCCGCGAGCGCCGCCGCGAGCTGCCCGGTCCCGCATCCGACCTCGAGCACGCGGCGGCCGCGCAGGTCGGCCTCGCGGACGAGCAGCTCGAACAGCTCGCGCCACGACGCGTCCGCCGGTCGGAGCTCGTCGTAGCGAGCGGCGCGGGCGCCGAAGTCCGGCACGCGCCCGCCCACGGCGAGCTACGGCTCGGAGATGAGGTCGTCCGGCTCGGTCAGCGCCTCGATCGCGTCCTGCGCCGTCTCGAGCTCCGCCTCGGGCACGAGCACGTTGACCGCGTCGTCCTCGACCGACTGCTCGATCGTGGACTCGATCCCCGCGTTGCGGAGGATCTCCTGGAGCTCCTCCGCCTCGGCGACGTCGCCCGCGGTCGCGACCTGGACCATGCTGCTCATGCCGGGGGGATCATAGGCGCTTCCTCGCCCTCCGGTCGCGCCTCCCGCGCCGGCCGCGCGCCCCGCCGGACGAGCCGCGGCTCGCCGCGCTCCGGGAACGGCACCTCGATCACGTCGAAGTCGCGGGGCACGACCGTCGCCGCGAACGTCTCCTGCGCCTCTCGCTCCAGCTCTCCGCCGAAGTACCGCGCCGAGACGTGCGTGAGCGCGAGCAGCCTGACCTGCGCCAGCCGCCCCACCTCGGCGGCCTCGGCCGCGGTCGCGTGCATCGTCTCGCGCGCCCGGCCGGCCTCGTCGGAGAGGAACGTCGCCTCGTGGACGAGCAGGTCGGCGAGGTGCGCCGCCTGGACGACCCGCGGTGACGGCGCCGTGTCGCCGCTGAGCACGACCCGGCGGCCGCGCCGCGGCTCCCCCACCAGCGCGTCCGGCGTGATCGTGCGCCCGTCGGGGAGCGTCACCGACTCGCCCTTCTGCAGCAGCCCCCGCTCCGGCCCGAAGGGAACGCCGAGCGCGTCCGCCGCCGCCGCGTCGAACTCGCCCGGCCGGTCGTCCTCGACGAGCGCGTAGCCGAGCGCGCTGACGCCGTGGTCGACCGCGAACGCCTCGATCCGGTACTCGTCGCGCTCGACCGCCTCGCCGGCCGCCAGCTCGACGAGCGTGAGCGGGTACGGGAGCCGGCCGACGAACGGCCGCAGCTGCCTGAAGAGGTCGCGGAGCCCGCGCGGCCCGTAGACCGTGAGCGGCGTCTCCTCGCGCCCGCGGAGCGCGAACGTCTTCAGCATCCCCGGCAGGCCGAGGAAGTGGTCGCCGTGGAAGTGGGTCAGGAAGACGTCCTCGAGCTCCGGCAGGCCGACCGTCGAGCGCTGCAGCTGGCGCTGCGTCCCCTCCGCGCAGTCGAACAGCAGTCGCTCGCCGCCCCGGCGGAGCAGGAGCGCCGTCGGCGCGCGCTGCGCGCTCGGCATCGAGCCGGCCGTGCCGAGGAAGACGAGGTCGAGGTCCACGGGACGATTCTATGAAGCGGCTAAGAGCGCTAATCCGATCGCGGGGTCGCGCCGATAAGCACGATCGTGACCGTATGGCGGATGCGGCGACGGGGATGGGAGCGCTCGCTCACGCTCCTGCACGTCTTCCTCTTCGCCTCCGCGGCGATCCTCGTCGCCGGCGGCGCGCTCCTCGGCTGGTCGCTGCAGCGCACCCTGCAGTCGGAGGCGCTCGACGGCGCGCGCTCGAAGCTCCTGCTCTACGTGGACGGCGTGGCGCGGCCGACGCTCGTCAAGGACGGCCGGCTCGTCGTCACCCGCTGGGGCGACCAGGCGATCCGGAACGCGTTCCGCCTCGACCCGGACATCGTCTCGGTCAAGGTCTGGCGCGCGGACGGCACGCTCGTCTGGACGAACCTCGCGCCGCAGCGGATCGGTCGCCGCTTCGCGGTCGACGAGGACCTCGCGACCGCGCTGCGCGGCCAGACGTCCGCCGGCGTCGTCAACGCGAACTCGGACGGCGAGAACGCGGTCGAGAGCAAGCTCGGCTTCGCGCGGCTCTTCCAGGTCTACGCGCCGCTCACAGCCGGCGCCGCCAGGCGGCCGATCGGCGCCTACGAGATCTACGCGAACCCGGCGGCGGTCGACAGCCTGATCGGCTCGCGGCGGCGGATGATCTGGACGGCGCTCGGCGTCGTCTTCCTCGCGCTCTGGGGCGCGCTGGCGCTCCTCGTCCGCGGCGCCTCGCGGCTGCTGCAGCGCCAGAACGAGGAGCTGCGCGCGTACTCGGCGAGCCTCGAGGAGAGCGCGCTCGAGGCGGTCGAGACGCTCAACGCGACCGTCGACGCGAAGGATCCCTACACCGCCGGGCACTCGCAGCGGGTGCAGCGGATCGCGCTCGCGCTCGGCGCCGAGCTCGGCCTCGACGCGGAGAAGCTCGACGCGCTCCGCTTCGCCGGCCTCTTCCACGACATCGGCAAGCTCGGCGTCCCCGACGCCATCCTGACGAAGCCGGACCGGCTGACCGACGACGAGTACGAGCTGATCAAGCGCCACCCCGACGACGGCGCCCGGATCGTGGGGCGGCTGCACCGGCTCCACGACGCGGTGCCCGCGATCCGGCACCACCACGAGCGCTGGGACGGGCGCGGCTACCCCGGCGGCCTGGCCGGCGACGAGATCCCGGTCGAGGCGGCGGTCGTCGGCCTCGCCGACGCCTGGGACGCGATGACCACCGATCGCCCGTACAGCCCGGCGCGGCCGCTCGAGGACGCGGCCGAGGAGATCCGCCGCAACCGCGGGACGCAGTTCGCCCCGGCGGTCGTCGACGCGTTCGTGCGGGTGCTCCATCGCGCGCCCGACGTCCTCGCGCCCGACGAGCCGCTCGTCGAAGCGCTCGCGTTGTAGGCTCCCCGGGTCGTGGCCGACCCGACCCTGCTCGAGATCTACCGGCGCGAGATCACGCCGGAGGGGTACGCGGAGATCCGGGAGCTGTACAAGCGGCACTCGATCGCCGAGGACGCACGCGACCTGCCGGGGCTGATCTCGACGCTGACGCCGGACTGCGTCTACGAGCTCGTCCAGACCGGGCACCGCTGGGAGGGCCACGAGGGGGCGGCGCGCTTCTACACGGAGCTGCTGACCGCGTTCCCGGACATCCGCTTCGACCTGACCGACATCGTCATCGGCCCGCAGGGAGTCTGCGAGGAGGCGGACGTCTCCGCCACGCACGCCGCGCCCTGGCTCGGGCTCGAGCCGAGCGGCGAGCGCCTGCAGTGGAAGGTCGTGATCTGGTTCCCCTGGGACGAGGAGCAGCGCCGCTTCCGCGGCGAGCGGGTGCACGTCTTCGGCATCGACGTGCCGACCGCGGCGTCCTAGCCGCCGGGCAGCACGAGCTTCTGGCCTGGCACGAGTGTCGCGCTCCGCAGGTGGTTGCGCTGCTCGAGCTTCCAGACGCCCTCGCGGACGTCGCCCGCGTACGTGCGCGATGCGATCGACCAGAGCGTGTCGGCCGGCTTGACGACGTACGTGCGCTCCGGCCCTGCGCCGTGCGACGTGCGCGCGGCCATGCCGACGACGAGCGCGGCGGCGACGAGCAGAATCAGGAGCTTCGCGAACATGTGTTCGCCATAGTAGACACGAACGCCTGTTCGTGTCAAGGGTCGAGCACGAGCAGATCCGGCCGGATCCGCCCCGCCGTCACCTCGAGCAGGAGCATCGTGTGCGCGGGCGCCCGGCGGCGCTCGGTCGGCGAGCCCGGGTTGAGGATCCAGACCTCGCCGTGCCGCTCGACCTGCGGCTCGTGCGTGTGCCCGTAGACGATCGCGCTGCAGCCGGGGAAGCGCCGGGCCAGCCGCTCCTCCCGCCCCGCCCGCGGCCCCGCGACGTGGGTCATGCCGATGCGGGCGCCGTCCGCCTCGACGACGAGCTCCTTCGGCAGCAGCCCGCGCAGCTCGGGCGTGTCGACGTTCCCGTGGACGGCGTGCACCGGCGGCCCCAGGCCGCGCAGCTCGTCGAGCACCGAGACGGCGACCAGGTCGCCCGCGTGCAGGATCAGGTCGGCCGCACGCAGCCGGGCGACGCACGCGTCCGGCAGGCGGCGCGCGCCGCGCGGGAGGTGCGTGTCGGCGACGACGGCGACCTGCACGCCGCCGACGCTACCCCGAGACGCGGCGGGGGAACCTCTCGGCTCCCCCGCGCGCGGTCTCGTTCGAGCCGAGGCTCAGTGCTTCTTCGGCTTCGGCTTGGCCTTCTTCGCGACCTTGCCGTTCTTGCAGACGTAGCCCTTCTTCAGCTTCGTCTTCTTCGTGCAGGCGCCCGAGGACTTGCCGGCGGACTTGCCGGTCGTGCCCTTGCCGGCCGAGCCCTTCCCGGAGCCCTTGCCGGTCGAGCCGGAGCCGCCGCCCTTGTTGCCGCCGGCGCCGGACGAGCCGGCGGGCGACCAGGTCTTGACGCCGGTGGTGCAGGCGGCGCGGCCCTGGGCGAACTTCGGGGCGAGGTCGCCGTACGCCTGCTTCGCGGTCGAGACGCCCTCGCCGCCGGTCGTCAGCAGGCCGCTCTGCCAGCCGGCGAGGTTCGCCTCGTCGATCAGCAGGAACAGCTCGACGTCGGTGACGGTCGCGTCGCAGGCGAACATCTGCACCGCCTGCTGGAGGTACTGCGACTGGGTCGCCTGGTCGATCGCGCCGGCCGAGCCGGGCGGGCCCGCGTTCTCGGTGCCCGTGTAGCCGGGCTGGCCGGTCTGGTTCGTCTGCCAGCCGAACTCGTCCAGCCGGAAGGTGAGGCCGTTCAGCGTCGTCGGCTGGCCGGTGCCGTTGAACGCGTCGTACACCGCCTGCTTGACGCGGTCGAGGTCCGGCGGGCCGTACGCGTCGGGCGTGTTCGTGTAGCCCTTGTCCGGCGACGGAGTCGACGACGGGAACGGGTACGGGTGCAGCGCGAGCTGATCCATGATCGGCGTCGCCCGGCCGGACGCCTTGTACGCCGCGCCGACGTCGCGGAGGAACGCGAGCGGCTGGTTCGACGTGTTCTTCGACGCCTTCGCCGAGAGGCCCATGCCGATCACGTTCGCCGTCCAGCCGCCGCCGTCCAGCGAGTGGAGCGAGTCGTAGCAGGTGGCGAGCAGGTTCTCGTACGGCGCCGCCGCAACGTCGCTGTCGCCGCTCTTCTGCGGGTTCCAGTAGAGCGTCGAGCTCGGCTCGTTCCAGACGATGAAGTCCCGGATCCCCCAGACCTTGACGGTCTGGGCGACGAGCTTCGCCCACGTGCAGAAGGCGGTCGCGTCGTGGTGGTTCGCGTCCGGCGTCGAGGTGCCGTTCGTGCCCGCGTAGAGCGCGATCACGACGTGGATGCCGGCGGCCTGCGCGATCGGCGCAGCCCGCTGGACGAACGGGAGCTCGGTGATCGCCGTCGGGTTGCTCGGGTTCCACGCGAGCGTCCAGCGGTTCTCCGTCAGGTTCGCGCCCTTGAGCTGGCCGTAGAACCACGAGCCGCCGTCGTTCGCGTACTTCGAGGCGTCGTCGGCGACGCCCCAGTTGAGCGCGGGCGCGTCCGCGACCGAGATCGTCGTCGCCGCACCCGCCGTCTGCTTCGGCTTCTTCGGGGCGTGCTTCGCCTTGCCGGCGTGCTCGCCCTTCGCCGCCTGATGTGTCGTGGTCGCGTGCTTGACGTGACCCTTGCCCGGAGCAGCGCCTGCTGCCGCCACAGAGAGCAGCGCACAGGCGAGAGCCGCGGCTGCCAACAGCTTCTTCAAGTTGATGCCCCCTCTGAATTCGACCGGTCTGGTTCGCCTCAAGTGAATCGCCGCAGCCGGACGAGTTCAAGAGGCCGTCAGACCTATCCGTTCGCCATCCGGGACCTACCCCCTTGCGGCGAGCACCGCGTCGACGATCGGCGCGGCGCCGAAGCGCACGGGGTCCGACGCGGGGAGACCGGTCTCGCGCTCGGCCGCGGCGACCGCCTCGCGGGCGGCGTCCTCGTCGAGCCGCCGCGTGTTGAGCGCCACCGCGACGACGCGCGACGGCCGCGCCGGCAGCGCGATCCGCTCGTGCAGCGCGACGAGCTCGGCGAGCGGCGGGATCGGGTGCGGCCCGCCGTGCGCGCCCTCGATCTCGTCCCGGGCCGACTCGTGGCAGAGGACGAGCAGGTGCGGCGCGCTGCCGTGGTAGAGGCCGAGCGTCACGCCCGAGTAGACCGGGTGGAGGAGCGCGCCCTGGCCCTCGACCCAGAGCAGGTCGCCGCCGCGCTCGCGCCCCTCGACGACGAGCCGCTCGGCGGCGCCCGCGATGAAGTCGGCGACGACAGCGTCGACGGAGATGCCCCAGCCGGCGATCGCGATCCCGGTCTGTCCGGTCGGGACGAAGACGGAGCGGACGCCGCGGCGGCGCGCCTCGAGGTCGAGCTCGAGCGCGACCGTCATCTTCCCGATCGCGCAGTCCGAGCCGACGGTGAGCACGATCGTCGCCGGGACGTCGAGGTTCGCGCCCGTGACCGTCGAGAGGTCGGCGGGCGGCCGGCGGAGGTCGCGGAGCTCGACGCCGTGACGCGCCGCGAGCTCGCGCAGCTCCGGGTCGTCCGCGAGGAAGACGTGCAGCCCGTTCTCGACGTCGAGCCCCTTCGCGACGCACGCCTTCAGCAGCTCGATCCAGGCGGGCGGGAGGCGGCCGCCCTGGGTGGCGACGCCGACGAGCGCCGTCGTCGGGCCGAAGCAGAGCGCCTCGTTCACGTTCCCGACGACCGGGATTCCCTCGGTCGTCTCCCCCGCCCGCGCCGAGTCGAGGATCGCGACGACGGCGTCGCGCCGGTAGCGCAGGACGCCCCACATCGTCTTGCCGTAGTGGCGGTCGTCCGAGAAGCCCTCGGCGAGGATCAGGTAGCGCGTCTCGCTCACGCGGGCGCGACGCCGAGCCCGGGCGCCTCGGCGGGGAGCTGGACGCCGTCGGCGAGCTGCACGCCGGGCCACGGGTCGTGGCGGAGGAGCACGTTGCCGTCGAGGTCGACGTGGTCGAACAGGCTCGCGACCGCGGCGCCGGCGGCGATGCCGAGGCCGGACTCGACCATGCAGCCGAGCATGCAGCCGAGCCCGAGCCCGCGGGCGGCGTGCACCATGCGCACGGCCTCGCGGATCCCGCCCGACTTCGCGAGCTTGACGTTGATCCCGTGGGCGCGCTCGGCGCAGGCGGCGACGTCC
>DASSNM010000048.1:0-30132 GCA_035688025.1 Gaiellaceae bacterium | reverse complement strand
TCGCCATCGCGAGGGCGCGCAACGGCGGGCTCGGCGTGATCCATCGCAACCTCTCGATCGCGGACCAGGCGGCCGAGGTCGACAAGGTGAAGCGGTCGGAGTCGGGGATGATCGTCGAGCCCGTCACGCTGCGCCCCGACGACTCGGTCGCCGACGCGCTCGCGCTGATGGAGCGCTACCGGATCTCGGGCGTGCCGATCACGGACGAGACCGGCGTGCTCGTCGGCATCCTCACGAACCGCGACCTCCGCTTCGAGTCGAACACACGCCAGCCGGTGTCGGCGCTGATGACCGCGCGCAACCTCGTCACGGCGCCCGTCGGCACGACGCTCGACGAGGCGAACGAGATCCTCCACCGGCACAAGATCGAGAAGCTCCCGGTCGTCGACGCCGACGGCCGCCTCAAGGGCCTGATCACCGTCAAGGACATCCGCAAGCGGATCGAGTTCCCGCTCTCGACGAAGGACGAGCAGGGCCGGCTGCGGGTCGGCGCAGCCGTCGGGGTGGGGCCGGACGCGTTCGAGCGCGCGGGCGCGCTCGTCGACGCCGAGGCGGACGTGCTCGTCGTCGACACCGCGCACGGGCACTCGCGCGCGGTCGTCGAGATGGTGCGGCGGGTCAAGGACGAGTGGGACGTGCAGGTGATCGCGGGCAACATCGCGACCGCCGAGGCGGCCGAGGCGCTGATCGACGCCGGAGCGGACGCGATCAAGGTCGGGATCGGGCCCGGCTCGATCTGCACGACCCGAGTCGTCGCCGGCGTCGGCGTGCCGCAGATCACCGCGGTGTTCGAGTGCGCCGAGTACGCGATCCGCCATGGCGTCCCCGTCGTCGCCGACGGCGGCATGACCTCGTCGGGCGACCTCGCGAAGGCGATCGGCGCCGGCGCGGACGCGGTCATGCTCGGCTCGCTGCTGGCCGGCGTCGAGGAGTCGCCGGGCGACGTGATCCTCGTCCAGGGCGAGCGCTTCAAGGAGTACCGCGGGATGGGCTCGCTCGGCGCGATGAAGGCGCGCTCGTTCTCGAAGGACAGGTACTTCCAGGGCGACGTCGAGGACGTCGAGAAGCTGATCCCCGAGGGGATCGAGGGCCGGACCGCGTACAAGGGGCCGCTCCAGCACGTCGTCCACCAGCTCGTCGGCGGCCTCCGCCAGGCGATGGGCTACTGCGGCGCCGCGACGGTCGAGGAGATGAAGCAGGCGCGCTTCGTGCGGATCACGGCGGCGGGCCTGCGCGAGTCGCATCCGCACGACGTGACGATCACGAAAGAGGCGCCGAACTATCGCCGCTGAGCCGACCAACGTCGTGCCGTTTCCCGGTCCGGAGGACCGGCCGGTTCTCGTCATCGATCTCGGCGGCCAGTACTCGCAGCTGATCGCGCGCCGCGTCCGCGAGTGTCGCGTCTACTCGGAGCTCGTCGGGCACACGATCTCGCCGGAGGCGGTGCGCGCGCGGAACCCGTACGCGATCGTCCTGAGCGGCGGCCCCGCGTCGGTGTACGCCGACGGCGCGCCGCGTGTCGATCCGGGTCTCTTCGAGCTCGGCGTCCCGACGCTCGGCATCTGCTACGGCGCGCAGCTGATGGCGCTCGAGCTCGGCGGCCGCGTCGACCGCACGGGCGTCTCGGAGTTCGGCAAGACGGAGATGCACGCCGAGGAGTCGCGGCTGCTCAGGGACACGCCTAAGGAGCAGACCGTCTGGATGTCGCATCGCGACACGGTCGTCGCCGCGCCCGAGGGCGCGCGGGTCGTCGCCACGTCGGCCGCGACGCCGGTCGCCGCGTTCGAGGCGCCGGAGCGTGGGCTCTACGGCGTCCAGTTCCACCCGGAGGTCGTGCACACGCCGCACGGGATGGACGTGCTGAAGAACTTCCTCTACGACGCCGCCGACGCGCCGCCCGCCTGGACTCCGGCGGCCGTGATCGAGGAGCAGGTCGAGCGCATCCGCGCCCAGGTCGGCTCCGAGCGGATCCTCTGCGCGCTCTCCGGCGGGGTCGACTCGGCGGTGGCGGCGCTGCTCGTCCACAAGGCGGTCGGCGACCAGCTGACCTGCGTCTTCGTCGACCACGGGATGCTCCGCAAGGACGAGGCCGAGCAGGTGGTCGAGACGTTTGGCGAGCACTTCCACGTGCCGCTCGTCCATGTGCAGGCGCAACAGCGTTTTCTCGAGCTGCTCGCCGGCGTCGAGGATCCGGAGCAGAAGCGCAAGATCATCGGCCGCGAGTTCATCCGCGTCTTCGAGGAGGAGGCCGGCAAGCTCGGCGACGTGCGCTGGCTCGTCCAGGGGACGCTCTACTCGGACGTGATCGAGTCGGGCGGAACCGAGGGCGTCGCCGCGACGATCAAGTCGCACCACAACGTCGGCGGGCTGCCCGACGACATGCAGATGAAGCTCGTCGAGCCGCTGCGGCTGCTCTTCAAGGACGAGGTGCGCCACGTGGGCGAGGAGCTCGGCATGCCCGAGCGGATGGTCTGGCGGCAGCCGTTCCCGGGCCCCGGCCTCGCGATCCGGATCATCGGCGACGTCACCGGCGAACGGCTCGAGATCCTGCGCGAGGCGGACGCGATCCTGCAGGAGGAGGTCCGGCGGGCGGGGCTCTACCGCGACCTCTGGCAGTCGTTCGCCGTCCTGCCCGCGATCCGCTCGGTCGGCGTCCAGGGCGACGAGCGGACGTACGGCTATCCGGTCGTGATCCGGGCCGTGACGAGCGACGATGCGATGACCGCCGACTGGGCCCGGCTTCCGTACGACCTGATCGAGACGATCTCGAGCCGCGTCGTGAACGAGATCCCGGGCGTCAACCGGGTCGTCCTCGACGTCACCTCGAAGCCGCCCGCGACGATCGAGTGGGAGTAGCCGACAGCTAGGTCGGTCGGCCCGCGCCGTCGCCGGCGCGCCGGTCGTGGACGTACACGTGGGCTCGGAACACGCCGGGCTTCGTCTCCTCGCCGGCGTACGGCACCAGCTTCGCGATCGGATCGCCGGCTCGTCCGATCACGATCTCCTCGCCCGAACGAACGCGCTCCAGCAGCTCGGAGAAGAGCGTGCGCGCGTCGTAGGTGTTGTACAGAGCAAGTCTGGTCTGACGATCTGACCTGCTCTGATCAGACTGGAGCCGCTGAGCAAGTCTCGCGAAGAACGACACGGGTCGACTATGCGCGAGTGTGTGCGTCGACTTCCTGGCAACTTCGTAACAGCTCCTCGTGCCTTGGCGTAGTCTCGGCCGATGGAGTTCCGCGAGCTGTTTCGTCCGCGGCGGATGGCCCGTCACCGCACGGGCGAGCACGTCGCACGGGACATCCGCATCGGCGCCGGCGCGACGATCGGCCCGCCCGCGCCCGATCCCGAGTGGAGCAGGCGCACCTCGCGGGGGACGCAGCGGCGGCGTGCCCTCGACGAGCCCGTGCGCTGGAACACGTGGACCTCGTAGACACGCTCGCCGCGGCGCGCATCGGCGCCACGTTCAACCAGTACGCGGACTCCGAGCTCCGCCGCGAGCGGCTGCGCGAGCATCTCGCCTCCCGGGCGGACGCGCCGGTCGTCCTCGTCGGCGAGGCGGCCGGCTACCGGGGCGCCCGTCTCAGCGGCGTCCCGTTCACCTCCGAGCGCCAGCTCACCGGCTCGGGGCCTGCCGAGGCGACCGCCACCGTCGTCCACCGCACCCTGCTCGAGCTCGGGCTCGAGGAGTCGGTCCTGCTCTGGAACGTCGTGCCGACGCACCCGGGAACCGAGCGCTCGAACCGACGGCCGACCCGCGACGAGGTCCGCGCCGCGCGGCCGTTCCTCGCCGAGGTCGTCCGGGGCCGGCGTGTCGTCGCCGTCGGCCGGCTCGCCGCGGCCGAGCTCGGCGCGCCGTACGTCCGCCATCCCGCGCACGGCGGCGCGGCTGCCTTCGCGCTCGGTCTGCGGCGTATGCTCGAAGCGTGAACCCCGCCGTCCGCCGGAACGCGTTCCTTCTCGCGGGCGCGCTCGTCTGCAACTCGGGGATGTTCCAGCTCGCGGCCGCGCTCAGCTCGCTGACGCTCGTCGCCGTCACCGGGATCACGGGGATCCTCGGACTCGGACCGGCGATCTTCCTCGCCGCGGGCGCCGCCGCGGTCGGCCCTGCCGGCCGGCTGATGGACCGGGTGGGGCGGATGCCGGTGATCCGCGCCGCCTTCGTCGCCGGCGCCGCCGGCTGCGCGGTCGTCGCGGGCGGCTGCCGGTTCAGCTCGGCGGAGCTCGTCGGACTCGGGCTCGCGCTCGTGGGCGCGTCCGGCGCGGTCGTCCAGCTCTCGCGCGCGGCCGCCGCCGAGATGTTCCCGCCCGAGCGGCGCGCCCGCGGCATCTCGTTCGTGCTCTTCGGCGCCGTCTCCGGCGCGATCTGGGGGCCCGTCCTCTTCGGCCCGCTCTTCGGCAACCGCGCCGCGACCGCGCACGCGCTCGCCTGGCCGTGGCTGCTCGGCATCCCGTTCATGCTCCTCGGCCTCGTCGTCGCGTCGCAGGTGAAGCCCGACCCGAAGGAGATCGCCCGCACCTACCCGGCCGAGCGCGACGACAGCGGCCCGGCCGCGCCACTGCGCGAGATCCTGCTCCGGCCGGGCGTCCCGCAGGCGCTGCTGGCCGCGGTCGCCAGCTTCGCGGTCATGGCGGGCGTGATGAACCTCGCCGGCTACGTCGCGGTCGGCCGCGGCCACCACCAGGGCGACGTCTTCACCATGATCAGCGTCCACATCGTCGGCATGTACGGGCTCGTGCTCGTCGTCGGCGACGTGATCGACCGCTTCGGACGCAGGCCGCCCCTCGTCGTCGGGCTGCTCCTGATGGCGCTCTCGAACGTCGTCTTCGCCTGGACGGGCGGTGTCGCGGGGATGAGCCTGGCGCTGCTCGGACTCGGGCTCGGCTGGAACTTCTCGTACGTCGCCGCGACCACGGAGCTCGTCGCGCTCACCGCCACCTCGGAGCGCGGCCGACTCGTGGGCTTCTCCGACCTCGTCTCCAGCCTCGTCGCCGCCGGCCTCGCGCTCGTCGGCGGCCTCGTCTACAGCGCCTGGGGCGCCGCCGTGCTCGCGCTCGCCGCAGCCGTCTTCGCCGCCTTCCCGGCGCTCCTGCTGCTCGTGCGCCGCGCGGGGCCGGCGCCCGTGCTCTCGCCGGCAGACTGACCGCGGGAGCGGCTTTTCGCTACAATCCGCCGCCGGCGGGCACCCGTGTCCGCCCCTTTCTCTGTATGAAGACCTACAGCGCAAAGCCGGGAGAGATCGCACGCGACTGGTACGTCGTGGACGCCGAGGGGCAGACCCTGGGCCGGCTCGCGACCCAGATCGCCGACACGCTGCGCGGCAAGCGCAAGCCGCAGTACACGCCGCACGTCGACACCGGCGACTTCGTCGTCGTCGTCAACGCCGAGAAGATCGCGGTGACCGGCAACAAGCTCGACCAGAAGCGCTACTACCGGCACTCCGGCTACCCGGGTGGTCTGCGCAGCCGCACGCTGCGCGACCAGCTCGAGCGGCGCCCGACCGAGGTCATCCGCATCGCGGTCAAGGGCATGCTCCCGAAGAACCGGCTGGCGCGCCAGCAGCTGACGAAGCTGAAGATCTACGCCGGGCCCGAGCATCCGCACACGGCCCAGAACCCCCGTCCCCTGAACCTGGAGTCGAAGTGAGTCAGATCGCGCAGTACCGCGGCACCGGCAAGCGCAAGACCTCGGTCGCGCGCGTGATCCTGCGGCCGGGCGACGGCGCGACCTGGGTGAACGGGCGCACGATCGACGAGTACTTCCCGCGCGCGGTCTGGAAGACGATCGCGATGTCGCCGCTCAAGGTCGCCGGTCTCGAGGGCCAGTACGACCTGCGCGTGCGCGTCCACGGCGGCGGGCTCACCGGCCAGGCCGGGGCGGTTCGCCACGGCATCGCCCGCGCGCTCGTCGAGGCGAACCCGGAGCTGCGCGTGCCGCTCAAGCGCGAGGGCTTCCTCACGCGCGACGCGCGCCAGGTCGAGCGCAAGAAGGCCGGCCTGCACAAGGCGCGCAAGGCGCCGCAGTTCTCGAAGCGCTAGCGCGTCTTCGCGCGCAGCTTCGCGAGGCTCTCGAGCAGCAGGTCGAGCGCGAACTCGAACGCGCTCAGCTCGCGGTGCGGGCCGTCGTGCATGTGCTGCAGCCCGTGCTCGTGGAGGTTCGGGAAGGTCTCGGCCGGGATCATCCGCTCGAACCACTCGCGCATGTCCTCGACGTTCGCGGGCGCGGCCGAGTGGCTCGCCTGCCAGAGCGAGAAGCCGACGATGTGCGCGTCGACGACGTGGTAGGCGTGATAGGTGACGTCGGCGGAGAAGCCGGCGCCGCGCAGGCACGCCAGCAGCGCCTCCATGTAGGCGAGGCGGGCGGGGCGGACGTGCCCCGGCAGCATCAGCAGCTGCGCCGCCCACGGATGCCGCCGCAGCGCCTCGTGCGCCGCCACCGCGCTGCGCCTGATCGCCGGCAGGCCGCCGTCCGGCGCCGGCGGGTCCATCTCGGCGAGCACGAGGTCGAGGATCCCGTCGAGCAGGTCGTCCTTCGAGGCGACGTGGTTGTAGAGCGACATCGCCTCGAAGCCGAGCGTCTGGCCGAGCTTGCGCATCGAGAGCGCCTCGATGCCCTGCTCGTCGGCGACGGCGAGCGCCGCGGCGAGGATGCGGTCGCGGCTCAGCGGCTTGCGCTTCGTCGTCGCCATTGACATAGCTTACGCCGTATGTGATCTTACGCCGTAAGCTTACGGCGTATGGAAGGAGTCGGCGTGAAGGCGCTTGCACGGCATCGGTACGGCGGCCCGGAGGTCCTGCGGGTCGAGGAGGTCGAGCGGCCGGCGCTCGAGGCCGACCGCGCGCTCGTGCGCGTCCGCGCCGCCTCGCTCAACAAGGTCGACCTGCACACGCTGCACGGACGCCCCCTGCCCACACGAGGTCGCGCGCTGCTCCGCCCGCGAGACCGGCTCCTCGGCACCGACTTCGCAGGTGTCGTCGAGGCGGTCGGCGCGGAGCTCGCGGGCTTCGCACCCGGAGACGAGGTCATCGGCGCGCGCTCGGGCGCGCTCGCCGAGTACGTGTGCACGAAGACGATCGTCCGCAAGCCGGCGGGCGCGAGCTTCGAGGAGGCGGCGACGCTCCCGGTCGCCGGCCTGACGGCGCTGCAGGGACTCCGGGACCACGGACGGCTCCGGCCCGGCGAGCGCGTGCTCGTGAACGGCGGCTCCGGCGGGGTCGGGACGCTCGCGATCCAGATCGCGAAGGCGCTCGGCGGCCACGTCACCGCCGTCTGCTCCACGCGCAACCTCGAGCAGGCGCGGCAGCTCGGGGCCGACGAGGCGGTCGACTACACGCGGGAGGACGTCACGCGGGGCGGCGCGCGCTTCGACCTGATCCTCGACGTCGCCGGCGGCCACTCGTGGCGCTCGCTGCGGCGCATCCTCTCGCCGCACGGTCGGCTCGTCGTCGTCGGCGCGCACGGCAGCCGGTTCCTCCTCCCGCACATCGCCGCGCTCTGGCTCGCGTCGCGCGCCGGGCGCCGTCCCGCCGCCTTCTTCATCACGAAGCTCCGCCTCCCCGACCTGGAGTTCCTCGCCGAGCTGCTCGCGGACGGCCGCCTGACGCCGCGGATCGACCGCACCTACGAGCTCGCCGACGCCGCCGAGGCGATGCGCGCGTTCGCCGAGGGGCACGTCCGTGGGAAGCTGGTCGTGACGATCTGAGCCGCTATCGTCCCGCCCCGTGCCGAGGCAGTACTTCGGAACGGACGGCGTCCGCGGGATCGTCGGCGAGCTGATCACGCCCGACCTCGTCGAGCGCCTCGGGCGGGCGGCGTCGCTCTGGTCGGGCGGCGGCCGCGTCTTCGTCGGCCGCGACACGCGCGCCTCGGGCGCCGAGCTGGAGGAGGCGTTCGCGCGCGGGGTCGCCTCGGCGGGCGGCGTCGCGGTGCTTGCCGGCGTCGTGCCGACCCCCGCAGTGGCGCTGCTCCGGCTCGACCTCGGCGTCGTCATCTCCGCCTCCCACAACCCGCCCGAGTACAACGGCGTCAAGTTCTTCGACCGCGAGGGGCGCAAGCTCTCCGACGCCGTCGAGGAGGAGATCGAGGCGCTCCTCGACGCCCCGCCGACGGGAGCGGTCGGCGAGATCGACCGGGTCGAGGTCGCCGCCGACAGCTATCTCGAGCACGTGCTCGAGCGGTTCGCGCCCGACCTGACCGGTCTCCGCATCGCCGTCGACTGCGCGAACGGCGCCTACTCCGGGCTCGCCCCCCGCGCGTTCGAGCAGCTCGGCGCCGAGGTCGTCGCGATCGGCGACTCGCCCGACGGCTCGAACATCAACGTCGGCTGCGGCGCCACCGACCTCGACGCCCTCGCCGCGACGGTGCGCGCGGGAGGGTTCCAGCTCGGCGTCGCCTTCGACGGCGACGGCGACCGGATGCTCGCGGTCGACGAGCGCGGCGAGCCGCTCGACGGCGACCAGATCGTCGCGATCCTCGCCCTCCACCTCGGCGTCGACGCCGTCGCCGTCACCTCGATGACGAACCTCGGCTTCCACCGCCTGATGGAGGAGCGGGGCGTCCGCGTCCACACGACCGACGTCGGCGACCGCTACGTGCTCGAGGCGCTCCGGCGCGAGGGGGCGCTCCTCGGCGGCGAGCAGTCCGGCCACGTCATCTACCTCGACGGCCACGTCAGCGGCGACGGCCTCGTCGCCGCGCTGCTGCTCTGCGGCGCGCTCGACGGCCGGCCGCTCTCCGAGGCGGCGGCGGTGATGCCGCGCTTCCCGCAGGTGAAGAAGAACCTTCCCCGGGCCGGCCGTGGGCCGCTCCCGGAGGCCCTGCTCGCGGAAGTCGGCGAGCTCAACTCGGACCTCGCCGGCAGCGGCCGCGTGCTCGTCCGTCCGTCCGGCACGGAACCGGTCGTCCGGGTGCTCGCGGAGGCGGAGACGCGGGAGGAGGCCGAGAGCCTCTGTGCTAGGATCGCCGTGCTGGTGACACGAGAGCTCGGCTGACCGGACCGCGACGCCGCGGGAGGTCGCATAGCCGGGCTCGACGCGTTTCCGGGGGGAGTTTCTCCCCTGGCGGGGAAAGGACCGAGACGATGTGCGGAATCATCGGATACGTCGGCTCGAGGGAGGCGAAGCCCCTGCTCCTGGAGGGGTTGCGCCGTCTCGAGTACCGCGGCTACGACTCCGCGGGCATCGCGCTGCGCGAGGCGGACGGGCTCGACTACGTCCGCGCCGTCGGCAACCTCCAGAACCTCGTCGAGGCGGCCGGCACGAACGGCTCGACCGCCCGCCACGGCCTCGGCCACACCCGCTGGGCGACCCACGGCGGCGTCACCGAGCGGAACGCGCACCCGCTCACCGGCTGCGACGCCTCGAAGATCGCGATCGTCCTCAACGGCATCGTCGAGAACTACCGCGAGCTGAGGGCGCAGCTCGCCGCCGACGGCCACGAGTTCACGTCCGAGACCGACGCCGAGGTGGTCGTCCACCTGCTCGAGCGCGAGTACGACGGCGACCTCGCCCAGGCGATGATCCGCGCCTACCCGCAGCTCGAGGGCCACTTCTCGATCGTCGCCATCCACCACGACCATCCCGACCTGCTCGTCGGCGTCCGCTGCCAGACGCCGCTCGTCGTCGGGATCGGCGAGGGCGAGAACTTCCTCGCCTCGTCCATCGCAGCCTTCCTCTCCGAGACGCGCCAGGTGGTCTTCCCCGACGACGGCGACATCGTCGAGATCACGCCCGACGCGGTCCGCTTCTTCGTCGGCGGCGAGGAGGTGCCCACGCCTCTCGCCCAGGAGATCGACTGGGACGAGGAGAGCGCCGAGAAGGGCGGCTACGAGACGTTCATGCTCAAGGAGATCTACGAGCAGCCGGAGGCGGTCCGCGAGACGATCGGCGACCGTGTCCGCGGCCACGAGCTCCTGCTCGACGCGCTCGGGCTCGACGAGCTGGAGATCCGCAACCTGCGCCGGATCGTGATCGTCGCCGCCGGCACCTCGTACCACGCCGGCGTCGTCGGCCGCTACATCATCGAGGAGTGGGCGCGGGTGCCGGTCGAGCCGGACATCGCGAGCGAGTGGATCTACCGCAACCCCGTCCTGACGAAGGACACGCTCGTGATCGGCATCTCGCAGTCGGGCGAGTCGCGCGACACCGTCAACGCGGTCAAGCTGGCCCGCGAGAGCGGCGCCCGCACGCTCGGGATCACGAACCTGATGGGGACGCAGATCACGCGCGAGGTCGACGCGACCCTGTACACGCGCTGCGGGATGGAGGTCGGCGTCGCCGCCTCGAAGACGTTCACCGCCCAGGTGGCGCTGCTCAGCCTGCTCGCGCTCAAGCTCGCCGAGATCCGGCGGACGCTGCCGCAGGAGGAGATCGACTTCATCCTCGACCGCCTGCACGAGCTGCCCGAGAAGATCCAGGAGTTCCTCGACGGCGAGCACCCGATCGAGCAGATCGCGCAGCGCTTCCACCAGTCGCCGTTCTTCCTCTACCTCGGCCGCCACATCGGCCTGCCGGTCGCCCTCGAGGGCGCGCTCAAGCTGAAGGAGATCTCGTACATCCCGACCGACGCGTACTCGGCGGGCGAGATGAAGCACGGGCCGATCGCGCTGCTCGACGAGGGCACGCCGGTCGTCGTCGTCGCGACGAACATCCACGTCTACGACAAGATCGTCTCGAACATCCAGGAGACGCGGGCGCGCGGCGCGCACGTGATCGCGATCGCGACCGCCGACAACGAGGACATCCAGCACCACGCGGACGACGTCATCTACGTCCCGAAGACGCCCGCGTTCCTGCAGGCCGCGCTCGCGGTCGTGCCGCTGCAGCTCCTCGCCTACCGGATCGCCCGGCTCCGCGGCCTCAACGTCGACCAGCCGCGGAACCTCGCGAAGACCGTCACAGTCGAATAGGGGAGACTGGGGCCGTGCGCGTCTCGGCCAAGGTGGACTACGCCCTGCGGGCGCTGCTCGAGCTCGCCGCCGCGCCGCCGGGGCCGGTGAAGGGCGAGCGGCTCGCCGCCGCGCAGGAGATCCCGCCGAAGTTCCTCGAGAACATCCTCACCGAGCTGCGCCGCGCCGAGATCGTCGCCACCCAGCGCGGCGTCGAGGGCGGCTACATGCTGGCGAAGCCCGCGGCGCAGGTGACCGTCGCGGACGTGATCCGCGCGCTCGAAGGGCCGATCGCGAGCGTCCGCGGCTCCCGGCCGGAGCACGTCCAGTACACGGGGCCGGCGACGAGCCTGCAGGACCTTTGGATCGGGCTGCGCGCGAGCATGCGCGCCGTGCTCGAGGGGACGACCCTCGCCGACCTCGTCGAGCGCTCCGCGAAGCGCTAGCGCGAGCTCCAGAGCACGCGCGTCGAGCCGTCCGGGCGGAGCGCGACGAGCGCGGTCGCCGTCCCGTCGCTGTAGCCGGTCGGCCAGGTGTCGAGGTAGAGCGTGCCGTCCGGGCCGGCGGCGATCCCGGTGGCGACGAACCCCTCGATCCCGGCGACCGGCCGGTCGAAGACCTCGAACGGCAGCGGGCCGTGCGGCGTCAGGCGGACGACCGCGTCGCGGTCGGTCGCGAGCACGCGGCCGTCCGGGAGCGTCGTCATCCCGCCGGCGGACGGGTAGGCGGCGCCCGCGGGCTCGAGGATCCCGGCCGGGGTCACGCGCAGGAGCGACTTCGTGTTGAAGCCGGCGAGGTAGAGGTTCCCGTGGCCGTCGTAGGCGAGCGCCTCGGCCCCGTCGGCCGACGCCTGCGCCGCCGGCCCGCCGAGCCCGTAGAGGCCCGCGTAGCTCGGCGTGCCGACGAGATGCGTGAGCGAGCCGTCCGCCTCGACGCGCACCACCTGGCTGCGGCCGGGGTCGGCGACCACGAGCCGGCCCAGCGGGTCGAACGCGAGCCCCGCCGGCCAGAGCAGGCGGCCGCGGGCGACGACCCTCCGCACGTGTCCGGCCGGCGACAGCGCGAGCACGCGGCCGTGGCCCGCGTCCGCGACGTAGAGCGTGCCGTCCGGAGCGACCGCGAGCCCGGCCGCGTCGCGGAGGCCGCCGAGCGCGACGCGCAGCCCCCCGCTCGGCGGCACGGCGAGGACACGCGTCCCGTCGGCGACGTAGACCGTCCCGTCGCGCGCGACCGCGAGCGCGCCGGGACGCTCGAGCCGCAGCGCGCCCGAGCGCGAGTCCCGCGCCGTCCCCGCGAGCACCACGATTCCGACCGCGGCGAAGACCAGGGCGAGGGCGCGCGCGGGCGTGAACGTCACACGGCGACCGTAACCGGTCGGCGCGCCCGCAGCCAGACGACGTCGCCGCGCGCGAGCTCGAGCCCGGCCGCCTCCTCGCGGGTCAGCTGCACCGTCAGCCGCTCCCCGGCCGCGTCGAGCAGCTCGACCCGCACCTCGAAGCCGAGGTGCACGACGCGCTCGACCATCGCCTCCTCGTCCGCGCCGTCCGCGGAGAGCAGGATCTCGACGTCGTGCGGCCGCACCCACGAGCCGGCGACGCGGCTCACCGGCCCGACGAACGTGAGCACGAACTCGTTCGCCGGCGACTCGTACAGCTCGCGCGGCGAGCCGACCTGCTCGATCCGGCCGCGCGACATCAGCACCACCTCGTCCGCGACCTCCATCGCCTCCTCCTGGTCGTGCGTGACGATGATCGTGGTCACGTGCGCGCGGTCGTGCAGGCTCCGCAGCCAGGCGCGGAGCTCCTTGCGGACGCGCGCGTCGAGGGCGCCGAACGGCTCGTCGAGGAGCAGCACCTCGGGCTCGACCGCGAGCGCGCGGGCGAGCCCCATCCGCTGCCGCTGCCCGCCGGAGAGCTGCGCCGGGTAGCGCTCGGCGAGTCCGTCGAGCTGGACGAGGGCGAGCAGCTCGGCGACCCGCTCGCGGATCTCGCGGCGCGGCCGGCGCCGGATCCGCAGCCCGAAGGCGACGTTCTCGGCGACCGTCATGTGCTTGAAGGCGGCGTAGTGCTGGAAGACGAAGCCGATCCCGCGCTCCTGCGGCGGCGTGCCGGTCACGTCCGCGCCGTCGATCACGACGCGGCCCGAGTCCGGCCGCTCGAGCCCGGCGATCACGCGCAGCAGCGTCGACTTGCCGCTCCCGCTCGGGCCGAGCAACGCGGTCAGCGACCCCGGCGCGACGCGCGCGCTCACCTCGTCGAGGGCCACGAACGCGCCGAAGCGCTTCGTCACGCGGTCGAGCTCGATCATCGCGTCTCCTTCCGTTGCAGCACGCTCAGCGCGACGAGCGTGCAGATGGCGATCGCCGCGAGCACGGTCGCGCCCGCGTACGCGCCGACCGTGTCGAAGCCCTCGTAGGAGCGCTGCACGTAGAGCGTCAGCGTCTCCGTCCGGCCTTGGATCGCGCCCGAGACGACGCTGACGGCGCCGAACTCGCCGAGCGCGCGGGCCGTCGTCAGCACGATCCCGTACGTCACCGCCCAGCGGATGGCCGGCAGCGTGACGCGCAGGAACGTCTGCAACGCGGACGCGCCGAGGGTCGCCGCCGCCTCCTCCTGCTCGACGCCGATCTCCCGCAGCACGGGCACGACCTCGCGCATCACGAACGGCAGCGAGACGAAGACCGTCGCGAGCAGCATCCCGGGGAGGGAGAAGAGGACGCCGACGCCGTGGCCGGAGAGCCAGTCGCCGAGCACGCTGCCGCGCCCGTAGAGGAGGAAGAGCGCCAGCCCGACGACCACCGGCGAGAGCGCGAGCGGCAGGTCGACGAGCGTGTTGACGAAGCCGAACCCGGGCAGCCGGTGGCGCACGACCGCGAGCGCGCAGAGGACGCCGAAGAGCGTGTTAAGCGGCACCGCGATCGCGGCGATCAGCACGGTCAGCCAGAGCGCGTGCGCGGCGTCCGGGTTCGAGAGCGCCGTCCAGACCGGGCCGAGGCCGTGCTCGAACGTCCGCCAGAAGACGAGCCCGACCGGCGCCGCGAGCAGCAGCCCGAGGTAGGCGAGGACGGCGAGCCGGAGCGCGTGCCTAGCGCTCATGGCGGGTCACCCGGCGGCGCGCGGCCGCGACGAGGAGGAGGGTGGCGAACGAGAGCGCGAGCAGGAGCAGCGAGACCGCGGCCGCGCCGTCCCGGTTGCCGGTGTTCAGCTGCGAGAAGACGTAGACGGACGCGACCTCGGTCTTGAACGGCAGGTTGCCGCTGATCAGGACGACCGAGCCGAACTCGCCGACCGCCCGCGCGAACGCGAGCGCGATCCCGGAGAGCATCGCCGGCGCGATCGCCGGCAGCACGATCCGCCGGAAGATCGCGAACCGGCGCGCGCCGAGCGAGGCGGCCGCCTCCTCGAGCTCCCGGTCGAGCTCGCCGAGCACCGGCTCGACCGTGCGGACGACGAACGGCAGGGTCACGAACAGGAGCGCGAGCGCGACCCCCGCCCGGGTGAAGGCGACGTCCACGCCCAGGCCGCCGCGCGGCCCGTAGAGGGCGAGCAGCGTCAGCCCGGCGACGATCGTCGGCAGCGCGAACGGCAGGTCGATCAGCGCGTCCACGAGCCGCCGGCCGCGGAAGTCGTCGCGGACGAGCACCCACGCGGTCGCCGTCCCCATGACGACGTCGATCGCGACGACGACCGCCGAGATCGCGAGGGTCAGCTCGATCGCGGCGACCGCCTCGGGCGCGCTGACCGCGTCGGCGAACGCCCGCACGCCGCCGGCGGCGCCGCGCCAGGCGAGCGCGGCGAGCGGGAGCAGGACGACGACGCTCAGGTAGAGGACGGACACGCCCCCCGAGAGCGCCGGCGCGCGCGGCAGCCGCCGCGGCAGGGGCTCAGCGACCGGTAGCGACACCGAGGCCCTGCTCGATCCTCGCCATGATCCCGGTCTTCGGGTTGAAGAACCGCTTCGTCACCGTCGGCCAGCCGCCGACGAAGGCGATCTTGAACAGCTGCTTCGGCATCGGGAACTTCGCGGCGAACTCGCGGTAGACCGACGGCACCACCGGCCGGTAGCCGTTCTGCGCGAACACGGTCTGCGCGGCGGGCGTCCAGAGGTAGTTCACGAACGCCTTCGCGGCGGCCGGGCTCTTCGTCGTCGCGAGGACTGCGACCGGGTTCTCGATCTGGATCGTCGCCTTGGGAGCGAGGTAGAAGACCGGCTGGCCCTGCTGCTGCGCGAGGATCGCCTCGTTCTCGTAGGTCAGCAGCACGTCGCCCTTGCCGGCGAGGAAGGTCTGGAGCGCGTTGCGGGCGCTCGAGTCCTGCGAGACGACGTGGTGCGCGAACAGTTCCTGCAGGTACGCGACCGCCTGCTTCGGCGTCTTCTGCTCGCGCAGCATCGCGCCGTAGGCGGCCATCACGTTCCAGCGGGCGCCGCCGGAGCTGAACGGGTTCGGCGTCACGACCTGCACGCCCGGCTTCACGAGGTCGTTCCAGGTGCGGACGTGCTTCGGGTTGCCGTCGCGGACGACGAAGACGACGACCGAGCGCGTGACGAAGCCGTCGTGCGCGTTGCGGTTCCAGGTCTTCGCGACGAGGCCGGCCCGGACGAGGTCGGTGACGTTCGGCTCGAGCGCGAAGTCGACGACGTCCGCGGGCAGGCCGGCGACGACGGCGCGCACCTGCGTCTCGGCCGGGCCGTAGGACTGGTCGAACGAGACGCCGCGGCCTGCGGAGGTCGCCTGGAAGGCGGGGATGATCTTCGCGAAGGCGCCCGCCGGCGTCGAGTACGCGACGAGCGAGAGGTGGGCGTCCGCGCGGGCGCCCGAGGCGGCGGGGCAGAGCGCGAGGGCGGCGGCTGCGGCGACTGCGGCGGCGAGACGAGGCACGACAGGTCTCCTTCTATGTAATGTCTAGCTAGTAGACCGACATTTGAGACAATAATGCGCGCGATAACGGCCGTCAATGACGCAGCGGCCTACGATCCGGCGACGAGCCGGGCCGCCTCGACGAGCGCGGAGGCCCGCTCTCCCGGGTCGCCCGGCAGCGGCCACTCGTGCTCGAGGCTGTCGACCCAGACGGCGTTCAGCCCGTGCAGCCGGGCGGCGCGGACGTCCCAGGCGTGCGCTGCGACCAGCCAGGCCTCGGACGCGGGCGCGTCGGCGAGGTGGAGCGCGTGCTCGTACGGCGGCGCGGCCGGCTTCCACGACTGCACCTCGTCGATCGACACGAGTCCGGCGAAGCGGCCGTCGAGGCCGCCGCGGGCGAGCGCCCGCTCGGTGCTCTCGCGGCCGCCGTTCGTCACGATCCAGGCGGGGATCCCGGCCTCGTCGAGGACGTCGAGCGCGGCTCCGGCGCCCGCGACGGGGCGGAGGTCGTGCTCGAGCGCGTCGAGCGGCGCGCGATATTCCGGGTCGAGCCCGAGCTGCGCGAGCACGGTCGGGAGCGTCGACTCGGCGAGCTCCGCGAACGGATGGAAGTCCCCCGTGAGCGTGAGCGCCGCGCCGGTGTGGAGGATCCGCTCGAACCACGCCTCGAGGCCGTGCGCCTCGCCCGCGGCCGCGAACGGCGCGCGCACCGGCTCGAGGTCGAGCAGCGTCCCGAGCGAGTCCCAGAGCACGATCGCCACGCCCGCGATCTGCCCCGCTGCAGCCGCTTCACACCCCGGACTTCGTGACAGCGTTCGTCACGACTTCCTCACGGATCCGCCCCTGTCCGCCTCGGACGGCCCGGAACGGCGCGCCGCTCGACCATGCGGCGCGTCCTGTCTCGTCCGGACATGTCCCGGTGTCAGACACAGCAACAGAAGCGTGACGCGCTCGTGCGGGTCAGTCCGGCGCGCGGCGGAGGCGCTTCGTCTCGCCGCGCCGCTTCTTCTCCTCCAGGCGCTTCTCGCGCGCCGCGGCGCTCGGCTTCGTCGGGAGACGCTTGCGCTCGACTCGCAGCGCCTCGCGCAGGACGCCGGCGAGCCGTTCGAGCGCGAGCTCGGTGTTCCGCGACCGGCTCCGCTCGTCCTGCGCGACCGCGCGCAGCACCGGCCCGGCCTTCGCGAGCACGCGTTTCTTCTGCGCCGCGGAGAGCGCGGAGGACGCCTCGACGTCGAAGACGGCGACGACGCGCGTCTCCGACTTCTGCGCGTGCTGGCCGCCGGGGCCGCTCGACCGCGAGACCTGCAGCTCGATCTCCGCCACGGGAACCGCGACCGAGCGCGTGACGCGAATAGACTCGCCTTGCATGGCCGCGATTCTGCTCGACGTGGACGGGGTGCTGCACGTGTCGGGCGAGCCGATCCCCGGCGCGGCCGAGGCCGTGCGGCGGCTGCGGGCCGACGGGCACCGGCTCCGCTTCGTCACCAACACGACGACGCGCTCGAAGGCCGCGCTCGCCGAGGAGCTGCGCGGCCAGGGGATCGAGGTCGACGAGGCGGAGGTGCAGACGACCGCCGACGCCGCCGTCGCCGCGCTCCGCGGCCGGCGCGTGCTCGCGCTCGTCATGCACGCGCTCGTCCACGACCTCGAAGGCGTCGAGCTCGTCGGCGACAACGCGGACGCCGTCCTGCTCGGCGGCGCCGACGAGACGCCGGAGACGAACCTCGTCTTCTCGTACATGAACCTCGCGCGCGCCTTCTCGGAGCTGGAGCTCGGCGCCGACCTCTACTGCCTGCACCGCAACCGCTGGTGGCAGACGCAGCGTGGCCCGCTGCTCGACTCCGGCTGCTTCGTCGCCGGGCTCGAGTACGCGGCGGGCGTCGAGGCGACCGTGCTCGGCAAGCCGAGCCGCGCCTACTTCGAGGCGGCGTGCAAGGCGCTCGACGCCGAGCCCGGCATGACCTGGATGGTCGGCGACGACCTCGAGTCGGACATCGCGGGCGCGCAGGGCGTCGGCATGCGGACGGTGCTCGTCCGCACCGGCAAGTTCCGGCCCGACCACGTCGAGCGCTCGCTCGTGCGGCCGGAGGGGATCGTCTCCTCGATCGGGCATCTGCCCGACTGGCTCGAGGAGCACCTGTGATCCACGTCGGCACCGACCTGATCGAGATCGCGCGCATCCGCCGCTCGCTCGCGCGCTACGAGCGCTTCCGCGAGCGGTGCTTCACCGAGGCGGAGCGCGCCTACTGCGACTCGCGCGCGAACCCGGCGGAGAGCTACGCGGGCCGGTTCGCCGGCAAGGAGGCGGTCGGCAAGGCGCTCGGCTTCGGCGTCGCGCGCGCGTTCGCCTGGAAGGAGATCGAGATCGTCGGCCGCCCGAAGCCGGCGGTGCGCCTCTCCGGCCGGCTCGCGGCGCGCGCGGCCCAGCTCGGGCTGACCGAGATCGACCTCTCGATGACCCACTCCCGCGAGCTGGCACAGGCGGTCGCGATCGCCAGTGAGCACTGAGCCGCTCTACACCGCCGACGAGATGCGCGCCGCCGAGGCGCGACACCCCGGCTACCCGGACACGATCCCGGAGCTGATGGAGCGCGCCGGCGGGGCGGCGACCGAGGTCGCGCTGTCGCTCTGGCCGGACGCGCGGCGCTGGACGCTCGTCTGCGGCGGCGGCTCGAACGGCGGCGACGGGCGGGTCGTGGCGCGGCGGCTCGAGGAGGCGGGACGCGAGGCGCGGATCGTCGACGCGAAGGCGGGCGAGACCGACCTCGGCGACCCGGACGTGGTCGTCGACGCGCTCTTCGGCACGGGCTTCTCCGGCGAGCCGCGGCCGGATGCGGCGGCGCTGATCGAGGCGATGAACGCCTCGGGCGCGCCGGTCTTCGCGATCGACCTGCCCTCCGGCGTCGACGCCTCGACGGGCGAGGTCGCCGGTGCAGCGGTGCGCGCGACGGCGACGGTCACCTTCCACGGCGCGAAGCTCGGGCTCGGGGTCGCCCCGGGGCGCTTCCACGCGGGCGACGTGCACGTCGCGGACATCGGGCTCGAGCCGGCGGAGACCGGGGCGCGGCTCGTGACGGAGGCGATCCTCGACGAGGTGCCGCGCCGCAGCTCCGGCCAGAACAAGTACTCGGCCGGCCACGTGCTCGTCGTCGGCGGCTCGCGCGGGATGACCGGCGCGCCGTCGCTCTCGGCCCGCGCGGCACTGCGTGCCGACGCCGGCTACGTGACGATCGCCGCGCCCGCCGAGTCGCTGCCGGTGCTCGAGACGCTCGTCGTCGAGGCGGTCAAGCGCCCGCTCGAGCAGGTCTTCGAGGCGACGGCGAAGGCGGACGCGCTCGCCGTCGGCCCTGGACTCGGCCGTGACCCCGAGGCGAAGGAGCTCGTCCGGCGCCTTCTCGCCGAGGTCGCGGTGCCCGCGGTCGTGGACGCGGACGCGCTCTTCGAGCTCGAGCCGGGCGACTGGCCGGCGCCGCGCGTGCTGACCCCGCACGAGGGCGAGCTGGCACGGCTGCTCGGGCGCGAGTCGAAGGACGTCGCCGCGCACCGGCTCGCCGCCGTCCGCGAAGCCGCCGAGCGCTTCCGCTGCGTCGTCGTGCTGAAGGGCGAGGACACGCTCGTCGCCGCGGCCGGCGGAGACGTGCTCGTCGTCGCGCTCGGGCTGCCGTCGCTCGCGACCGCGGGCACCGGCGACGTGCTCACCGGGATCGCGGCCGCCTTCCTGGCGAAGGGGCTCGAGCCGCAGCGCGCCGCCGCGGCCGCCGCCGCCGCGCAGCAGCTGGCGGCCCGCGCGGCGCCGCAGCGCTCCGGGCTCGTCGCCTCGGACGTCGTCGAGGCGCTGCCGCGCGTTCTAGGCTGACGGCGTGTCCGCGCTTCCGCTCGCCCCCGGCTTCCGGCCCGCCGTCGCGGCGGCGCTGCTCGCGCTCGCGGTCGATCTCGTCTACCTCGTCGTCATCGCCTCGCAGGGCGACGGCGCGGGGAGCCGCGTCGGCTTCGTCGCGGCGTCGCTCGCGTGCGCGGCGCTCGCGGTGCTCGGCTCGCAGGCGCTGACCCCGCGGCCGCGGGCCGCGCTGCTCGGCTGGGCGGCCGCGACGCTCTGGATCTGGACGGCGCTCGCGATCGCGTCGATCGGGCTGCTCGTCGCGCCGGCTGCCGCGCTCTCGCTCCACACGCTCCTCCGTCAACCGGGCGGCCGCGTCGCGCCGCTCGCCGGCGCCGCGCTCGCGGTCCTCGTCGTCGCCGTCGGTCTCGCCGGGACGAGCTGATGCACCGCAGCGAGATCACCGTCGACCTCGGCGCCGTGCGGCGGAACGTCCACGAGTTGCTGGGCGCGCTCGACGGCTCCGAACTGTGGGCGGTCGTCAAGGCGAACGGCTACGGCCACGGCGCCTCGGACATCGCCGGCGCCGCGCTCGGGGCGGGCGCGACCGGGCTCTGCGTCGCGACCGTCAACGAAGGACTCGAGCTCCGGCGCGACTTCCCGACGACGCGGATCCTCGTCATGGGCCCGACCGCGACGAACCGCGAGGTCGGGCTCGCCCGCGACGCGCGCCTCGACCTCGTCGTCTCGACGACGACCGAGATCCCGGCCGGCGTCCGCGTCCACCTCAAGCTCGACACGGGCATGGGGCGCTGGGGGCTCTCGGAGCTGCCGCTGCCGCCGGTCGAGGTCGTCGGACTGATGAGCCATCTCGCGACCGCCGACACGGACGCCGCGTTCGCGGAGTGGCAGATCGAGCGCTTCCGCGAGGCAACCGCGGCCTTCTCGCATCTGAAGCGGCACATCGCGAACAGCGCGGCCGCGCTGCGCTATCCGTCGGCGCGGTTCGACGCCGCCCGCTGCGGGATCGCGCTCTACGGCCTCTCCCCGTTCGGCACCGACCCGGTGGAGGACGGCCTGCAACCGGTGCTGACCTGGACGAGCCACCTCGCGCAGGTGCGGCTGCTGCAGCCGGGCTGGAGCACAGGCTACGGCCGCCGCTTCGTCGCGACCGAGCCGACGTGGATCGGGATCGTGCCGGTCGGCTACGCGGACGGGTTCCGCCGCGACCTGACCGGGACGATGGTGCGCGTCGGCGGCGAGATGCGGCGCGTCGTCGGCACCGTCTCGATGGACGCGTTCGCGGTCGAGCTCGCCGAGGAGATGCCGGTCGGGACGCCGGTCGTCCTGCTCGGGCGCGGCGTGCTCGCCGAGCGCCACGCCGAGGTCGCGGACACGATCACGTACGAGCTCGTCTGCGGGATCAACGGCGACCCTGCGAGGGCCAGGCGTGTCGTCGTCGACGCCTGATCGCTTCGCCCGGACGGCGGATCGCGTCGCCGCCCGCCAGGACGAGCGCGCCGCCGCCTTCGGCGAGGCGGTGCGGCTGTTCGTGCTCCCGCAGGGCGACGAGCGGGCGCTGGACGTCGGCTGCGGGGCGGGAGCGCTGGCGCTCGCGCTCGCGCCGCACGTGGGCGAGGTCGTCGGACTCGACCCGGTGCCGGAGCTGCTCGCGCTCGCCCGCGAGCGCGCGTCCGGGCTCGGCAACGTCGAGTTCGTCGAGGGTGACGGTGCGAAGCTCCCGTTCGACGACTTCTCGTTCGACCTGGTAGGGACGGCGCGGACGCTGCACCACGTCCGCCGGCCGGAGCTCGTCGTCGCCGAGCTGGCGCGGGTCGCGCGACCGGGAGGACGCGTGCTCGTGATCGACCAGCTCGCGCCGTCCGACCCGCTCGAGGCGCTGGCCCTCGACCGCTTCGAGCGCGCCCGCGACCCGGGCCACATGCGGCTGCTCCCCGACGGCGACCTGCGGCAGCTGTTCGAGGCGAACCGGCTCGTCCTGCTCCGCGACCGCCACGAGACGGAGCGGCGCGACGTCGACGCGTACCTCGAGCTCGCCGGCTGCGAGGGCGAGGCCGCCGAGCGCGCCCGCGCGCTCGCCCCGCGCGAGCTCGTCGCGGCGGTCGGCTGGTACCTGCTCGAGCGGCGCTAGCCGGTGGCGAAATCGGCCCCGGCGCTCGTGTCGGCCGTGGCGGCGGTTCTCGCTGCCGCAGGTTGCGGCGACCGCGCGACGCCGGCCATGTTCGCCGGGAGCTGGTCCGGTCACACGCGCGCACTGACGATCACGGCCGACGGTCGCGGCCGCGAGTCGATCTACTCGGGCTGCTGCCACTTCGTCCTGGCCATGCGGTTCCGGCTCTCCCATGCGCAGGGAACGCCTGGTCGCGCCACGGCGACGGCGACGGTCACCCGGGTCAGGGTCGGCGACCGAACCGCGTTCACGGCGGCATCGCCTCCACCGCGAGTCGGCGAGTCGGGGACGATCGGGCTCCGTGACGGGGTGATCACCGAGTCGCTGACCGGCACGACCTACTGCAGCACCCGGGCCAAACGCTGGGTCTGCGGCGCCTAGCTCTCCGGCGCCGGCCCGGCGTCACGCTCTCGTCACGTTTCCGTAACGGTGTCTGGCCCGGGTCTGACCCCGGCCTCGGAGTGCGCCGGGGCGCGCGCGCACGTCGCGACCGCCGGCCGGCATCTTCTCGAGCGGCGCCGGCCGGCGTCACGCTCTCGTCACTCTTCCGTAACGGTGTCTGGCCCGGGTCTGACCCGGGTCTGACCCCGGCCGTTCGGCGGGACGCCGGCCGACGCGCCGGGCTAGGCGTCGAGGTGCGCGAACGCGTCCCGGAGCTGGGCGCGTTCCCTGGCGAGATCGGTGAACGCGAGCATCAGCCGGCGCTCGCCCTCCTCGCTCAGGCGCAGGTAGGCGACCCGTGCGTCGCGCTGGGACTGCTCGCGCTCGATCAGGCCGGCGTCCTCGGCGCGGCGGACGAGCTCGGTCACGGTGCTCTGCGCCAGCTGGAGCCGGTCCGAGAGCTCGGTGACCGTCGACTGCTCCTCGCCGCCGGGGGCGCCCTTGATCATCATCAGCAGCAGGTGCCGCTGCGGCGTCAGCCCGCTCTGCCGCGCGATGCGCTCGCTGCGCCGGAGGAACTGGCGGAGGGCGGCGCGGAACTCCGCGACCGCCATCACGTCCTCGACTGCGGGCGTCTGCTCGATCTCGCTCATCTCATGCGATTGTAGAACGGCTGGGCCCACGGGCAAGCACCCTTGCGAACACGTTCGGCAGAAGCGCCTGCAACACGCCGGCCGGCGCGTAGTACCAGGGGACGCTCGTCTCGCCGCGGCCCTCGTCGAGCGAGCGCAGAACATGGGCGGCGACGTCCTCCGGGCCGATCACGAACCGCTGCGCCGGACGCGGCAGCCAGGCCTGCGGGAAGCCCTCCGTCTCGGCGAAGCCGGGCTTGACCGTGTGGACGCGGATCCGCTCCCGGCGGAGCTGCGCGGCGGTCGCGCGCGAGAACGCGAGCTGCGCGTGCTTCGACGCCGAGTACGGGCCGGAGGGCGGGAACGCGACCGCGCCCGCGACCGAGACCACGTTGACGACGTCCGACGGAGCGCCCGCGCGCAGCCCCGGCAGGAACGCCCGCAGGCACCAGACGCCGCCGAGGTAGTTGACCCGCATGCTCTCCTCGATCCCGGACGGGTCGCCCTCGAGGAAGCTCGTCCGCGCGGGAATCCCGGCGTTGTTCACGAGCACGTGCACGGCCGGATGCCGCTCGAGCACGCGCGCGGCGACCGCCGCCACCGCCTCGCGGTCGGCGACGTCGCAGACCTCCGCCTCGCCGCCGGTCTCCTCGGCCACCGCGCGCAGCCGGTCCTCGCGCCGCGCGAGCAGCACGCAGCGCGTCCCGCGGGCGGCGAGGCCGCGCGCGATCTCGGCGCCGATCCCCGAGGAGGCGCCGGTGACGACCGCGACGCGCTCGCTCACCCGCAGCTCCGGACGGCGAGCGTCGCGGTCGCGCCGTGGCCGCGCTTGTCGCGGACGACCGCGCTCAGCACGTGCCGCCCGTGCTTCGCCTTCCCGCTCCAGCTCGCCACCCAGATCCCCGCCGCGCGCAGGTGCGCGCTCGCGAGCCGCTTGCCGTCGAGCAGGACCCGGACGCTCGTGACCGCGGCCGGCGAGCCCGCCTGCAGGAGCAGCTGCTGCGGCTTCGCGACGCACGTGCCGGCCGCGGGCGTGAGCCAGCTGACCGACGGGCCGCTCACGACGTGCAGCTTCACGGTCGCGGTGCGCGTGTTCGGCATGATCGACGTCCCGCTCGTGTCGACGTTCTTCGCCTCCTCGTAGTCGGAGGACGCCATCGACAGCGTGAGCGTGCCGCTCTTCAGCGCGGGCGCCGACTCGGGCAGCGGGAAGAGCGCGACGCCGTTGTCCGGGTCGTAGCTCGCCGCGCCGACGAGGATGCCCTTGTAGCCGATCGTCAGCGACACCGGGTCGACGCCCGACTGCGCGTCGGTCGTCCGCACCGCGATCGTCGGCCGGCCGGTCGAGATCCGCGTCGTCAGCAGGTGCACGGACGGCGGCGTCACGTCGTTCACCCACGAGCGCAGCACGTAGCGGCCGGCGAGGCTGTGGTTGTCGAAGCGGTCGCGGCCGGAGTCGACCGAGACGTAGAACTTCTGCACGCGCGGGAACGACGCGCCCGCCGCCGAGATCGGCAGCAGGTAGTCGTAGGTGAGCGCGTTCACGTCGACCGGCGTGCCCGCGAAGCCCTGCACCGCGTTCTCGTCGGGCGCGCCGAGGAAGAACGGGTCGATCCGCGCCCCCGCGCTCGCGCTCTCGATCGAGACGCCCGCGTTCGCCGCGGGCGCGTCGAGCAGCAGCTCGTACAGCGTCTCCTTCCCGTCCTCGTCCATCGGCGTCTGGTCGGGCGCGTCGCCGTACGGGTGGGTCGGGTAGCGGTAGACGGAGACCCGGTTCGTGCCGGTGCGCGTGTCGCCGCTGACGCGCCGCGTGATCGGCACGACCGGCGCCGAGGCGAGCGCAGGCTTGTCGACCAGGAAGAAGTACGGGATCCGCCGCGTCGTCGATCCCTGCTTCAGGACGACGAAGCCGTAGTCCTCGCCGCCGGCCGCGCCCGCGGCCGCGCTCGCGGTGACCGGCAGGTCGACCTCGCCGCCGGGCGGGATCGCGACCGTGCCCGGGAACGTGACCGAGGAGCCCGCGGTGGCGGCCTGCGCGGAGAGCGTCACCGTCCACGTGCCGGCGCCGCCCGTCGCGTCGCGGAGCCGCACGAGCAGCGCCTTGCTCGCCGCGCCGTGCGTGACGTTCAGGTCCTCGAACGAGAGCGAGGCGGGATCGGCGAAGAGGAGCGGCTTCGTCGCGTCCGGGAGCGAGACGAGCCCGCCGCCCTCGAGCGGGACCGGCGCCTCCTGCGTGCGCGCCGTGTCGCCCCACGCGGCCCCGGCGGTGCCGACGAGCGCCGACTTGACCTCCGCCGGCGTCCACGACGGGTGGAGCTGGAGCAGGAGCGCGGCGGAGCCGGCGACGTGCGGAGTCGCCATCGAGGTGCCGTCGAAGACGGCGAAGCGCGAGATGCTCGTGTTCGGGAGCGTCGAGGAGAGGATCTGGCCGCCCGGCGCCGAGACGTCCGGCTTCAGGTCGTGGCCGAACGGGGTCGGGCCGCTCGACGAGAAGCTCGTGACGATGCCGCTGCGGCCGGTGACGAGGTCGAGCGGGTCGTGGCCGACGCGGATCGTCGTCCTGCCGCCGGTCGTCGCCATGTACGTCCGCAGCGCCTCGCCGTCGAGGTTCGAGATCATCCCGGCGGTCAGCGGCAGCTGGAGCGGCACGGCGTTCGCCTCGCCCTCGCGGTTGTCGACGAGCACGATCCCGACAGCGCCGGCCGCCTTCGCCTGGTCGGCCTTCGTCACGAACGGGCAGAGCCCGCGCGTGACGAGCGCGACGTCGCCGGCGAGCGAGTCCGGCGGCAGCGTCCCGTTCGTCGAGGCGAGATCGGCGCCCTTGCCGCAGAGGTGGCGCTCGACCGGCTTGCCGTCGGTGCCGACGATCGAGCCGACGTCGACGAGGGTCTGGTCGACGGCGCCCCACGCGACGGGCACGCTCGTGCCCGCGGCCGCCTGGAAGGGGATGCCCTTGACGCTCGCCGGCGCGCCGGCCGCGACGACGTCGAGCGCGGGCGCGAAGACGTGCGCGTTGGAGACGGCCGCGACCGTGATCGCGTCGGGCGCGGTGCCGGGCGAGCCGACCGAGCCGTTGCCGAAGTCGTCGCGGTCGTTGCCGGCGGCGATCACCGGCACGACGCCCGCGGCGGCCGTGTTGTGGACGGCCTCGAGCATGGCGTCGTTCGCCGGGTCGGTCTGCGGGCCGCCGCCCGAGAAGTTGATCACGTCCATGCCGTCGGCGACCGCCGACTCGAACGCCTCGATGATCTCCGGCGTGTTCGCGACGTGCCCGATCGGGGTCGGCACCGTGAAGACGCGGTAGTTGCCGAGCCACGCCTTCGGCGCCACCCCGGTGAGCCCCGTCACCTGCGGGTGGTCCTCGCCCGCCGGCGCGGTCGTGCCGGCGTCGCCGGCCGCGATCCCGGCGACGTGCGTGCCGTGGAACGACGAGTTCGGGTCGAGCGGCAGCGACCCCGGCTTGCCCGCGTTCGGGCCGGGGAAGACGCGCGCGACGATCACCTTCGGCGTCGTGTACGACGTGTTCCCCTTCGGGAAGCCGGCCGGGTACGAGAAGCCCTTCGGGTCGAAGAACGGGTTCGTCTGGTCGATCCCGTCGTCGACGACGCCGATCTTGATCCCCGTCCCGTCCGCGCCGAGCTGCCTCTGGATCGTGTCCGCGCCGATCACGCCCGCCGAGGTGTCGTCGGCGAGCGTGTAGCGCAGGCTCGGGAAGACGTTCGTGAACTGCGGCAGCCGCAGCAGCGCCGGCACCTTGTTCGCGGGCAGGCTGACCGTGACCGCGTCGAGGACGATGCGGAAGCGCTCCTGCACCCGCGCCTGCGGGATGGCGGCGCGGAGCAGGCGGATCGCGCGCGTCTGGGCGCGGTCGAGCCGGGCGAGGTAGAGCCGCGCGGAGGCCGTGTGGACGGCGAGCTTGCGCCGGCCGTGCACCGAGACGAGCGTCCGCCCCGCGTACTCGGCGAGCGGCGGCTGCGCGAGCTGGGCGACGACCCGGACGCGGGTGGCGCCGCCGGCGCTGCGGTGGATCGTGCCCGGACGGACGCGAGGCAGGCTGCCGCGGGAGACCGGCTCGGGCGCGGCCGCCACGGGCAGGGCGCAGAGGAGCGCCGCGGCGCAGGCGAGGAACGGGATCGCGCGGCGCAAGGCACGATCAGCCTAGCCGCGCCCGGTTAGGATCGCCCTCGTGGATTTCACCGGCAAGCGCGCACTCGTCCTCGGCGTCGCCAACAAGCGCTCGATCGCGTGGGCGATCGCGCAGCAGCTCGCCGCCGGCGGCGCGCAGCTCGCGTTCACGTACCAGGGCGAGCGGATCGAGCAGAACGTCCGCGACCTCGCCGCCTCGGTCGACGCGGCGCTCGTCACCGAGTGCGACGTCCGCTCCGACGACGACGTCGCGCGCGTCTTCGGCGAGGTGGGGGAGGCGTTCGGCGGCGAGCTCGACCTGCTCGTCCACTCGGTCGCGTTCGCGGCCGCCGAGGATCTCGAGGGCCGCTTCACCGACACGCCGCGCGACCGCTTCTGGATGGCGGTCGACATCAGCGCCTACTCGCTCGTCGCGTGCGCCCGCGCCGCCGAGCCGCTGATGGAGAAGGCGGGCGGCGGCTCGATCGTGACGATGACCTACCTCGGCGGCGAGCGCGCCGTGCCGCACTACAACGTCATGGGCGTCGCGAAGGCGACCCTCGACTCGTGCGTGAAGTACCTCGCCTGGGACCTCGGCGAGAAGAACATCCGCGTCAACGCCGTCTCCGCCGGCCCGGTGCGGACGCTCGCCGCCCGCTCGATCGCCGGCTTCACGACGATGGAGGACATCGTCGGGGAGCGCGCGCCGCTCCGCCGCCACATCTCGGCGGACGACGTGGGCGCCGCCGCCGCGTACCTGCTGTCGGACGCCGCCGGGAACGTGACGGCGACGACGCTGTACGTCGACAGCGGCTACCACGCGATGGGCATGTAGCGTGCGCTAGGTCGTCGCGCTGAAGATCGGCGTCGTCGTCGGCGCCTGCACGCCGCCGGCGCGCTCGACGGTCGCGGCGACGACGGCACCCTGCGGCACCGTCGCGCGGAGCCGCACCACCGACGTTCCGCCGCCGCCCGCGAAGGTGCCGGCCGGGACGGGCGAGCCGCCGTGCGGGATCACCCACGCCTCGTACGTCTTCCCGGACGGCGCCGCCGGCAGCCGCCGGACGACGAGCACGGCCTGCCCGGTCGGGTCGACCGCGACGACGCCGCTGCCGCCGGACAGGGACGCGCGCCGCGACGCGTCGTCGGCGAGGATCTCGACCGCGGTCGCGTCCGAGGCCCGCGCCGCCCGCTCCCGCGAGAGCGAGTGCGACAGCGTCGCCGCCCAGACGCCGACACCGACCGCGACGCAGGCGGCGACCGCGGCCGCCGCCGAGACCAGCCGGAACGGGAGCGCGCGCGGTCGCAGCGGGACGACGTTCTCGCGCTCGGCGGCCGCCGCGCCGAGGATCGCCTCGCGCAGCCGCGCCGGCGGCGGCGGTGCGTCGACGGCCCACGCGAGCGCGCCCGCGGTGTCCGTCAGCGACGCCAGCTCCTCGCGGCAGCGCTCGCACTGCGCCAGGTGCGCCTCGTAGACCTCGGCCTCGTCCGCGGCGAGCGCGTCGAGCGCATAGGCCGCCGTCAGGTCGTGGACGGTCCCGGGCTCCATGACATCTCCATTCCGGGCTCCCCGAGCAGCTCGCGCATCCGCGTGAGGCCGGCGAACATCCTGCTCTTGATCGTACCGAGGGGCTGTCCGAGCCTCTCGGCCAGCTCCGACTGGCTGAAGCCGCCGTAGTACGCGAGCTCGAGCGCCTCGCGCTGCGCGTCCGGAAGCTGCCGCAGCGCCTCCTGGACGCGCTCGCGCTGCAGCCGCAGCCAGGCGTCCTCGTCGACGGCGCCGCCGCCCTGCTCGGGGGCCAGCTCGAGCGAGTCCGCCCGGCGCCGCTCCTCGCGCCGCACCGCGTCCACCGCCCGCCGGTGGACGAGCGTGAGGATCCAGGTCGACGCCTTCCCGCGCTCCGGCACGAACCGGGACGCGGTGCGCCAGACGGAGAGGAACGCCTCCTGGACCGCGTCCTCGGCGAGCGCCTCGTCGCGCAGGACGCGCAGCGCGAGCCCGTAGGCGGTGCGCCCGTAGCGGTCGTACAGCTCTGCGAGCGCCGACTGCTCGGAGCGCGCCGCGAGCAGCACGAGCGCCTCGTCCGAGAAGTGGGCGAGCGGCCGGCTCATGGCGGGCATTCGCCCGGCGCGTCGGATCGGTTCACCGCGCTGCAGATCCTTGCAGGTCGTTGCCGCAAACCCGCGATCGCGGTTGCGGACTTTCCCGCGCCGGGATTGCGGGCTGGGACCGATTCCCCGACGCATCGGATCCCGCACGATCGACGAAATCGTTGATCGGACAAGGAGTCGCCCCGATGAAGAAGCTCGCGTTCCTCGCCGCCCTCGCCCTCGCCGCCGCGGCGCTCGCCGGTTCCGCCTTCGCGGGCCACAAGACCACGACCGTCACGGTCGCCATGCACGACCCCGGCTGCCACTGGTTCCTCGTCGCCGGCAAGTACCAGAAGAGCCTGTCGGTCTCCGGGCCGGTCTCGCTCTACAACGTGGACGAGGCCGCGCTGCGCGTGATGCTGCCGACGCACGGGATGGAGATCCTCCCGGTCGGCAAGAAGGTCACGCTCGCCCGCGGCGTCTACCACATCACGATGGTCGGGCAGGCGCCCGACGACAACCACCTGCTGCTCGTCGTCCGCTAGACGGTTGCGAAGAGCCGCTTCTCCGCGCGGAGGTGGGCCGGCCACTCGAGCCGGCCCGCCCGCGCGAAGCGCAGGTAGGCGCCGAGCGCGTCGCGCATGGCGTCGACGAAGCCGTCGGCGCGAGCGGGCGCGAAGCCGTCCTCCCACCAGAGCTCGAGGATCTGCACCGCAGCCTGCTCCCGGTCGATGCGCGGCTCGAAGCGGCCGACGAGCCGGTCGCCGAAGAGGATGGGCAGCACGTACCACCCCCAGCGCCGCTTCGCGGGCGGGACGAACAGCTCCCAGACGTAGTCGAAGCCGAACAGCTCGCCGACGAGCTTGCGCTCCCAGACGAGCGGGTCGAACGGGGAGAGGAACGCGACCGCGGGCGGCGGCTCGGGCGGCGCCTCGAGCAGCGGCAGCTCGTCCGCCAGCACGAAGCGCACGCCCTTCACGCCCTCGACCCGGACGGGGACGATCTCGCCCGCCTCGACGAGCGACTCGTGGAGCGCGCGGCGTCCCGGCGAGTCCGGGAAGCGCGGGTCGGGCTTCGCGGCGCCGAGGCCGGTGTAGACGTCGTTGCCGCTCGAGGCGGAGAGTAGGCCGTGCGCCCGGTGCCGTGAGAGCATC
>DASSNM010000035.1:0-56156 GCA_035688025.1 Gaiellaceae bacterium | reverse complement strand
GGCCGAGCGTGGTGCGCCGGGGGTAGAGAGCCACCATCGTGTGCGCGATGCGGCCGAAGCCGATGGACTTCCGGGGCCTGATGGTGATCGTGTGCTCCGGCGGCGGCAGCTCGCGGCCGGTCTCGCGTTCGACCTCGCCCTCGATGCCGCCGACCAGGCCCTCCGCCTCGTCGCCCCGGCCGTGGATGAACAGCCAGCGCGGGCTCTCGGGCACGTGGCGGCGCACGACCATGATGAGCAGGCCGAGGATCGCCCCGACGCCGAACGCGAGCCGCCAGCCGAAGTCCTTGGCGAAGATCGAGGTGTCGAGCAGGATCAGCGCGGCCGCCGAGCCCGCGGCCGACCCGACCCAGTACGAGCCGTTGATGATGAGGTCGACGCGACCCCGGACGCGCGCGGGGATCAGCTCGTCGATCGCGGAGTTGATCGCGGCGTACTCGCCGCCGATGCCGGCGCCGGTGAAGAAGCGGCAGAGGTAGAAGTACCAGGCCGTCCACGCGGCGCCGGTCGCGAGCGTCGCGAGGATGTAGACGCCGAGCGTGATCAGGAAGAGCTTCTTGCGGCCGAAGCGGTCGGTGAGCTGGCCGAAGAAGAGCGCGCCGAGGCAGGCGCCCGCGACGTAGACCGCGGCGGCGGTGCCGATCTGCGCGGTGGAGATCGCGATCCCGCTCCCCTGCTCGGTGAGCCGGGACGCGATCGAGCCGACGATCGTGACCTCGAGGCCGTCGAGGATCCAGACGGTGCCGAGCCCGGCGACGACGAGCCAGTGGAACCGCGACCACGGCAGGCGGTCGAGCCGCGCGGGGATGGCGGTCTCGATGCGGTTGCGTTCGGCGGAGGCGGCCTCGGCGCTCACGGATGAGCAACGGCGCGCGGGCGGGCGCGGTTACGCTCCGCGCGTGCTCACCTGTCGCCTGCTCGGGCACCGCTTCCGCTTCGCGGCCGAGGGCGCGACGATGCGGTGGACGTGCGAGCGGTGCGGCGCGCCGGGCGGCGAGAAGACGTACGCGAGCCCGGAGGAGGCGGAGCGGTTCGCGCGCGCGTTCGACCGCGAGGACCGCGACGACCTCGGCCGCCGCGCGCCGCTCGTCGGGCTCCTGCCGCTGCGGCTCGTGCGGCTGCTGCGCCGTCGCCGCGGCGCGCGATGATGCACGGGTGACCTGGCTCGGGCTCGTCCGGAAGAACCTGCTGCGGCGGCCGGTGCGCACGCTCCTGACGAGCGCGGGCGTCGCCCTCGGCGTCGGGCTGATCGTGGCGCTGCTCTCGATCTCGGCCGGGGTCGAGCGCACCGCCGGCGACCTGATCCATCTCGGCCGCTCCGACTTCGGGCTCTTCCAGAGCGGCGTCTCGGACGCGACCCGCTCGCTGCTGCCGGCGGCGCTCGAGGCGAAGGTGCGGCGCGACCCGGGGGTCGCCGCGACCGCGAAGGTCTTCCTGTTCGTGACGACGGTGGCCGGGCGCGAGTCGTCGCTCGTGCTCGGGCTCGACCCGGACGAGTTCGCGGCGCGGCGGATGACGCTCGTCGCGGGCGACCGCAGCGGCGCGCTCGTCGGCGACGCGGGCGCGGCGTCGTTCCACGTCTCGGTCGGCTCGACGCTGCGGATCGCGGGCCGGGACTTCCGCGTCTCGGGGATCTTCCACAGCGGCAACCGCTTCGAGGACGGCGGGATCGTGCTGCCGCTGCCGCAGGTGCAGCGGCTGGCGAAGCGGCCGGGCGAGGTGACGTCGATCGGCGTCACCGTGAGGCTCGGCTCGCGGCCGCAGCAGGTGGCGCGCCGGCTCGAGCGCGCGTACGGGATCACGGCGATCGTCGAGCCCGGCCAGGCGGTGAAGGTGGACACCTCGTCGCGCCTCGTGCTCGACGTCGGCTGGGTGATCTCCGTGCTCGCGCTGATCGTCGGCGGGATCGGCGTCACGAACACGATGGCGATGTCGGTGTTCGAGCGCGTCCGCGAGATCGGGATCCTGCGCGCGGTGGGCTGGCCGGGGCGGCGGATCGCGTCGCTGATCGTGAGCGAGGCGATCGGGATCGCGCTCGTCGCGCTCGCGCTCGGCCTGGGGCTCGGCTACCTCGCCGCCCACCTCTTCACGACGCGCACGGGCCTCTCCACGCTGGTCTCGCCGCGCTTCACGGCGGGCGTCTTCGCGTGGGGGCTCGCGTTCGCGCTCGGGGTCGGCCTCGTCGGCGCCGTCTACCCGGCCTGGCGCGCGCTGCAGCTGAGCCCGATCGAGGCGCTCCGGCGCGAGTAGCAGGAGCGGCCGCGCACGCGTCGAAGCGCCCCGGGATGAGCGAATGGGGGGACTGGCCGCTCGGCGAGCGGGCGCGCAGCGTCGCGCCCGAGCAGCGTCCCGTGGCCGCGCCGCGGCGCTGGCCGGCGCGCTCGACCTGGGTGGTCGGGCTCTCGGCGTTCGTCTGCGGCGCGCTCGTGTCGGCGATCGTGTTCTCCGCCGGCTGGCGGCACCAGGCGCAGCGCAGCTCCTCGACCGACGCGGCGCTCGCGGCGGCGAGGGCGCACGCGCAGGACCTGACCGCGTCGCTCCGCGACGCCCGTGCGAAGACGGCGAGCGTGCAGGCCCGGCTCACCGCCGCGCGCAAGGCGCGCGCGCAGGCCGAGGCGGCGGCCCGTGCGGTCGCGAAGGACGCCTCCTCGCTCGCGAGCCGCGTCGTCGCGACCGGCCGGACGGGCGACTCGGTCGCGGCGGGCGCCGGCTCGCTCGGGACGAGCCTCGACCGGATCGCGGGCGAGCTGAAGACGCTCACGACCTACCTGACGACGACGCCGACCGGGCACATCGACCCCGGCTACGTGGCGACGCAGACGTCGTATCTCACGCAGCAGCTCGACGACCTGAAGGCGGCGCGCAGCGACCTCGGCGCCGCGATCGGCGATTTCGAGGCGGCGATGCACGACCTGAGCGACCGCGCCGCGGCGCTCGCCGGCAGCGACTGACGCTACGAGCCGCCGACGCCGGCGCGCTCCAGCAGGACGAGGATCAGCGCGGCGGCGCCGAGCAGCCCGTGCACCGACGCGAGCCAGATCGGGATGTACGCCTCCGCCGGCGGCGCGACTGCCGCTCCGGCGACGCCCGCCGCCGGCTCCCGCAGGCGCGCCAGCTCGCGGCGGCGGTGCTGGTCGCGCGTCAGCAGGAACGTCCCCGCGATCGCGAACGCGCCGCCGATCAGCGCGGTCGCGACCCAGGCGGCCACCTCGCTGTCGCTCACCGCGTAGACGATCCAGAGGACGAGCCCGGCCGCGGCCAGGCCGACGTGCGGGAAGACCCGCAGCGGCCCGATCGCCTCCCGCTCGGACTGGCGCATCCCCTCGTGCCGCAGGAAGAGCGCCGCCATCGTCAGCCCGCCGCCGGCTGCGACGGCCCAGATCCCGACCGCCCACCACGTCAACATCTCGCACCCCCCTTGTTCGCTCCGTCACCGTGTTGGTGTCGGAGAGGCGGGGATTCTTACGCGGCGGCGCCGCCCGCGTCCAGGACGCCGTCGCGGATCCGGAGCGTGCGGTCGGCCTGGGCGGCGACGCCGTCGTCGTTCGTGACGAGCAGGATCGTCGTCCCGTGCTCGTCGCGCAGGCGGCGCAGCAGCTCCAGGATCTGCGCGCCGGTCTCGGAGTCGAGCGCGCCGGTCGGCTCGTCGGCGAGCAGCAGGCGCGGCTCGTTCGCGAGCGCGCGGGCGATCGCGACCCGCTGGCGCTCGCCGCCCGAGAGGGTGGGCGGGTAGCTGCCCGCCCGGTGCTCGAGCCCCACCTCGCCGAGCAGCTCGCGCGCGCGGCGCTCGCGCTCGGCGCGGCCGCGGCGTCCGAGCATCGGCACCTGGACGTTCTCGAGCGCGGTCAGGGTCGAGATCAGGTTGTGGAACTGGAAGACGAACCCGACGGTGCCGGCGCGGTAGCCGGAGGCGTCGTCCAGGCGCGTCACGTCCTCGCCGCCGACGCGGATCTCGCCGGCGTCCGGCCGGTCGAGCGCCCCGATCAGGTTGAGCAGCGTGCTCTTGCCGCCGCCCGACGGGCCGGTCAGAGCGACCAGCTCGCCCGGGGCGAGCCGCAGCGAGACGTCTGCGAGCGCGCGGATCCGACCGTCCTCGAATCCCTTGCGCACGTGCTCGAGCACGACCTCGGCGCCGGGCTCGCTCACTTCACGACTTGCACGGCGTAGCTCGTGACGGCGGGCTTGTAGCCGGGTGACGTGGCCGTCGCGCGAAGCTGGAGCTTCGGGCCGACCGCGGCCGGCGGGAACGCGTCCTTGCCGTGCGCGGGGATCGTCTCCTTCCAGAGGCCGTCCCGGACGACGTGCTTCCCGACCTCGCCGACCGGCGAGCCGCCGAACGTGAACTGGAGATGGATGTGCGCGGGGACCGGCTCACCGGTCGCGGCGTCGGTGACGCGCACCTCGTACGTCCACGTGTGCCCGAGCTTGGGATGGTGGCTCTCGGCCGACAGCGCCACCCTCAGCGTCTTCTTCGCCGGGGGCGCCGACGTCGCGGTCGTCGTCGGCAACGAGCCTCCGCCGCCGCCGCAGGCGGCGAGCGCCAGGACGAGCGGGAGCAGCGCGAGCGCGCGGGCCACGCTGCGATCGTACGCCTCAGCTGCGACGGAGCAGCGCGCGTGCGGTCGCGACGAGGACCGCGTAGCAGGCCGCCGCGAGGGCGACGAAGACGAGCCCGAGCGTGACCGAGACGCCGTCTGCGAGCGCGAGGCCGGCGAGCAGGAAGGTCGTTCCGACCGCGACGGCGGCGAACGCCGCGAAGAACGGCGGCACGGGCGTCGGCGGCTCGAGCTGGGTGGGTGCCGGGACGGTTGTCATGCGACCAGCTTCGCGGAGCCGAGCCCGTTCGGCCTCGTCGCCGCCGCGGATCGCGGCTGCGGGAAACTACGGAGCGAGCCGGGCCAGCTTCGCGGCCGCGGCGCCGAGCGCCCTCGGCTCCTCGAGCACCGGGGCGTAGAGGTCGCCGCGGCGCCGCACCCGCTCGAGGACGGCGTCCATCGGGAAGTCGCGCGGCCGCAGCCCGGGCTTTAGCTCGTCCCAGCGGAGCGGCGTCGAGACCGGCGCCCCGGGCTTCGGACGCACGGAGTAGACGGAGGCGATCGTCTTCCCCCAGCCGTTCTGGCGGTGGTCGAGGAGGACGCCTCTGCGCTTCCGCTTCAGCCACTCGGTCGTGACGAGGCCGGGGTGGCGGGCCTCGAGCAGGCGCGACGCCGCCTCCGCGAACGCGTACGTCTCGGCGAAGGTCGCCCGCCGTTTGACCGGCGCGAGCACGTGGATCCCGTCGGCGCCGCTCGTCTTCGGATAGCCGGGAAGCCCGACCTCGTCGAGCAGCGCGCCGACGAGCCGTGCGACCTCGATCGCCTGCTCGAACCCGTCGGGCTCGTCGGGCGGGTCGAGGTCGAAGACGACGTAGTCGGGCCGGTCGGGCCGGTCGACGCGCGAATACCAGGCGTTCATGTCGACGCAGTTCATCTGCACCATCCAGAGCAGCGCCGCGGGCGAGTCGACGAGGGCGAAGTCGACCTGCCTGGCGCCGCCGCCGCGCGGATGCGTCGTGAACCGCCGGGTCTCGAGCCAGTCCGGCGCGCCGCGCGGCACCTGCTTCTGGAAGTAGACGTCGCTCTCGATCCCGTGCGGGTAGCGCTTGAGCGTGAACGGCCGGTCGCGCAGGTGCGGCACGAGCACCGGCGCGATCCGCTCGTAGTAGGCGAAGAGGTCGCCCTTCGTGATCCCGTCGTCGGGGAAGAGGACGCGGTCGGCTGAGGTCAGGTGCACGTCTGGCATCGAAGTCGCCCGGATGCGTGGAACAGAATCGCCCGCGCACGGCGGGCCGCACGTGTGCCGTTCCCGCATCCGGGCGGCGAGCGGACCCTAGCGCGCGGTCACCCCGAGACGTCGACGATTCGCGAGGCCGCGAGCGAACTGGGGCGCCCGAGCCCGTCGTACGCCCAGACCTCGAGGCAGTAGCGTCCCGGGGCCGGCCGGGCGAGCTGGATGCGCTCGACGGCGCCGTCCCAGAGGTAGCGCGTCCCGGCGGGGCGACCGAGGCACGCGCCCGCGGTGAGCGACTCGGAGAACGTGTCCTCGCCGGCGCCGGCGGCGAGGAAGGCCGGGAGCGGCGGATCCGGCGGCCGCGAGAACGCGGCGAGCACCGAGCCGTCGCTCGCCTGCGCGGCCTGGAGCGACATCGGTGCCGGCACGGCGCCGTAGAGCGGGCAGCCGGCGTCCCCGAGGTCGCGTCCGGCGCCGCCGTAGAGCGCGACCGCCCGCTGGACGTCGCCCGGCTCGAGCAGCCGGCAGTGCCACTCCCACGGCTCGACCTGCGGGCACTCGGCCGGGCCGCGCAGGCTCCCGACCGGATTCATCGTCGCGCACTCGCCGGTCGTGTGCCCGAGCCCGAGTACGTGCCCGAACTCGTGCGTGAGCGCGAGCGCGGCCGAGTACGCGGTGCAGGAGGCCTGGGTGTCGTCGCGCGCGAAGATCTCCACGTACGCGTCCGGCACGTCCCCGACGGTCGCGTCGGCATGGGTGCACCCCGAGGAGACGGGGAGGTCGCGGATCACGACGTCGGCGTCGGCGGGCGGCGACTCGAGCAGCTCGACCCGAGCGCCGCTGCGATTCCAGGCGGCCGCGGCCTGTCGCACCGCCCACTCCTGGTCGGACGCCTCGTTCGCGAAGCGGACGACGCCGCCGGGCCACGTCCTGGTGCCGCCCGTCGGGGCGACGGTGTCGAGGACGACGGCCGAGAGAGGCGAGACGGGGCGCACCGTGACGTGTGCCTCGCGGCTCCGGAAGGGATGCCACGCGACGATGCCGGCGGCCGCGACGGCGGCCAGCGCGAGCAACAGACGGCGGACGTCGACGTCGCGCTCCAGCAGTGGCGTCTGCGACCGCCGCGGACCGGCGCCGTAGAGGCGGCGGCGTTCCTCGTCGTCGAGTCGCGCCCAGTCGCGGTCCTGCCAGCCCATACGCGAGTCCCATCGGCGCGGGCGCGGAAACTGCGGTCACTCGCCCGGGGGATGGGCAAGGACGCGCGGCGCGGCGGCGACATCCACCTACATCTACATCTACATCTACATCTCCATCCACATCCGTCACCGCGCGAGCAGGCGCTCGAGGGTTGCCGCGTTTCGGGGCGCGAAGCCCTCCCAGTCGTTGTTGAAGTAGGCGAAGACCTCGTGGGTCGCGCTCCACTCGCGGAGCCGCACCGCCCACTCGCGCAGCTCCGAGTCGCTGTAGTTGCCGCGGCGGCCGCGCGAGCCGGCGTGGAAGCGGACGAACGTCCACTCGGCGGTCAGCTCGTGCGTCTGGAACCGGTTCACCTGCGGGCGGTCGCCGATCACGAGCGCGACGCCGTGCTCGCGCAGGAGCGCGTAGGTGTCCTCGACGAACCAGGACGGCTCGCGGAACTCGACGCAGTGGCGCAGGCCCGGCGGGAAGCGGGCGAGCGCCCGTGCCAGCCGCTCGTCGTCACGGCGGAACGTGGGCGGGAGCTGCCAGAGCAGCGGCCCGAGCTTCGGCGAGCGCAGCAGCGGCTCGATCCGCTCGAGAAATCGCTCGAGTCCCGGCCCGAGGTCGCGGAGGCGCTTGACGTGCGTGAGGTAGCGCGACGCCTTCACCGCGAACAGGAATCCCGGCGGCGTCTGTTCGACCCAGCGCGCGACCGCGTCGACGCGCGGCAGCCGGTAGAAGGTCGCGTTGACCTCGACCGTGCGGAAGCGCTCCGCGTAGAAGGGAAGCCAGTCGCGCGCAGGCAGACGCGGCGGGTAGAAGACGCCGTCGCGCCAGTGGGCGTAGTTCCAGCCGGAGAGGCCTACGTGGACAGCGCGAGCGCGAGCGACCTGCACACGCCGTTCGTTCCCGCCGCCGCGACGCGCGAACGCCCCTCGAGGTCGAGCGGCGCGCGGCCGAACGGCTCGTCCGTGTCGAACAGCTCGATCGCGAGGCCCAGCTCGCGGACGAGGAGCTGCGCCGCCGCGAGGTCGACCGAGCGCGCCGGCTTCAGCGAGCAGACCGCGTCGACCCGGCCCGCCGCGAGGTGGCAGAGCGAGAGCGCGAGCGAGCCCATGATCCGGAGGCGATACGCGAGCTCGGCCACCTTCGGCGCGTCGCGGGCGACCAGCGAGGTCAGCGTCGCCTCGAACGAGAGGATCTCGATCTCTCCCTTCGGCCGCACCGCGCCGAGCGGCTCCCCGTTCAGCCACGCGCCCTCCCCGCGCCGCCCGACCCACTCCTCGCCGGAGCCGAAGTCGTAGACGTAGCCGAAGTGGACGTCGTCCATCGTCTCGCCGTCCGCGACCGCGATCGAGAGCGCGAAGAACGGGATGTCGCGCTTCGCGTTCAGCGAGCCGTCGATCGGGTCGACGACGACCACGGTCGAGCCCGTCCCGAACCGGCCGACCTCCTCGGAGACGATCGTCACGTCGAGGTCGCGGAAGCGCGCCAGGATCGCCTCCTCGGCGGCGTGGTCGATCGCGGTCGTCTCGTCGCCGCCCTCGCCCTGCGCGACGACCGGCTCGCGCTCGACGCGCGTCGGCAGCTCGGCGAGCACCCCGCGCACGTCGGCGACCGCCGCGCGGCAGGTCTCGAGCCAGTCAGTCAAGGGGGAAGAAGAGCAGCCCGGACGTGAGCTTCGGATAGAAGAACGTGCTCTTCTGCGGCATCACGTCGCCGCGACGGGCGACCTCCCACACGTCCTCGATCCGCGTCGGACGGAGCAGGAACGCCGCCTCCGCCTCGCCGCGGTCGACCGCGGCGACCGCCTCGTCCGCGTACGCCGTGTACGTGACGCCCTGCGGCGCGAGCCGGTCGACCACCTCCGGGTCGAGCCCTTCTCCCGGGACGAGCTCGTAGCGGCCGCCGCCGCGGTAGAGGACGAGCCCGGGCAGCTCCTCGCCCGGCGCGTCGATCGGCGTCCCCTCGACCCCGTTCACGGACTCGGCGAGCCGGTGCGTCGGGAAGATCGTCAGCCCCTCCTGGTCGGTCGGGACGATCACGACCATCAGCCACGCCGACTCCTCGCCGCCGTCCTCGGCGTGGAACGCAAGCGTCGTCTCGTAGCGGTGGTGGCCGTCCGCGATCAGGAGCTGGGCGTCGCGGAGCTCCTCGGTGAGCGCGTCGCCGAAGTCGGCCCCGAGCCGCCAGAGCCGCGAGCGCACGCCGCTCTCGTCGGCCTCGAGGTCGGGCGCGCCGAGCCCGTCGACCGCGACCGTGCCGTCCCAGAGCAGGAAGATCGGCTCGAGCAGCGTCCGCGTCGCGCGCAGCAGCCGCAGCCGGCCCTCCTTCGGGCCCGCGTGGGTACGCTCGTGCGGCAGGACGACGCGGTTCTCGTACGGCTCCGCGCGCAGCGCGGCGACGAAGCCCTCGCGCCGGCGCTCGACGCCGTCCGGGCCGGTGTACTCCTGCGCGAGCCACCAGTACGCAGGCTCGGCCTCCTCGACGAGGACGCCGCGCTCGCGCCAGTCGGCGAGGTCGCGCGCCGCCTCCGCCTCGTCGTCGGGAAGCGTCAGCCGGACGACGTTGTGCGCGGATCGGCCGCGGAGTCGTTCCCGCTGCTCGGGCCCGACCACGTCGTACGGAGGCGCGACCAGAGCCTCGAGAGGGCCGGCCACAGCCTGGTCGTAGCGGAGCGCACGGAAGGGCCGAATCTGTGCCACGGGACCGACGCTATCAAGCGCGCGGACTCCTGCCCGCCGCGTCGCAGCCCCGCCGCGGCAACCGGCCGTCCGGCGGCCCAGCCGCGGCACGCCCACGTCCAGCCGAGCACGCAGAGACGGGCGAGCAGCCGCGCGCCCACGTCGGCGCCGCGTCCCGCGACCTGCGCCGCCTGCCGGGAGTGCACCCCGACACCGCCCGGGACGTGCTCGACCACGAGCACGCGCTCGGTCGGGACGGCCGACCGCACGGCCGACACCGGCAGCCGGCGCGTCCGGTGCGCGCTCAGGCGGACGACGAGCAGCTCCGGCTCGTTCGGGTCGTCCTCCGCCACCACCTCCTCGACGTGCCCGCGCACGCCTCCGGTGACGGCGAAGCCGACGCAGTTCGCGAGCCAGTAGCGCGTGACCGGGCTGTCGGCCCCGAAGCTCCTGCTCTGGCGCAGAGCGACCGCCATCGGAACCGGCGTCCCCGGTCGGCCCGGGCTCGAAACGCCGGAATAGACTCACGCCGTGACCGCGATCGCCGAGCTCGAGGAGAACCGCACGGTCGAGGGCGTCTACGCGGTCGCGAAGAAGGAGCGGCTGCGGACGCGGGCCGGCGCGGCGTACCTCGCGCTCGAGCTCGTCGATCCGAGCGGCCGGATCTCGGCGCGGGTCTGGAACGACGTCGAGCTGCTCGACGGACGCTTCGCCGAGGGCGACGCGGTGCGCGTGCTCGGGCGCGTCGAGCGCTTCCGCGACCGGCTCCAGGTGGACGTGCGGACGCTCGAGCCGGCGCAGGACGTCGACCCGGCCGCGATGGCGCCGGCGCTGCGCCGCGACGCCGACGAGCTCGAGGGCTTCCTCGAGTTCCTCGTCGCGGAGGTGCACGACGACGGGCTGCGCGCCGTCGTCGTCCGCGCGCTCGGCGAGGCGCCGCTGCGCGCGTACCCGGCGACCCCCGACGGCCACCACTCCTACGCGGGCGGGCTGCTCGAGCACACGGTCGGCGTCGCGACGCTCTGCCGCGAGCTCTGCCAGATCCACCCGCGGCTCCGCGCCGACCTGCTGCTCGCCGCCGCGCTCGTCCACGACGTCGGCCGCACGCGCGAGCTCGGGCGGTCGCCGCTCTTCCAGCCGACCGAGGAGGGGCGCCTGCTCGGCCACGTCCACCTCGGGCTGCGCCTGCTCGAGGGCCTCGGCGCGCCCGCGGAGCTGCTCCACGCCGTCTCGTGCCACCACGACGCGCGCGCGGCGTGGACGGCGGAGGCGGCCGTCCTCTACCACGCGAACCAGCTCGACGCGGTCGCCGCGACGCGGCCGGTGCCCGACTAGGTGCTCGCCGGACTCCTGGCCCTCGGCGCCAGCCTCGTCTGGGGAATCGGCGACTTCACGGGCGGCGTCAAGAGCCGCGTGCTGCCCGCGCTCACGGTCATGGCCGCCTCGCAGCCGTTCGGGCTGGTCGTGCTCGGCGTCGCCGTCGCGGTGCGCGGCCGCGGCCCGGACGGGCCGGAGGTCGCGTGGGCGTGCCTGTCGGCGCTCCTCGGCACGATCGGGCTCGCGGCGTTCTACCGCGGGATGGCGATCGGGGCGATGAGCGTCGTCGCGCCGATCGCGGCGGTGGCGGCCGGGATCCCGGTCGCCTGGGGCGTCGTCGGCGGCGACCGGATCTCGTTCCTGCAGGCGCTCGGGATCGCGGCGGCGCTCGGCGGCAGCGTCGTCGCGTCGGTCGAGCGTCACGCGGAGGGGACGCGGCTCGCGGCGGGCGCCGGCTGGGCGGTCGTGGCGATGCTGTGCTTCGGCGGCTACTTCGTGCCGATGCACGCGTCGGCGCCGGACGACTGGCTCTGGCCCGCGTTCCTCTTCCGCTGCACGTCGGTCCCGCTCGTCTGGGCGGCCGTGCTCGCCCGCCGCAGCGCGCCGCGCGGGGTGCGGCCGCACCTGCCCGCGCTCGTCGCGATCGGCTTCCTCGACACCGGCGGCAACGCGCTGTTCGCGGCTGCCTCCGCGGCGAACGGCCTGCTCAGCGTCGCGTCGGTGCTCGGCTCGCTCTACCCGGTCGTGACCGTGCTGCTGGCGCGCTTCCTGCTCGGCGAGCGCGTGCAGCGGACGCAGGACGCGGGGGTCGTGCTCGCGCTCGCCGGCGTCGTCCTGATCACGGCCGGCTAGGGACGCGCGCCTGCTCGAGGTCGAGCTCGCGCTCGATTCGCCGCTCGACGCCCGTCGAGACGCGGCCCTCGGCGGCGAGCTCGGCGAGCGCTTGCCGCTGCGCGTCGATCAGCTCGCGCTGCAGCCGCCGGTAGTCGCCGGCGCCGTGGTCGCCGCCGCCGTCGCGCTCGAGCCGCGCCTCGAAGCGGCCGAGCCGCTGCTCGTAGAGCGCGCGGACGGGATCGACGAACTCCGGCGCGACCCAGTCCTCCGCGGCGAGCGCGTCGAGCCGCTCGAGCGCGGCCTGCGCGAGGCGGAGCCGCGCCCGCGCCTCGGCGCCCGACATCTCCTCGCCGACGCCGAGCCGGAGCCGGCGCAGCAGCCAGGGCAGCGGGATCGCCTGGAGGACGAGCCCGCCGAGGATGGTCGTGAAGGTGAGGAAGAGGACGAGCTCCCGCTGCGCCAGCGCGCCGGTGATCGAGAGCGCCGCCGCGAGCGAGACCGCGCCGCGCATCCCGCTCCAGCCGAGCACGAAGCGGTCGCGCCAGGGCGAGACCTCACGCCAGCCGCGCTCGCCCGGGAGCCGCGCGATCGCGTACGGGACGGTGAACATCCACGCCATCCGCACGAGCGCGACGACGGCGAAGGTGACGAGGGCGTACCACGCGAGCGAGAGCGGGGCGTACGCGCCGAGGGCCCCGACCACCGACGGGAACTGCATGCCGAGCAGCACGAAGAGCACCGACGTCAGCAGGAAGTCGAGCATGTTCCAGAACGCGGTCGACTGCAGCCGCACCTCGGGCCGGAAGATGCCGCCCGAGCGCCAGCCGAGGAAGACGCCGCAGGCGACGACCGCGAGCACGCCCGAGACGCCGGCGCGCTCGGCCGGGACGTAGGCGACGTACGGGGTGAGGAGCGAGATGAAGATCTCGATCTCGGCGTCGTGGACGCGCCGGCGGATCCACGCGACGACGAGCCCGAGGACGAGCCCGAGCGCGACGCCGCCGCCCGCGACGAGCAGGAAGCGCAGGGACGCGTCGCCGTACGAGAAGCTCCCGCTCAGCGCGCCGCGGAGGGCGAGCGCGAAGGCGACGAGGCCGACGCCGTCGTTGACGAGGCTCTCCCCCTCGAGCACCGCCTGGAGCCGCTCGGGCGCGCCGACGCGGCGGATCACGGCCGTCGCGGCGACCGGGTCGGTCGGGCCGAGCACCGCCCCGAGGACGAAGCCGGCGGCGAGGTTCAGGGCGCCGACGAGCGCCGCGACGACCCAGCCGACCGCGAGCAGGGTCGCGAGCACGAGCCCGACCGCGAGCGTCGCGATCGGCAGCGCGTGCGCGCGGGTCTCCCGCGGCGAGGTGAAGAAGGCGGCGTGGTAGAGGAGCGGCGGCAGGAAGCCGTAGAAGACGACGTGCGGCGGCAGCCGCAGCGCGTCCATCCCGGGCGCGTAGCTGACGGCGAGCCCGGCGAGCGCGTAGAGGACCGGCGCGGGGACGCTCGAGACACGCGCGAGCGAGAGGCCGGCGAGGACCGCGACGGCAACGGCGAGCAGGATGAGCACGGACGGCGTCACCGTCCGGAGGCGTGCCCGGATCGCCTAGAGCGGCAACGCGGCGACCCGGTCCTCGATCACGGCGCGCAGCTCGCGCACCTCCTCGAGGCAGAGCCCGACCGGGTCGGGCAGGTTCCAGTCGACGTACTCCTTGCCGGGGACGACCGGACAGGCGTCGCCGCAGCCCATCGTCACGACCAGGTCGGCCCACTCGACGTCGTCGCGCGTCAGCGCCTTCGGGGTACGGCCGGAGACGTCGATCCCGACCTCCTCGAGCGCCTCGACGACCGCCTCGTGCAGCTCGGCGGCCGGCTGCGAGCCGGCGGAGCGGGCCTCGCCGCCGCGGCGCTCGTAGAGGGCCTGCGCGATCTGCGAGCGGCCGGCGTTCTGGACGCAGACGAAGAGGACGCGGGTCACCGGGTCTCCAGGGTCGAGCGCAGCGCCGCGATCGCGTCCGGCCGGAGCCGGTAGAAGGCCCAGGTGCCGCGGCGCGTCGACTCGACGAGCCCGGCCTCGCGGAGCACTCGCAGGTGGTGCGAGACGGTCGGCTGCGCGAGGTCGAGCGCGGCGTTCAGGTCGCAGACGCAGACCTCGTCCGCCTGCGCGAGCCGGTTGACGATCTGGACGCGCGCCGGGTCGGCGAGCGCCTTGAAGGTGTCTGCGAGCGTCTCCGCCTCGACCCGCTCGAGCGGCCGCGTCGTGGGGCCGCAGCAGATCGGCGAGAGGACCGGGAGCGCTTGCATCGACGGGTTTCAATGTAGCATGTATCGACACTCGTCGATGAAAGGAGGGTCATGAGCGACTGCTGCCAGCCGGGCGGCGAATGCTGCACCGGCGACGACTGCTGCTGAGTCGTCCTGCCGGCGGGGCGTACGACCCGCCGGCGCCAATCGCGCTAGACGTTGAAGCGGATGTTCAGCACGTCGCCGTCCTCGACGACGTAGGGCTTCGCCTCGAGCCGCTGCTTGCCGGCGCGGGCCGCCTCGGCGTGGCCGCCCGCCTCGACGAGGTCTTCCCAGCGCACGACCTCGCAGCGGATGAAGCCGCGCGCGATGTCGGAGTGGATCGTCGCCGCCGCCTCGAGCGCGGTCTGGCCGCGGCGGAGCGTCCAGGCGCGCGTCTCCTTCTCCCCCGCGGTGAAGAACGTGATCAGGTCGAGCGTCTCGGCCAGCCGCCGGACGACCTCGCCGAGCGCCGACTCGCCCTCGCCGCGGAACTCGGCCGCCTCCTCCTCGGACAGCTCCGCCAGCTCCGCCTCCAGCTGCAGGTCGACCCCGTCGGGGCCGTTGACGAGCGCGATCAGCGGCTTCGTCGTCAGCGGGTCGAGCTCGCCCGGCAGCTCGCCTTCCCAGTCTGCGAGCGACTTCCCGGCGTCGAGGTGCGCGAGCAGCCGCTCGAGCTCGGCCGCCTCCGCCTTCAGCTTCGCGTCGCCCGACTTCGCCTGCTTCGCGACGCGCTCGAGCCGCCGCTCGACGTGGTCGCGGTCGGCGACGAGCAGCTCGAGTCGGAGCGTCTCGAGGTCGTCGTCGGGGACGCGGGTGCCCGAGAACCCGTCGACGACGACGAGCAGCGCGTCCACCTGGCGCAGGTTGCCGAGCAGCTGCGGGCCCGTCCCCGACACGTCGACGACGCGGACGGCCGCGGGCGTCACCTTGCGGGCGCCGACGACGCGGGCGAGCGCGTCGAGCCGCGCGTCGGGGATCTGCGCCATGCCGACGTGCTCCTTGCCGGAGCCGTGGGTCTCGGCGCGCGTCAGCGCCCGGAAGAGCGTCGTCTTCCCGGAGCTCGGCAGTCCGACGATTCCCGCCTCGAGCGCCACGCCGCCACGTTAGCCCGTCCGGACGACCGGGCCCCGGACGGTCGGCTCAGGAGGCGGCCTGCTCGCGCGCGATCTGCTTCTGCAGGGAGACGAGAGCCCGGTGCTGGAGGGACTTGATCGCGCCTTCGGTCTTGCCGAGGATCGTCGCGACCTCGGCGTTCGGGAAGTTGAAGACGAACTTCAGGGTCAGCACCTGCTGCTGCTCCGGCGACAGCTTCTCGATCAGCTTCCCCATCGACTCGCGGCCGAGCGACTGCATCGCCGCGAGCTCGGCGGACGGCTCCTCCTCGCCCGGCGGCTCCGGCACCTCCTCCTCCGGCTGCCAGCGGCGCCGCGCGCGGAAGTGGTCCATCGCGAGGTTGTGCGCGATCCGGAAGAGCCAGGCGGAGAACGGGGCGGAGCGCCACTTGAAGCTGCCGATCTTCTCGAGCATCTTCAGGAACGTCTGCGTCGTCAGGTCCTCGGCGTCGTGCCGGTTGCCGACGCTGACGTGCAGGTAGCTGTAGATCCGGTCGAAATGGATCAGGTACAGCTCCTCGAGCGCGTCGCGGTCGCCCTGCTGGCCGCGCGCGACCAGCTCCCGGACGTGCTCGTTCGACGCGTCGAGAGCAGGCGTGCACTCGCTGGGCCCCGACGTCACCCGCTCTCGATTCCCCGTCGCGCGCTCGTGCTAACCGGAGCCGAAGCCCACCCGGCCGGCGCGGACGATGCGCTTGTAGTAGGAGACCTTCGGGACGACCACGTGGAGAGGCCCGTCCTCGGTCTCGAGGACGACGACCCGCGGCCCGTCGCTGTGCAGCGCGGACTCGAGCGCGTCGGCCGACGAGGCCTCCACGAAGCTCCCGACGATCTGGCCTCCCTCGAAGCCGAGCTCGACCCTGACGCGTTCGTCAGCCACGCGACACCACCTCCGAGAGGACGCCGTGAACGGATTCCGGATGGACGAAGGCGACCTCGAGTCCGAACATGCCGCGGCGCGGCTCGGCGTCGATCAGCTCCGCGCCCTCGGCCGCGAGCGACGCGAGGGCGGCGCGGATGTCCGCCACCTCGTAGGCGACGTGGTGCATCCCCGGGCCTCGCTTCGCGAGGAAGCGGCCGACCGGCGTGTCCTCGCCGAGCGCCGCGAGCAGCTCGACGCGGCTCTCGCCGACGCGCAGCGACGCCGCCTCGACGCCCTGGTCGTCGACGCGGGAACGGTGCTCGACGCGGCCGCCGAACAGCCGCTCGTAGGTCGCGACGGCGGCGTCGAGGTCCTCGACGGCGACGCCGACGTGGTGGATCCCGCTCGCCTCCATCGAGGCCGACTCTAGCTACTGGACGGGCGGCGCCGGACGGCTCGCGACGACGCGCGGGACGCCGACCGTCTCGGAGGCGCGCGACTCCGGCTCGACGTCCGCCAGCATCGCCATGACCTCGTCGCGGACGAGCGTCTCCTTCTCGAGCAGGCCGCTCGCGATCCGGTCGAGCGGGGCGCGGTGCTTCTTCAGCAGCCGGAGCGCCTCCTCGTAGGCGCCGTCGGTGAGGCGGCCCTGCTCCTCGTCGCGGAGCCGCTTCGTCGCCTCGGAGAGCGCGTAGTTGTCGGCGCGCATCGTCCGCGAGGTGACGCTGTCGGACATGCCCCAGTCGAAGACCATGTGCCGGGCGATCTCGGTGACCTTCTCGAGGTCGTTCGCGGCGCCGTTCGTGACGCGGCCGAAGACGACCTCCTCGGCGGCGCGGCCGGCGAGCGCGACGACCATCCAGTCGACGAGCTCCTCCTTCGTGTGGAGGTAGCGGTCCTCCTCCGGCAGGTGGAACGTGTAGCCGAGCGCGGTGCCGCGGGAGACGATCGTCACCTTCTGCAGCTCGGAGATGCCGCCCATCAGGTGCGCCATCAGCGCGTGGCCGCCCTCGTGGTAGGCGAGGATCCGCCGCTCCTTCTCGGTCAGCACCTTCTTCTGCTGCAGGCCGGCGACGACCCGCTCGAGCGCGGCGTCGAAGTCGGACTGGAGGACGTAGCCGGCGTCGCGGCGGCCGGCGAAGATCGCGGCCTCGTTGCAGACGTTCGCGAGCTCGGCGCCGGTCAGGCCGGACGTCTGGCGGGCGAGCGCGCGCAGGTCGACGTCGGGGCCGAGCGGCTTGCCGCGCGTGTGGACGCCGAGGATCGCCTCGCGGCCGGCGAGGTCCGGGGTCGGCACGAGCATCTGCCGGTCGAAGCGGCCGGGGCGGAGCAGCGCCGGGTCGAGGTCCTGGATCCGGTTCGAGGCGCCCATGACGACGACCTGTTCCGCGCCCTCGAAGCCGTCGAGCTCGACGAGCAGCTGGTTCAGCGTCTGGTCCTGCTCGCGGTTGAAGCCGTGGCCGGTGCGCTGCGCGCCGACGGCGTCGAGCTCGTCGATGAAGACGATCGCGGGCGCGTTCTTGCGCGCCTCCTGGAAGAGCTTGCGGATGCGGGCGGCGCCGAGGCCGGCGAACATCTCGACGAACGACGAGGCGCTGGCGGAGTAGAAGTTCGCGCCGGACTCGTGCGCGACCGCCTTCGCGAGCAGCGTCTTGCCGGTGCCGGGCGGGCCGTAGAGGAGGAGCCCCTTCGGCGTCTTCGCGCCGAGCGCCTCGAAGCGCTTCGGCTCGCGCAGGAACTCGACGACCTCCATCAGCTCGCCGCGGACCTCCTCGACGCCGGCGACGTCGGCCCAGGTCACCTGCGACTTCGACTTCGTCGCCTGGTTCTGCGGCCGGACGCGCGGCATCATCCCGACCGTCTTCCAGAGCAGCCAGGCGGTCAGGACGAGGATCGCGAAGAAGGCGAGCGGGAGCCAGGTCGTGGCGAAGTCCGCCGCAGTGTGGAACCAGTGCCCGACCATGTGGAAGCCTCATCGGCAGGAAGGGGCGAATCCCTTAGCCGAGTGAGGCGATCACCTCGTCGGCGGTCGTGAACTCGACGCCGCCGTCGCGCCAGGCGGCCGTGCAGGCGGCGGTTCGGGCGTCGTCGAGCCCGCGCGAGGCGTCCTCGACGAAGCGGACGCGGCGGCCCCGCTGGAGGAAGCCGCGGATGGCGGCGTCGTCGCAGACGTCGGTGGCGACGCCGAAGACGACGATCTCGTCCGGGTCGAGCGCGGCGAGCAGCGCGTCCGTGTTCGGGTTCGTGAAGACGTCGAAGTTCTTCTTCAGCAGGAGGATCTCGCGGCGGCCGGCGACGAGGCCGGGCAGGAGGCCGGGCGGGAACGGGACGAGCGAGAGCGGCAGCGGGTCGCGCTGCTTCGTCTCGAGGATCTTCTCGGCGCCGCGCGTCCCGCGCAGGCAGTGCGCCGGGTAGGTGTTCTGGAAGTCGGGCGCGGTCGAGATCTCCGGGTCGGTCAGCTCGTGGTCGTCGGCGGAGGCGACGTGGACGACGCGAGCCGCGCGCGCGGCGTCGACGAGCCGCTCCATCGCGGCCGCCGCGTCCTTCGCGCCGGGCACGTAGAGCTTCCCGGCCGGCTCCATGAAGTCGACCTGCGTGTCGACGTCCCAGAGGATCGTCCCCGCCACGCACGCGTTGTATCACCGCACAGCGGAACTGTCCGCTTCGGACACGTCCGGTATCTGATACCAGCCGTGTCCGAAGCGGTCATGGCCGAACGGGCGTCTTGTCGCCGCGTCCGCCTACGGCGAGAGTGGGATCATGCCGCTCGCCCCGCGCGACCTGTCACCGGGACTGCACCACGTCTGGGTGAACGCGACCGGCAACTGGGCGTACTTCCTGGACGACGTCGACCGCACGGCCTGGCTCCGCCGGCTCGTGCAGGTGCTCGAGCAGCACGGATGGACGTGCATCGCCTTCTGCCAGCTGACGACGCACTACCACATGATCGTCTCGGTGCCCGATGGGTCGCTGGCCGCCGGGATGCAGTTCCTGAGTCGCGAGTACAGCAAAGACTTCAACGCACGCCACGACCGCTACGGACAGCTCGTCCGTCGCCGCTACGGGAGTCGCCGCATCGTCGACGGCAAAGACCTCGTCGGCGTCTACATCTACGTCGTGCTCAACCCGGTCGAGGCGGGTCTCTGTCCGCGCGGCGAGGACTGGCGCTGGAGCAGCTACGCGACGACGCTGGGACTCTCGCGCGACTTCGAGTTCGTCGATGCGTCACTCGTTCTGGCCGAGGTCGGCGGATCGACCGAGACGCTCCGCGAACTCGTCGCCGCCGAGCAGGAGCGGAGACTGTCCCTTCGGGCCATGGCCCGTATCTGATACCGGACGTGGCCCGAAGGGACACGTCCCGGCTCAGCAGGAGCCGTAGCCGTACTGCTGGACGTGCGCGCAGAAGTCGGCGTAGTCCGCGGTGAAGTAGTGCGTCGTCGTGCCGGGGATCCGCAGATACCAGAGGTACGGCACGTCCGCCGGCGCGGCTGCCGCGGCCAGCGACGCGGCCCCCGGGTTCCCGATCGGCGTCGGCGGCAGGCCCGCGTGGAGGCGCGTGTTGTACGGCGTGTCGGTCGCGAGATCGGCCGCGGTCAGCGGCTTCGTGCCGGGGATCCCGAGTCCGTAGCGGAGCGTCGCGTCGATCCCGAGCGGCATCCCCTGCGCCAGCCGGTTGTCGATCACGGCCGCGACGAGCGGCCGCTCCGCCGGCGACGACACCTCCCGCTCGACCATCGACGCCACGATCAGCACGTCGTACGGCGACTGCCCCTTCGCCCGCGCGGCGCTCAGGTCGAGCTGCGCCCACGCCTTCCGGAACGCGGCCAGCTGCAGCCGGATCAGGTCGCGCGGCGTCGACGACGGCCCGAACGCGTACAGCGACGGGAACAGGAAGCCCTCCATGCTCGTCGCCCCGGCGAAACCGGCGGGCGGGGACGACGCCTTCACCGCCGCCGCGTAGCCCCTGCCGGTCAGCACCGGCCGGATGTGGCGCTCGGCGATCGCGATCCGGCGCACCGTGGCCACGCGGTCGGCCATCTGGCGCGCGGTGAAGCCCTCCGGGAAGACGACCCGCAGCGTCGGCGAGCGCTTCCCGGACGCGGCCGGCGCGGCGGCCAGCCCGACGGCGAGCGCGAGCGCGACGACGATGCGGCGACCCCTCCGCATGCGCTCCACCCTACTCGACGAGCTCGAGCCTCGGGTTCTCGCGAAGGTGCCGACCGACCTTGCCGGACGGCTCGCCGTCGGTGACGACGACGTCGGCGGTGAAGTCGTTCGAGCCGCGGATCAGGGAGGAGCCGACGCCGTACGCGTCCACCGGCACGCCCTTCTCCTCGAACTCGCGGATCTTCGCGACGGTGAAGCCGCCGGAGGCGACGATCCGGACGCGCTCGTGGCCGGCCGCGTCGAGCGCCGCCCGCACGTTGCGGACGAGGCGTTCGTTCACGCCCGTCGGCCTGAAGTCGCCGAGCTCCTCCCAGAGCGAGCGGTCGACGAGCGACTCCGAGGTGTCGAGCCGGACGCCCCAGAGCCGGTCGCCGAGCGCGTCCGCGACCTCGAGCGCCGTCCGCACCGAGTCGTTCTCGAAGTCCACGAGTACCGTCACGGACATGTCCGGCGGCGCCCAGTCGGCGAACCTGCGCGCCGCGAGCACGGTGTCGCCGCCGTACGCCGCGATCAGCGAGTGCGGCACCGTGCCGATCCCTCGGCCGCCCCACCAGGACGCCTGCTCGTCGGTCGTGACGCCGATCTCCGCGCCGACCACCTGTCCGGCGACGTACGCCGCATAGCCGTCGCCGGTCTGGACGCGGTGATGGTCGTGGCGGGCCGGCATGAAGATGATCGGCTTGCGGTTCGCCGCCTCCAGCACGCGGACGACGTTCGTCGTGATCAGCGTCCGCCGCGCGAGCGTGCCGAGATAGACCGTCTCGAGGTGGGCGAACGCCGTGTAGTCGCCCTCGATCGTCAGGACCGGCTCCCACGGCTCGATCCGGTCGCCGTCGTAGATGGCGCGGATCGTCAGCCCGTCGTGCTCGTGGGCGCAGAGCTTGAGGATCGCGATCGCCTCGTCCATGCCGCCGAGGTACGCGTGGTTCTTCTGGAAGACCTGCATCACGACGCGCGGGTGGCGGCCGTCCTCGAGCAGCACGGAACGGGAATGGTTGAAGTACGCGTCGGTGTAGTAGCCGGCGCGCATCTTCTCCACCGGCAGGTCGAAGACCTCCGGGGCGAGGCGCTGCCTACGCTCCGTCCTCGCCATCTTCGAGCCTCAGGCACGCGGCGAGCGCCGCCTCGGCCACCTCGAGCTGCGCCGGGGACGGCTCCGCGGTCGAGAGCCGGTGCTGGAGCTCGTGCCCGGGCTTCGAGAGCGCGACGGCGACGGGATGGGACGGGTTCCGGGTCATCCAGCCGAAGATTTCGGTCGCCGCCGCGACCGCTCCGAGCTGCGCGACCGCCCGCGCCGGCCGGCGGATGCGAGCGGGCGCGATCCCGGCGAGGGCGTTGCCGGCGGCCGAGGTGGCGACGAGCGGGCCGATCAGGTGCCCGCCGCAGCGCTCGTGCTCCTTCGTCGCGCCGGGGCCGTGCTCGTAGGCGCCGATCGAGATGTGCTCGGCGCCGTGGTAGGCGGCGAGGTCGGAGCCGCGCAGCGCGAGCACCGCGGGCGCGATCGAGGCGAGGCCGGCGAGCAGCTCCTGCGCCGCCGGCCGCAGGCGCGAGTCGCGCACGCCCTTGACGAAGACGGTCGCGCCGAGGATCGAGGCGAGGACGGCAGGGCTCTCCAGCGGCAGCCGGGCGGCGGGCAGCTTGCGCTTCACCTGCGGCAGCAGCGCCATCGCCTCCGCGAGCCGCGCCGGGCCGCGCAGGAGCGGGTTGCGGACGCGCGACGCCTGGAGCCGCTTGCGCGCGGACGCGACCTCGATCCGGCCGTCCTCGCGACGAATCGCGCAGGCCCACGCGTGCGGGCCGTGGACGAGCACGCCGTTCGGGAGCGCCATGCCGCCGAGGCGAATCTTCTCGTCACCCATCGCCGGGAGGGTAACGACCCTCCGCGAGCGTCCGCAGCCGGCGCTGCAGCTCTCGCGCAGCCTCGCCGGGCCGCCCGTCGCCGACGGAGGTGCCGTCGAGGACGACGACCGGCATCACCTCGCGCACCGACGAGCTGAGGAAGACCTCGTCCGCCGCGGTGACCCGCTCGAGCGCGAAGACGCCCTCCTCGGGCTCGAACCCGGCCGCGCCGGCCAGCTCCCAGAGCGCGGCGCGCGTGACGCCGGCGAGGATCGGCTGGCCGAGCGACGGCGTCAGCAGCCGCGTCCCCTCGCGGAACCAGACGTTCGCGGTCGGCGCCTCGAGCACCGTGCCGTCCAGGTCGACGAGGAGCGCGTCGTCGGCGCCGCGGCCGCGCGCCTCCTGCTGCGCGGCGAGGTTCTCGGCGTAGCTCGTCGACTTCGTCGCCGCGAGCCGGTGGCCCGGCGCCCAGCCGACGACCGCGAGCCGCAGCCCGTGCGCCCGCAGCTCGTCGAGCCCGGGCGGAAGCGCCGAGACGAGCGCGAGCCCGGTCGGCCCGCCGCCCCCCTCGCGGCCGGGCGTCCAGAGGAAGCGGAGCACCGCGTCCGGCTCGCCCGCGGCCGCGACGGCGTCGAGGCCGAGCCGCGCGAGCCCGGCCAGGTCGGGCTCCGGGAGCCCGACGAGGAGCGCCGAGCGGGCGAGCCGCTCCAGGTGCGCGTCGAGCCGGAACGGCGTCCCGCCGTAGACGCGCAGCGTCTCGAAGACGGCGCGGCCGCGGAGGAAGCCCTCGTCGTCGGCGTGGACGGCGGGCGCGTCGAGCGGCAGCGCGCCGGCGCCGAGCCGGTGCACGGCGAGCAGGCTCATGCCGCGACCGCCTCGGGGAGGGGCGCGCCGATCGCGGCGAGCAGCGGGCGCGCCTTCACCCACGACTCCTCGATCTCGGCGGCCGGGTCGGAGTCCCAGACGATGCCGCCGCCGACCCAGAGGTGGATCCGCTCCTCGGCGACGGCGAAGGTGCGGATCGTCAGCGCGAGGTCGAGGTCGCCGTTCGGGCGGATCGTGCCGAGGGCGCCCATCGAGGCGCCGCGGCCGACCGGCTCGAGCCGCGCGATCAGGTCGAGCGCCGCAAGCTTCGGCGCGCCCGTGACGGAGCCGCCCGGGAAGGTCGCCTCGAGCATGTCGGTCAGCGTCGCGTCCTCGCGCAGCGTCCCCTCGACGGTCGAGACGAGATGCGTCACCCCGGCCATCGCCCGCTCCGCGAGCAGCTCCGGCCAGCGGATGGAGCCGACCTCGCAGACGCGCGAGAGGTCGTTCCGCTCGAGGTCGACGATCATCACGTGCTCGGCCGCGTCCTTCGCGTCCTCGATCGCGACCCCGGCCGGGCGCGTGCCCTTGATCGGGCACGTCCGGACGCGGCGGCCCCGGCGCGAGAGGAAGAGCTCGGGCGAGGCGGAGACGATCGCCCAGCCGTCGCCCGCGAGCGCGCGCGGCTCGAGCGGGCCGAGCGGCGCGAGCGCGGCGGCGAGGCCGTGCGGGTCGCCGGCGAACGGCGCCGAGAGGTGCTGGACGAGGTTCGCCTGGTAGACGTCGCCCTCGCGGATCGCCGCGCGCACGGCCTCGATCGCGGCCGCGTACCCGGCGTCCGTCCAGGTGCGCGTCCACTCGCCGAGCTCGTAGCCGCCCGGCGCCGGCGGCGGCGCGGACGCCGGCTCGACGGAGACCGCGACCGCCGGCAGCGGGCACGGGTCCGGCGGCCCGCTCGGGTAGCCGAGGTAGACGCGCGCGACGGCGTCGTCGCGGCCGAAGAACCCCTCCTCGCGCAGCGCCGGCTCGAGGTCGGCGATCGCGTCGAGCTCGAGCATCAGCCCCCCAGGACTTCGCGCGCCGCGTGCCGCATCCAGCGGACGCCGAGCTCGAGGTCGGCGACCGGGATCCGCTCGTCGGCGGAGTGGACGAGCCCGTTGATCGTCTCGACGGACATCTCGCCGCTCATCGGGAAGAAGCCGTACGCGACCGTGCCGAACGCCTCGCGCAGCCAGTGCGAGTCGGTGAACCCGACCGTGCACATCGGCGCCGCCTTCGCGCCCGGGTCGGACTCCGCGACGAACGACTCGACCGCCTGCCAGAGCGGCGTGTCGAGCGCCGAGCGCGTGCCGCCCTCGCGTGTCTCCCACTCGAGCTCGTACTCGACGTCGCCGCCGAGGACGGTGCGGATCATCGGCTCGACGTGCTCGGGATGCTGGCCGGGCAAGAGCCGGCAATCGACCGTGACCTCGCAGAGAGCGGGGATGACGTTCCGCTTCCGCGAGGCGGAGATCATCGTCGGCGAGAAGGTCGCCGAGAGCGCGGGCTCGACGAGGTCGGCCGCCTCCGGCGAGAGCTCGCGCACGCGCGCGACGGCCTCCGCAGCGGCGGGCACCTCCCCGAGCACGGCGCGGAGGAAGCCCTCGACCTCGGGCCCGAGCTGCGGCTCCGGCCGGAACGCGGCGAGCCGCTCGACCAGGGTCGCCGCCTTGATCAGCGCGTTGTCGGCGACCCCCGGCATCGACGCGTGGCCGGAGCGGCCGCGGACGCGGATCGTGAACGGCGCGGTCGCCTTCTCCGCCGCCATGCAGAGGTGCACACGCCGCCCGGCGATCTCCATCCGGTCGCCGCCGCCCTCGTTGATCGCGTAGTCGCAGCGCACCGCGTCCGGGTGCTCGCGGCAGAGCCAGGAGAGCCCGAAGTCGTCGCCGACCTCCTCGTCGGCGGTGGCGCAGAAGATCAGGTCGCCGTCGCCGCGCCAGCCCTCGCGGGCGAGCGACGCGATCGCGACCGCCTCGGCGGCGACCTGCCCCTTCATGTCGAGCGCGCCGCGGCCCCACACCTCGCCGTCGCGGAGCTCGCCCGAGAACGGCGGCACCGACCACTCGGCCGGGTCGGCGAGGACGACGTCGGTGTGCGAGAGCAGGAGCAGGCTCGGCCCGCCGCCGGCGCCCGGGATCCGGGCGACGAGGTTCGCGCGCTCGGGCGTCTTCGCGTACAGCTCGCACGCGACGCCGTTGGCCTCGAGGTAGTCGCGCAGCAGCTCGGCCGCCTGCGTCTCGTTGCCCGGCGGATTCGTCGTGTCGAGCCGGATCAGGCGGCCGAGGAGCTCGGCGGCCTCGTCGCGCAGCGAGGGAGCGGCCACGGCGCGGAGCATACTGCCCTCATGTCCGACCTCTTCTCCGACGCGGCCGGTCGGCGGGCCGCAGCCGTCGCGCCGCTGGCGCAGCGCCTGCGCCCGCAGACGCTCGACGAGTTCGTCGGGCAGGAGCACGTGCTCGGCGAGGGGTCGGCGCTCCGGCTCGCGATCGCCGAGGACCGCGTCCGCTCCTCGATCTTCTACGGGCCGCCCGGCAGCGGGAAGACGACGCTCGCACGGATCGTCGCGGCGACGACCGGGGCGGCGTTCGAGGAGCTGTCGGCGGTGTCGGCGTCGGTCAAGGACGTCCGCGAGGTGCTGGAGCGGGCACGGGAGCGGCTGGGGACGAGCGGCCGGCGGACGATCCTCTTCCTGGACGAGATCCACCGCTTCAACAAGGCGCAGCAGGACGCGCTGCTGCCCGCGGTCGAGGACGGCTTGCTGACGCTGATCGGGGCGACGACGGAGAACCCGTACTACGAGGTGAACTCGGCGCTGATCTCGCGCTCGCAGGTGTACGAGCTGGAGCCGCTCGCGCCGGAGCACCTGGCGCAGGTGGTCGAGCGCGGGGCCGCGGCGCTGGGCGGCCAGCTGGGCGGCGAGCTCGCGCCGGGCGTCCGCGACCTGGTCGTGCGCCGGGCGGGCGGCGACGCGCGGAGCGCGCTGAACATCCTCGAGCTCGCCTGGGAGGCGTCGGGCGGGGCGCCGGAGGAGTCCCACGTCGAGGATGCGGCGCGGAAGCGGCCGGTCGTCTACGACAAGGGCGCCGACGCGCACTACGACTTCACCTCCGCGTTCATCAAGTCGATGCGCGGCTCCGACCCGGACGCGGCCGTCTACTACCTCGCGGCGATGCTCGAGGGCGGCGAGGACGCGCGCTTCATCGCGCGGCGGATGGTCGTGCTCGCCTCGGAGGACGTCGGCAACGCCGACCCGCAGGCGCTCGTCGTCGCGGTCGCCGCGGCGCAGGCGGTCGAGCACGTCGGCCTGCCGGAGGCGCGGCTCAACCTCGCGCAGGCGGCGATCTACCTCGCGCGGGCGCCGAAGTCGAACGCGAGCTACGTCGCGCTGAAGGAGGCGACCGCGGACGTCCGCGAGCACGGGAACGTGAAGCCGCCGAAGTCGCTGCGGGACGGCTCCTGGTACGGCCGCCGGCTCGGCCACGGCGAGGGCTACGTCTATCCCCACGACGATCCCCGCGGCTTCGAGCTGAGCTATCTGCCGGAGGAGCTGCAGGGCCGGCGCTACTACCGCCCGTCGGGCAACGGCGAGGAGTCCGAGGCCGGCGAGTCGTAAGTTCCGGGCGTCGGGAGCGGTAGTACGAGGTGAACGTCCAGCTCGCACGAAGGGGAGAGTGGCTCATGAAGAAGGCGCTCCTGCTGCCGGCGCTCGCCGCCGTCGCAGCGTTTCTGATCGCGGCGCTGCCCGCGGCGGCCGTCACGCACGGCAGCCTCGACGGCAACGCCCATCCGTACGTCGGCCTGATGGTCGCGAAGGACGCGAGCGGCACGCCGTTGTGGCGCTGCTCGGGCACGCTGATCTCGCCGACCGTCTTCGTCACGGCCGGCCACTGCACGGAGGCCCCGGCCGCGACCGCCGAGATCTGGTGGGACTCGGACGTGCAGTCGAACGCGGCCGCGCTCGGCTACCCGTTCACGGGCGAGTCGAGCGGCGTCGTGCACCAGAACCCGCTCTACGACGGCAACGACTTCTCGCTCTGGGACGTCGGCGTCGTGACGCTGAACGCCCCGGTGACGAACCTCGGCTACGGGCAGCTGCCCGCCGAGAACTCGCTCGCCGGCCTGAAGGTCAACTCGAAGACGACCTTCACCGCGGTCGGCTACGGCCTGCAGCGGGCGTTCCCCGACCAGGGCCACTCCTCGGTCAAGGACGAGGAGCTGAAGATCCGCATGGTCGCCTACCCGCACCTGATCTCGGTCGGCTGGCCGCAGGCGCCGAACTCGCTCATCCTCTCGGACAACGCGAAGACGGGCGGCACCTGCTTCGGCGACTCGGGCGGCCCGAACTTCCTCGGCGACTCGAACGTGGTCGCCGGCGTGACCTCGTTCGGGAAGAGCTGGGTGTGCGGCGGCCAGGGCGGCGTGATGCGCCTCGACCTGCCGCAGATGCGCAACTGGGTCCTGAGCTTCGTCGGCCCGTAGCCGCGACTCGAACCCGTTCGTCCGCGAGGGCCGCCGCGAAGGCGGCCCTCGCCGTCTTCGCGGCGGGAGTATGGTCGCGGCGTGGAGCTCCATGTGCACGAGTGGGGCGACCCGGCGGGCGAGCCGCTCGTCTGCCTGCACGGCGTCACCGGCTACGCGGGGATCTGGGAGCGGTTCGCGGCCGGGCCGTGGAGCGCTCGGCGCGTGCTCGCGTTCGAGCTGCGCGGGCACGGCGCGTCGGGCTGGGAGCCGCCGTGGACGTTCGCGACCCACGTCGCCGACCTCGTCGAGACGGCGGCCGCGCTCGGGCTCGGGGCGACCGACTGGGTCGGCCACTCGTTCGGCAGCCGCCTGGTGCTCGAGCTGGCGGCGGCCCGTCCCGAGCTGGTGCGGCGGGCGGCGCTGCTCGACCCGGCGATCCAGGTGCGGACGCACGTCGCCGCCGACCTGGCCGAGCTCGAGCGCCGCGAGCCCGTCTTCGCGACGCGCGAGGCGTACGTCGAGAACCGGCTGCTCCTGTATCCCGACTCGCCGCTCGGCCCGATCGAGCACGAGGCGGAGGCGCATCTGGAGCAGCTTCGCGACGGGAGCTTCCGCCGCCGCACCTGCCAGCCGGCCGTGATCGCGATCTACGGCGAGCTGGCGAGCCCGCCGCCGCCGCCGGAGACGCTGCGCGCGCCGGCGCTGCTCGTCTACGCCCCGGCCTACGGCCTCGTCCAGGAGCGCCAGCTCGAGGCGTACCGCGCCGCGCTCGGCGAGCGGCTGCGCGTGGTCGAGGTGCCGGGGCTGCACATGGTGCAGTGGGACGCCTTCGACGCGGTCGCGGACGCGGTCTCGGGGTTCCTCCCCTCCTAGAGCAGCTCAAGCGCGCGCCGCGGCCGGTTGGTGACGACGCCGCGGAGGCGCGGGTCGCCGAGGAAGCGCCGCAGCTCGCGCTCCTCGTCGACCGTCCAGAGGTAGACCGGCAGCGGCGCGCGGCGGAGGATCCCGGTCGGCGCGAGTCGCTTGTTGACGCTGAGGAAGGTCGCGCCGCAGGCTCGTGCCCGGGCGGCGGGGAAGACCTCGGAGAGGCGGCTGCGCAGGTAGGGCCGCCGCCATTCGCGGCCGACGCTGAGGCCGACCTCGAGCTCCGGCAGCGCGGCCCGGAGCGCGGCGACGGAGACGTCCTCCATGGTCGAGACGACGACCCGCTCGGGCGGCAGCGCGGCGAGGACGACGGCGAGCGCGTCCGCCTCGGCGCCGATCTCCTTCAGGTCGACCATCAGCCGCGCGCCGGCCGCGGCGGCGAGCGCGGCGACCTCGGCGAGCCGGGCGGCGGAGCGGTCGTCGACCGGGTCGTGGAGCGCGCGGAACTCGCCGTCGCCGGTGCGGCGGACGTCGACCTCGACCATCTCGACGCCGTCCGCGAGCGCCTGCTCGTAGGCGGCGAGGGTCCCGGGCGCGACGCCTTCGCTCGTGCCCTGGTGGCCGACGACGAGCAACGACTAGAGGATGCGGGCGCCGAGCGCGGAGGCGACGAGCTCGACGGCGAGCTTGCCGGTCGCGTTCTCGCGGTCGAGCACGGGGTTGACCTCGACGACGTCCATCGAGTCGGCGAGGCCGGACTCGGCGACGACCTCCATCGCGAGGTGCGCCTCCCGGTAGGAGAGGCCGCCGCGGACGGGGGTGCCGACGCCGGGCGCCTGGTCGGGGTCGACGGCGTCCATGTCGAGGGAGACGTGGAGGAAGCCGGCGCCGGCGGCATGGGCGAGCGCCTCGCGCATGCAGGGCTCGACGCCGACCCGGTCGACGTCGCTCATCGTGAACACCTTGGCGTCGATCCGTCCGAGCAGCTCCCGTTCGCCGTCGTCGAGCGAGCGGACGCCGACGAGGGCGACCCGGCCCGGCTCGACCGCGGGGAGCGTCCAGCCGTCGCGGACGAACGCGTCGCCGCCGAGCCCGAGCGCGGCGGCGAGCACCATCCCGTGGACGTTGCCGCTCGGCGAGGTGTCGGGCGTGTTCAGGTCACCGTGGGCGTCGACCCAGACGACGCCGCCCGGACCGTGCACGTTCGCCATCCCGACGAGGCTGCCGAGCGCGACCGAGTGGTCGCCGCCGAGGACGAGCGGCATGGCGTCGCGGCGGGCCGCGTCGGCGACGAACTCGGCGACGCGGGCGCAGAGGTCGAGGATCTGCGGCAGGAAGCGCGTCCGGTCGTCGCCCATCGCGGTCGACTCGGCCTCGGGGGCGTGGACGTTGCCGAGGTCCTGGACGCGCATGCCGAGCTTCTGCTCGAGGTGCTGCCGCAGCCCGGCGTAGCGGATCGCGGACGGGCCCATGTCGACGCCGCGGCGACCGGCGCCGAGATCGATCGGCGCGCCGACGATCGCCACTTCGCGGGCGTCCTGTTGCACGCTCACCGGCGCAAGGCTAACGTCCGGGCCTCATGGCCTCACCGGACGACTCGCCCAGCGCTCCGGTCAGGGTCCTCATCGCAGACGACGAGCGCAGCTTCCGCGAGGCGTTGAGACCGCTGATCGAGCACCAGCCCGAGCTGACGGTCGTGGCCGAGGCGGAGAACGGCCTGCACGCGATCGAGCTGGTGGACGAGCTGGAGCCGGACGCGGTCGTGATCGACCTGCACATGCCGCTCGTCGACGGCGTGACCGCGGTGGCGCGGATGCGGAAGGACCATCCGAACCTCTGCCTGATCGCGCTCACCGGCGACGGGACGACCGAACTGCACGAGGCGGTGACCGAGGCGGGCGCGGACGCGGTGCTGCTGAAGGGCGACCTCGTCGAGACGCTGTTCGAGCGGCTGGCTGCGGTCAAGGCGCGCTAGCGCCCGCCCACCTGGCGGATGACGCACGTTCGCGCGTGCGCGGCTAGGGATTCGGGCGATAGAAGATGCGTTTCCCGTCCACCATGCGGATGACGGCCACATACGTCTTCGTGATCACGACGCCGAAGCCGGTGCGGTCGCTTCGAGCACAGGCGATTCGCGCGGGCAGTCTGGCCGTGCAGCGGATTGCATCGAAGTCGATCAGCGTCTTGCCGGCGAACGGGAAGCGGCGCGCCTGACCGCCGCCCTGACTGTTCAGCTTCTCGTAGACGATCCGCCCCGCCGCGTTCTGGACGGCGACGTTCGCCGCCACCGCGCGGATGGCGTAGCCCTTGTCATCCGCACGAACACACGCGACTCCTCGCCCCGTAGACGACGTCTCGCAATAGAGATCCGCGTACCGATAGACGTGAGTAGACCGTGTCGCCGCTGCGCTACCACAACCAACGCCTAAACCGGCGGCGAGCACCACCAGGACCGCTGCAGCCGCAATTCCATGCATCCTCTCGCGTCTAGTGGTCATGCAGGCGTGTAGGACGTCGACTAGCGCCCGCTCACCTGGCGGATGATCTCGACGATCCTCCCCCGGATTCTCGAGGCGCCGACGGAGCCCCAGTAGCGGGAGTCGCACGAGTGCGCACGGTTGTCCGCCATGACGAAGTAGGCGTGCGCGGGCACTCGCCAGCTGCCGGAGTTGCGGTCGCGCTCGCGTTTCGGCACGTACGGTTCGGCGAGCGGCCGGCCGTTGATCGAGATCGCGCCGGCGCGCTCGGTCACATGGTCACCCGGCAGGCCGATCACGCGCTCGGCCGCGACGCCGTGGCCGCAGTACTGCTCGGCGGCGGCGGGAAGACGAAACGACACGATGCTGCCGCGTTGGACGGCTCGCGGCCCGGAAAGTTCGATCAGCGCGAGATCGGCATGAGCGCCGGTGCATAGATGACCGGGCCGCGCGCAGCGGATCGTCGGCTCCATCGCAGCGGTATCACCGCCGCGAGCTTCGAAGGGATACGCCACGTGCATCGTCGGAGGCCCCACCGGGTCAGTGCCTCCCGGCTCGGGCCGGATAATCCGCACGATCCGTCCCACGACGTTGGCGAGCGGGAGCGGACCGAGAAGAGCCGAATCGCAGGAGACCTTGCGATTGTCACCCATCACGAATACGGCGTCAGACGGGACGAGCCAATTCCCGGAGTCGTGACTTCGCTCTCTCGCGGGCACATATGGCTCCGGCAGCACGTGTCCATTCAGAGAGACGACGCCACTGCGCTCGACGACCCGATCGCCGCCGAGTCCGATCACACGCTTCTCTGCGACGACGCCTCCTGACTTGCAGTAGCGAGCCGCAGAGCGCGGGTAACGGATCGCCACGACATCTCCCCTCTGCACGCCCCGCGGACCCGACTTCCGCTCGAGAAGATCGTCGGAGCGTCGACCAAGGCATCCGCCGCCCAGAGACTTCGCGCAGTGCACCGTGGGCTCCATGGAAGCCGACGAGGCGACGAGGAACACGTAGGACACTGAGTCGATCGTCAACTTCGGGCTGCCCGACGCTTGCCTCGCCAAAGCCGGCGGTGCGGCGCCGAGCGTGAGCGTCACGAGTGACAGCGCGACCGCACGAAATGCGGGATGGCCGGTCAGGCCGCGCGCGATGCGAGAACCGATCACCACTCTTCCAAGCGAAGGAGAAGTCCGCCGCCGCCGCCGAAGTCTTCAGCAAACCCACTTCCCTTCCCGGGATTGACCTTGGGTAGATGCATGGTCTGATCGATTCGCTCCTCGAGTTTTCCTTTCGCTTCGTCGATTGCCTCGCCGGGGTTGAGCATGTCAGCGGCTTTCTTCAACTGATCGCGAACATCTCTGAGGATCGCCGGGTCTGACTGATGCGCCGTGGCGTCAATAAGGTGGCGGCGGTGCTTCCTGGCTTTCCGCATGAGCGCCTGGATGTCGGCTGGCTCCATCCACGCGGGAACAAAGAGCCAGGTATCTCGGTGCCCTGACGTTGAAGCCGATGACTTCTTTGCGTGAACGCCTTTCCCGCCTTGCGCCTCGACGACTGAGCTCGGTGTCGGTTTCTGCTCGACCGGCTTCGCTGGTTGCTGGTGGTAGGCAGGTGCGTTCTCTCCCACCGCCGGAGCGGGCTGAACTGGATGGAGCGGTGTTGTGCCCGTCGGCTTGGTCGGACGGGTAGGCGCGGGGTTCGGGGGACAGGCCTGTTGCGGCTGACTCGGATGCGCCGCTTGTGTGTGTGCTCTCTTCCACGCCGCCTCGATCTTCGTCCTGTCCTGCTGCGGGAGCCGCCGCCACACGGCTTCGTTGACGTCGTAGGGCATCTAGCGGCTCGATTCGTGTCGCTCGACGGGTACGTCGGATCTAGAGGTAGGCACAGGTAGCCCAGATGACCGTATGGGCCTGGTCTCCATGGAAGCCGACACTCGTCGCGCCGTTGAAGTCCGTCTTGACGTTCAGGTAGTACGACGTCTTGGAGGTCACCGTGATCGGCTTCCTCGCCCCGACCGTGCTCCCGCCCGGGTTGCTCGCGAAGATCGTCGTGGCCGTGAGATCGCCGTCCGACTCGGAGCTGCTACCCGTCGAGAGTGTCCCGTAGATGCTCGTACCTCCGGCCAGGCCGCCACCGTAGACGAACGCTTTCCACGAAACCTCCCTACGCACCGATCGGGAGGCTCAGAGTAAGCGAGCCTGCGTTGTACCACGTGTTGACGGTCGGCGAGCTCTGCTGGCGCGCCGCGTTGTCGACGACCGTCTCCGACCACTTCTCGTGGTTCAGCGGGAATCCGAACGGCGCCTTCGCGACCGAGTAGTACGTAGCGGTGATCGCGCCCGCAGAGAGCGAGTAGTCCGTCCCGCCGTAGAGCGTGATCGATCCGGCGGTGATCGCGGTAACGAGGAAGTACTTTGGTCGTCGAGGCGTGAGTCAACTGGATGCGCGCGCCGAGCGGAATCGTCCCGGACAGATCGGCCGAGGCCGTACAGATGTAGGTGTGCCCGTCGCTGCTCGAGTACGTGAGCGTCGTCGAGAAGGACGTCCAACCCGACAGAGCCGGGGTGCTGCTGCTGACCGCTTGCCAGCCCGTGTCGAACTGGATGCCGGTCGTCTTCGCGTACAGCGCGCTCGGTGCGCCCGTGTTGTCGCGCCGCATGTAGAGCGACCCCGGAGGCGCGTAGACCATGCCCTCGGGCGAGCCGTCACCGTGAAGCAGTTGGGGCGTGCCGGTCGGCCGCGGGAACGGGCCCGCCGCGTCGGTGACCTGGATGTTGCCGGAGAGATAGAGGTTGTTGAGCGCGTCCGCGATCGCGTCGCTCGACAGGTAGAGCGACGTATCCGAGGTGTCGTCGACCGTGAGCGTCTGACCGACGCCGGCCGCCAGGTGCATCGGGCCGAACCAGTAGTCGTTGTTCGTCTGATTGGTGACCAGCATGCGCGACTGTCTCCTCGTAGTCCGATCTTGACGTCCCGACGCTAACGGGGGGGGCGGCCGAAAGTCAACGGTGGTCTCGGCCGTCGGCGGAAAGCGCGCGCGGAGATGATGGCGAGGGCCGGACTCGAACCGGCGACACCCCGGTTTTCAGCCGAGTGCTCTACCAGCTGAGCTACCTCGCCGCTGGCGGCGGTCAGTGTAGCCGCCGTGGCACGGAGACTTCGCCGGAGACCGGCGGCGGATTTCCTCGCAAAGAGCGGACTTCCGGACGCGGGGGTCTTGATCCGTCCAGTGCAGGCTTTAGCGTCGGTGCGGCTCTGTCGTTCACCATTTCCAGGGGAGGCAGCACCACATGAGCACGATGGCAGCCTCGTTCCGGGAGTCGTTCCTGGAGCGGCGGTTCCGCTTCGCCGAGCACGGCACCACGCTCGGCCGCGACACGATGGCCGGCGCCACGACCTTCATCGTGATGTCGTACATCATCTTCCTGAACCCGATCATCCTCACGAGCGTCAAGCCGTCCGCGGGCGCGGCGCTGCCGTTCGAGGGTGTCGTCACGGCGACCTGCGTGGTCGCGGCCGTGATGACGATCGCGATGGGCCTCTACACGAACCGGGCGTACGCGCTCGCGCCGGGGCTCGGGATCAACGCGATCGTCGCCTTCCAGCTCGTCGGCCAGCAGGGGCTCACGTTCGCCTCGGCGATGGGGCTGATCGTGCTGGAGGGCATCGTCGTCACCGCGCTCGTCCTGACCGGGCTGCGGGAGCAGATCATGCGGGCGATCCCGCTCGAGCTGAAGAAGGCGATCGCGATCGGCATCGGCCTCTTCATCGCGTTCATCGGCCTCTACGACTCCGGGCTCGTCGTCCAGGGCTCGGGGACGCCGGTGACGCTCGGCCACTGGACGACCTGGCCGGTGTTCGTGACGCTCCTCGGCATCGTCCTGACGCTGATGTTGCGGGCGCGGAACTTCAAGGGCGACCTGCTGGTCGGGATCGTCGGCACGACGGTCGTGGCGACGATCATCAACTCGGCGACGAGCCACAAGGCGTTCGGCACCTCGACGGCGACGTGGCCCGGCTGGAGCCACATCGCGAGCTGGGGGAACTGGTCGACGTTCGGGAACTTCGACTTCCACGCGTTCTCGAAGCTCGGGGTCGTGTCGGCGCTCGTCTGGGTGTTCGCGCTCTTCCTGAGCGACTTCTTCGACACGATGGGCACGCTCGTCGGCGTCGGCAAGCCGGCCGGCTACCTCGACGAGGAGGGCCATCTGCCGGAGATCCGGAAGCCGCTGCTGGTCGACTCGCTCGCGGCGATCGCGGGCGGCGCCTCGTCGACCTCGTCGGCGACGACGTACATCGAGTCGGGCTCGGGCGTCGCGGCCGGCGGCCGCACCGGCTGGGTCGCGGTCGTCGCGGGCGCGCTCTTCATCCCGTTCCTCTTCTTCTCGCCGCTGATCGGGATGGTGCCGTCGCAGGCGACCGCGGCGGCGCTGATCGTCGTCGGCTACCTGATGGTGAGCGCGCTCACCGAGGCGGAGGGCGAGGCGGAGGCCGAGGGCGGGTCGCGGGCCGCGTCGAAGCTCGCCGGGATCGACTTCCACGATCTCGCGATCGGGCTGCCGGCGGCGCTCGTGATCATGCTGATGCCGTTCAGCTACTCGATCACGAACGGCATCGGCTTCGGCTTCATCGCCTACTGCCTGATCCGGGCGGTGCAGGGCCGCGCGAAGGACGTGCACGTCCTGATGTGGGCGGTGTCGGCGGCGTTCGCGCTGTACTTCCTGGTGCCGCTGCTCCAGGACCACATCAGCTGGATCTAGGCGCCTGACGCAGCGAGGCCCCCGATGACGCCGGAACGTCGTCGGGGGCCTCAGGCTGTCCGGACCGGTGCGACCGTGTCGCGAACTGCCGTTGCGGCAGGTTAACGCCTCGTCGCGCGCAGCGCGGTCGCGGGCCCGGCCGAAAACTCCGCAAATTCCGCGAAACCGCGGCGGCCGAGCTCGCGGCGGAGACGCTCGAACGGGACGTAGATCGGGGTGTCGGCGCCGCGCGAGAACGAGCAGACGACGTGGCCGCCGGGCGCGGTGACGCGGGCGAGCTCGTCGAAGAACGGGATCATGTTCATCAGCGTCACGAGCTGGAACTCGCCGTCGCCGTAGGGGAGCGCGGAGGCGTCGGCGACGCCGAAGCGGACGCGGCCGGCGGCGTCGGCCGGGAGCAGCCGGCGGGCCTGCGCGAGCATCGCCTCGCTCAGGTCGACGCCCTCGATCTCCGTCTCGGGGAAGCGGGCGGCGAGGGCGCGGGCGGCGACGCCGGTGCCGGTGCCGAGGTCGAGCGCCCGGCGCGGCGGGTCGAGCTCGGCGAGCGCGAGCTCGAGCGCGCCGAGGTGGTGCGGGCCGATCCGGGTCTCCCAGCCGGGCGCGATCGCGTCGAACATGTCGCGGAGCCGCCCGCGGAGCAGCCGCCAGAGGAGCGGCTGCCGGACGACGACGTCGGTGACGAAGCGGGCGAAGCGGGGCGTGTCCGTCTTCACGGGACGTCGATCCGGAGCAGCAGCTCGTCGCCTTCGCCGGCGCGGAGCAGCTCGGCGGCGTTGCCGCGCGAGACGGCGACCGCGATCTTGCGGTAGCTGTCCTCGTAGAGGATCAGCTCGCCGGGGGCGGCGTCGCCGAAGGTCCGGGCGGCGACGGCGTAGTAGCGGTTGCCGTGGGAGTCGATCTCGACGCGGGTGCCGGGGACGACGCCGGCGCGGTCGAGGTGCTCGCGCGCGAGGTTGAGGGCGAGGTTGCCGAAGCGGTCGGCGGTGAGGACGGTGGCGCGGATGCGGCTCTGTCCGACCTCGGGCTCGGGCACGTCGAGGCGGACGAGCTCGTCGGGGTCGATCGGCGGCCCGAGCTCCTCGATCGCGACGCCGCGGGCGAGGTGGGCGGCGGCGGGCGAGAAGAGGTCGCGGCCGTGGAAGGTGCGGGAGACCGGCTGGAGGGAGTAGTCGGGGTTCGCGAGCTCGTGCGCGGCGGCGACGCCGCCGAAGCGGTCGACGGCCGGGAGGAGCAGCCCGTTGTCGGGGCCGACGTGGAAGCGTCCCTCGCCGTCCCGGATCGCGAGCGCCCGCCGGACGCCGCCGACGCCGGGGTCGACGACCGCGAGGTGGACTCCCTCCGGCATGTACGGGAGCGTGTTGGCGAGGACGAGCGCGCCCTGGAGGATGCGGCCCGGGCCGATCCCGTGGGTGATGTCGATCACCTCGGCCTCGGGCGCGATCCGCTTGATCACCCCGTGGCAGGTGCCGACGAAGTCGTCCTGGAGGCCGAAGTCGGTGAGGAAGGTGACGAAGGGCGGCACGCCGCCCGAGGCTACACGCTCGCCAGCGCGCGCCCGACGGCTGCGACGAGGCCGTCGAGGTCGCTCGAGCCGGCCTCGGCGGCGACGAGGATGCCGTGCTCGCGCGCGGCGGCGGCGGTCAGCGGGCCGATCGCGACCGCCGGGATCCGCGCGCCGGTGGCGGCGAGCGCGCGGGCGGCGGAGGGGGAGGCGAGGACGACGATGTCCCCCTCGGGCGGAGCGTCGGGGGCGAGCTCGACGGTGCGGTAGAGGGCCAGGAACTCCGCGTCGAGCACGTCGCGGCGCGCGCCTTCGGCGGCGGCGAGGAGCACGCGTCCGGGTGCGGGCGGAAGCTCGTGGCGGAGCCCCTCCTGCGTGTGGACGCGCGGCACGAGATCGGGCTCGTGCCCGGCGGCGCGGAGCGCGTCGGCCGTGCCGGGCCCGATCGCGGCGAGCCGCCGCGGCGGCGCAACGAGCCGGCGGGCGAGCTCGCGCGCGCCGTTCGGGCTGGTGACGACGACCCAGTCCCAGCCCGAGAGGTCGAGCGGCTCGTCCGAGAGCGACTCGATCCGGATCAGCGGGCAGAGGACGACCTCGGCCCCGAGCGCGCGAAGCCGGCCCGCGAGCGGCTCGGCCTGCTCCTCGGCGCGAGTGACGACGACCCGCCTCGGCCCGCTCGGACGCTGCGCCGACGGGTCAGGTCCGGAACGTCCCGCTCCGCCCTGGACCATCCCTAGCCCCCGCCCTCCCAAAGGGGGACCGCGGGGGCTGGCGCCGACGCTATCCGGGAGATGTCCGTCTGTCCGTGCCGTCTCTGCGGCGGAGGAGTCACGGCGTCGTCACGCGCGGGTCACGCGCCGTGGGCGGCGGCGATCGCGGCCAGCTCGCGGCCGAGGGCCTCGGGGTCGTCGCCGGTCCGCCGTTCGAGCCAGGCTCCGTCCTCGGCCGCGACGAGGCCTGTCAGCGTCGCGCCGTCGTGATGCGCCGCCACCGGCGCGAGGCAGCCGCCGCCGACCGCCGCGACGACCGTGCGCTCCGCCTCCACCCGCTCGCGCGTCTCGCCGTCGTCCGCCGCGCCGACGAGGTGCTCCTCCCCCGCGCGCACCTGCAGCGCGAGCGCGCCCTGCGCCGCCTCCGGCAGCAGCTCCTCCGGCTCGAAGCGGCGGCCGATCTCGCCCGCCAGCCCGAGCCGGTCCAGGCCGCACGCGGCGAGCACGACGGCGTCCAGCCCACGCTCGCCGCGCTTGCGCAGACGCGTGTCGATGTTGCCGCGCAGCGGCTCGATCGAGAGCGTCGGCTCGAGCGCCAGGAGCTGCGCCCGCCGCCGAACCGACGCCGTCCCGATCCGCATCCCCGGCCGGATCGCGTCCGCGCCGCAGAGCGCGTCGCGCGGGTCGTCCCGCGGCAGGTACGCGCCGACGACGAGCCCCTCGGGGTCGCTCGCGGTCATGTCCTTCGCGGAGTGCACGGCGACGTCGATCCGCCGCTCGAGCAGCGCCTCCTCGAGCTCCTTGACGAAGACGCCTCGCGAGCCGATCTCGCCGAACGGCCGCGTGCGGTCCTTGTCGCCGGCGGTCGTGATCGGGACGAGCGCGATCTCGATGCCCGGCGCCCGCAGGCGCGAGGCGGCGAGCTCGGCCTGCGTGAGCGCGAGCCTACTGCCGCGGCTGCCGACGCGAATCAGCACAGCGTGACCGTCGACGGACGGGCTGGCCGCACCAGGAGGCGCCGAGCGGCCGGACACGGACGAACGCGGTCGGCACCTGCAGCGGCAGCGGCCGTCCGGTCAGCTGCCGGACCTTCAGCGCTCGTCCTCGCCGAGACCGAAGAGATGCCGCACGGCCTCAGCATAGAGCACCCCATCGGCTGCCGCGGCCGCCTGCTTCATGCGCACCGTCGGCAGGTGGAGCAGCTTGTTGACGATCTGCGCGGTGATCGACTCGACCGCCTTCCGCTGGCTCTCGTCGAGCCGCCCGAGGAGCGCCTCCGCCTTGCGCAGCTCGGCCTCGCGGATCTCCTCGGCGCGCGCCCGCAGCGACGCGATCGCCGGCACGACGTCGAGCGACGCGTGCCACTCGTGGAACTTCTCCGCCTCGGCCGAGACGATCGCCTCCGCACGCTCCGCCTCCTTGCGACGGCCGGTGAGCGTGTCCGCGACGATCGCCTCCAGGTCGTCGATGTCGTAGAGGTAGCAGCCGTCGAGCTCGTGGATCGCCGGGTCGAGGTCGCGCGGGACGGCGAGGTCGATCAGGAGCAGCTGCCGGCCGCGCCGCCGGCCGAGGGCCCGCTCGACCGCCTCCGCCTCGAGCACGATCCCGGCGGCGCTCGTCGACGAGATGACGACGTCGACGCTGCCGAGCCGCTCCTCGATCTCCTCCCGCTCCGTCTTCGAGTTCGCGACGAACGCGATCTCGGCGCCGCGGGAGCGGAGGTTCCGCGCCGCCTGGCCGCTCACCTTGCCGGCGCCGACGAGCAGGATCGAGCGGCCCGCGAGGTCGCCGAACACCTGCTCGGCGAGCGCCGCCGCCGCGGACGACACCGACGCCGGGCTCTCGCCGATCGCGGTCTGCGCCCGCACCTTGCGGCCCGCGTGCAGCGCCGACCGGAAGACGCGGTCGAGCAGCGTGCCGCTCCGCCCGAGCTCGTGGGCGACCCGCACCTGCCCGAGGATCTCGCCCTCGCCGGGCACGAGCGAGTCGAGCCCGGCGGCGACCCGGAAGAGGTGGAGCGCGGCCGCCTGGTCGCGCAGCCGGTAGAGCGCCGGCTCGACCTCCGGCTCGAGCGCGGCGAGCGCCGCAACCGCGTCGCGTTCGGCGGTGTCCCCGTCCTCGGCCGCGACGTACAGCTCGGTGCGGTTGCAGGTCGAGAGGCAGACCGCCTCGCGGCCGCCCTCCGCCAGCCGCGCCGCCAGCTCGGCCGCCCGCTCGCGCTCGAGCGCGACGCGTTCGCGCAGCTCGACGGGCGCGCGGTGGTGGGAGGTGCCGACGAGGACGAGGCGCATCAGGCGAAGTGGGTGGCGGGCAGGGCGAGGCGGACGACGATCACGAGCAGGAAGCCGGCGAGCGCGAGGTAGGCGGCGCGGCGTCCGGCCCAGCCGGCGAACGCGCGCAGGCCGAGATAGGCCGCCCAGACGAGCCAGGTCACGGCCGTCGCCGCGATCAGCGCGTCCAGGCCGTCGCCGTCCGCGACGAGGCGGACGACCCCGACGCCGATCCCGAGCGTCAGCGCCGGCAGCGACCACGCGACCGTGCGCAGCGCGAGCGCGTCGAGCGTCGCGAGCGCGGGCACCGGCCGGCGCAGGACGGTCGCGGCGCGCTGCTTCAGCCGCCGTTCCTGCCAGAGGTAGAGGCCCGAGAGTCCCGCGGTCAGCGTGAAGCCGGCGAACGCCGCGAGCACGAGCCCGACGTGGACGACGAGGAACAGGTTCGAGTAGTGGCTGACGGAGCCGACGCCGGTCCCGCCGCCGACGCGCGCGACGACGAGCAGCGCCGCCGCGAGCGGCATCACCGTCAGGCCGAGCAGCCGGTACGAGCGGCGGCAGCCCCAGATCAGGTACGCGGAGACGACGAGCCAGACGAACAGGTTGAGCGAGCCGGCCCACGTGCCCCACGGGAAGCCGTCGTCGCGCGTCGCCTGCACGGCGAGCAGCGCGGTCTGCGCGAGCCAGCCGAGCCGCACGCCCCAGGTCGCCGCCCGGCCGGCCGCGCCGGGACGCCGCGCCTCGCCGAGGTAGCCGACGGCCGCCTCGCCGTAGAAGACGAGTGCCGGCCAGAACAGGAGCTCAGCCAACGGGCGCCGGCTCCCGCCGGCCGTCCTCGTCCGGCTGCGCGGGCTCCGCGGCGACCCGTCCGGCGATCGCGTCGACCTCCCGCTCGAGCCGCTGCAGCTTGAGCGCGATGATCACGACGTACCCGAGGACGAGCGCGAAGACGACGCAGTACGCCGCCGTGACGTACGTCTCGGCAGTGGTCACACGAGCACCTCCTTCAACTCGCGCAGCCGGGCGTCGAGCCGCTTGCCGGCCAGCTCGACGCGGTAGAGCGTGTACGCGAGGACGAGCATCGCGACCTGCGCGACGCAGTACGTGACGAGGATCCAGCCGTGGAAGTTCGGTCCGTGGCGCGTGAACACGACCGGGTGGATGAGTCCCTTCGCGAGGCGGATCGCGAGGAAGCTGACCGGGATCAGGACGACCCCGAAGAGCGAGTAGACGGCGCTCATGTTCGCGCGCTGCGGCCCGGGCTCGAGCGAGAAGCGGAGCATGAAGTACGCGCAGTAGAAGAGGAAGAGGACGAGGAAGAGCACGAGCTGGTCCTCGCTCCAGAGCCACCAGTGGCCCCACGAGATCTTCGCCCAGAGCGAGCCGGTGATCAGGACGAGGCAGCCGAAGATCACGCCCTGGTGGACGGCGACGTAGCTCTCCAGGTCGGCGCCCCGGTCGCGGCGGGTCAGGTGGCGGAAGCCCTTGAACGCGCCGCCGACGAAGCACGCGTACGCGGTGATCGCGATCGAGACGTGGAAGTAGAAGATCCGCTGCGAGAACCCCTGGTCGGCGTCGTTCGGCGCGACGAAGAAGACGAGCGCGATCGCCGTCGTGACGAGGACGAGCGTCGCCGCGGCCAGCGCGGCCAGAGGGATGCGGGAGGAGCGACCCACCTGCGTCGATTGTTGCAGCGGTCCGCTCATTCGGCGACGACGTACTCGAACGACGCCCAGCAGACGAGCGCGAACAGCAGGTCGTAGAGGGCGAGGAAGCCGAGGTAGCGGCCGGGCGCGTCGACGACGCTCGAGCCGACGCCGCCGACGACGATCGGGATCGCGAGCGGCAGGAAGAGGAGCGGCAGCAGCAGGTCGCGGGCGCGCGTCGCGACGGCCATCGCGCCGACGAACGTGCCGACCGCGCAGATGCCGAGGTCGGCGAGCGCGACGCCGAGCACGGTCGAGCCGGAGAGCGGGTGGAAGAAGAGCGCGTACACCGGCAACGCCACGACCTCGGCCGCCGCGAGGAAGGCGAGCGTCGCGAGCGCCTTGCCGAGCCAGATCGCGCTGCGGTCGCACGGCGCGAGCACGAGCCCGTCCAGCACCCGCTGCTCCCGCTCGGGGACGAACGCGCGCCCGAGGCCGAGCAGCGCCGTGAACAGGATCGCCACCCAGAGCAGGCCGTTCGCGGCCAGCCGCGACGGGCTGCCGGGGAGCGCGAAGTGGAAGACGACGAACGTCGCGACGACGAAGAGCAGCATCGCCGGCAGCGTGTCCCGCGCCCGCAGCTCGAGCAGCAGGTCCTTGCGCGCGAGCGCGCCGACGTCGCGGAGGTACGTCATGCGGCGAGCGCGAGCCGGTCGGAGGCGAGCGGCTCGACCCGGTCCGGGTCGTGGGTGGAGACGAGCAGCGTCCGCTCGCCGCGGAGCTCGGCGAGCTGGTCGTCGAGCAGCTCGGCGCCGGCGGCGTCGAGCGCCGTGAACGGCTCGTCGAGCACGAGCAGCGCCGGGTCGTGCAGCAGGACGCGGCAGAGCGCGAGCCGCTGCGTCATCCCGCGCGAGTACGAGCCGACCCGATCGTGCCGCGCCTCCCAGAGGCCGAACCGCTCGAGCAGCATCCCGATCCGCTCGCGGCGCTCGACGACGCGGTACAGGCGTCCGTAGAGCTCGAGGTTCTCGAGCGCCGACAGCTCCCGGTAGACGAGCGGCTCGTGGCCGAGGTAGCCGATCTCGGCGCGCCCGGCCCGGACCTCGAGCACGCCCTCGCTCGGCTGCGCCAGCCCGGCGCACAGCCGCAGCAGCGTCGTCTTCCCGGAGCCGTTCGGACCGGTGACGACGAGGCAGCCGCCCGCCGGCAGCTCGAGGTCGACGCCGCGAAGGACGCGCTTCTCGCCGTAGCGCTTGCCGACTCCCCGGCCCGTGATCACCGCCTCAGCATAGGCGGTTTCTCCTGCTTTACAGGGGTTTTACGCCGGGCTTGCACGAATGCGCGTGCGCGCGCGGTCTGCTCGGTCGTACAGGACACCGACACAGGGGGAACGAGAGATGTCCAGGAAGACGATCGGTGCGCTCGCGGTCTGCGCGGCGCTCGCGGCCACGGGGGCCGCGGTCGCGGCGCACAAGCGCGCCCAGACGACACAGCAGGCGTCCGCCACCTTCGCGGCGACGACCGTCTCGCACGCGAAGCACTCGAGCTGCACCGCGAGCGACGGCGCCTACACGGAGACCGACGCGACCTACACGGGCACCGCGACGAGCGGCGACGCGCGCCTCGCGGGGCCGCTCGTGATCCGGGCGCACAGCGTCGTCGACACGACCAGCGGGCTCGGCTGGGTGCAGGGCACGTTCCGCATCCGCGGCGGCGACGGGCACGGGAACGCGCACGGGACGCTGCACGGCGCGGTCGCCGGCGGCACCGTCTCCGGCGCGCTCGTCGGCGAGACCGAGAACGCGGAGGGCAAGCTCGTGGCGACGATCTCGGCCGCGTTCGCGCCGGACGCCGGCTTCTCGTCCGGGACGCTCGGCTCCGGCAGCGTCGCCGGCGCGGGCGTCGTCTTCCAGCGCGGAACGTGCACGAAGGCGGCGCGCGTGCGCTCCGTCTACGTCTCCCGCTACACGCTGAAGACCGAGCCCGGCCTGCCCGTCGTCACCCGCAAGGGCTCCGGCGCCGGGAACCTCACGTTCGACGTCACGCGCGACTCGTCGGGCGCGATCGCGAGCGCGAAGGCGGTCTTCTACGCGAACTACCGCTTCGCCGGCGGCTCGGAGAACATCACCGGGTTGACGCTCCGGCAGGGCGCGAAGGGCGAGACCGGCGACGTCGTGCTCGACTCCGGCCTCGCGACCTTCACCGACGACGACGGCAGCGGCAACGTGACGCAGGTCGTCGCGAGCGTGCCGGCCTCGCTCGTCCAGTCCGTGCTCGCGAACCCGCACGGCTACTACGTCGAGTTGACCGCGTCGGACACGGCGCTGCGCTCCCAGCTCGGCGGCTTCTCCCGCCACTAGCGGCGGATGGCGGAGGGCGGGCGCCGATCGCGACGGCGTCCGCCCTCCAGGTCGTACGCTCCCCGGATGGAGCATCGCCCGCTCGGCCGCACCGGCGTCCAGGTCAGCCCGCTCTGCCTCGGCGCGATGATGTTCGGGGCCTGGGGCAACCCGGATCACGACGAGTCGATCCGGATCATCCACCGCGCCCTGGACGCGGGGATCGACTTCGTCGACACCGCGGACGTCTACTCGGCGGGCGAGTCCGAGGAGATCGTCGGCAAGGCGCTCCAGGGCCGGCGCGACGACGTCGTGCTCGCGACGAAGGTGCACGGCCGCATGGGCGACGGCGCGAACCGCCAGGGCAACTCGCGCCGCTGGATCGTGCAGGAGGTCGAGGCGAGCCTCCGCCGCCTCCGGACCGACTGGATCGACCTCTACCAGATCCACCGTCCCGAGCCGGGGACGGACGTCGACGAGACGCTCGGCGCGCTGACCGACCTCGTCCGCCAGGGAAAGATCCGCTACCTCGGCAGCTCGACCTTCCAGCCGTCCCAGATCGTCGAGGCGCAGTGGACGGCGGAGCGGCGCGGGCGGGAGCGGTTCGTCTGCGAGCAGCCCCCGTACTCGCTGCTCGTCCGCGGGATCGAGGCCGAGGTGCTGCCCGTGTGCGAGCGCTACGGCATGGGCGTGATCCCGTGGAGCCCGCTCGCGGGCGGCTGGCTGTCGGGCCGGTTCCGCAAGGGCTCCGAGGTGACGAGCCGCCGCGCCGAGCGGCTGCCGCAGCGCTACGACATGTCGCTCCCCGAGAACCAGCGGAAGCTCGACGCGGCAGACGCGCTCGCGCAGCTCGCCGACGAGGCGGGGATCTCGCTCGTGCACATGGCGCTCGCGTTCGTGCTGCGCCACCCGGCGGTGACCGCGCCGATCGTGGGGCCGCGGACGATGGAGCAGCTCGAGGGCGTCCTCGGCGCCGTCGAGGTCCGGCTGAGCGACGACGTGCTCGACCGGATCGACGAGATCGTCCCGCCCGGGACGAACTTCAACGCGGCCGACGCGGGGTGGACGCCCCCCGCGCTCGCCGACGCCTCGCTGCGCCGCCGGTGAGCTGGCGGCCCGGCTTCGACCCGGCGGCGCGGCCGCACGCGTCGTCCCGGGTCGTGGCGGTGCGGGAGCAGCGGGTGGTCGTCGTCTCGCCGGGCGAGGTCGAGGGCGAGCCGCTGCACGTCGGCTGGCTCGACGGAGAGCCGCTGTTCGCGGCGACGCTCGCCGGTGAGGCGGGCGAGGACGCGCCGACGCTGCGCCGGCTGCTCGCCGAGGGGCCCGCCGACCTGGCCGAGGCGGCGACGCGCGCAGTGCACCTGCTCGGCTGGGAGGAGACGCACCGCTTCTGCGGCCGCTGCGGGACGGCGAGCGAGCGCTCGGCGGCGGAGCTCGTCCGCGTGTGCCCGGCCTGCGGGCTCGCGACCTATCCGCGGATCTCGCCGGCAGTGATCATGGCCGTCCGCCGCGAGGAGCGGGTGCTGCTCGCGCGCCGACCCGGGAACACGCAGTTCTGGAGCGTGCTCGCCGGCTTCGTCGAGCCGGGCGAGACGCTCGAGCAGGCGGTCGCGCGCGAGGTCGACGAGGAGGTCGGCCTGGCGGTCGCGGACGTCCGTTACGTGGGCAGCCAGCCGTGGCCGTTCCCGAGCCAGCTGATGGTCGGCTTCACCTGCCGCTGGACCGCGGGCGAGATCAGGCTCGACGAGGCGGAGCTCGCGGAGGCGGGCTGGTTCGCGCCGGACGAGCTGCCGCCGATCCCGCCGCCGTTCACGATCGCGAACCGGCTGATCCTCGGCGGCTAGAGCGCCGCGTCGGCGATCACGAACACGGCGAACGCGACGGAGATGACGCCGTTCATCGTGAAGAAGGCGGTGTCCAGGCGGCGCAGGTCGTCCGGCCGGACGAGCGCGTGCTCGTACGCGAGCAGCGCCGCGGTGACGGCGACGCCGAGCCAGTAGAGCGCGCCGACGGAGAGACCGAGCCCGGCGGCGACGAGGCAGGCGACGGTCGCGGCGTGCGAGAGCCTCGCGCCGAGGAAGGCGCCGTCGACGCCGAAGCGGGTGACGATCGAGTGCAGTCCCTCGCGCCGGTCGACCTCGACGTCGAAGAGCGCGTAGTAGAGGTCGAAGCCGGCGACCCAGAGCGCGACGGCCGCGCCGAGCGTCCACGCCTGCCACGGCAGCTTGCCGGTGATCGCGACCCAGGCGCCGACCGGCGCGAGCCCGTCCACCGCGCCGAGCCAGAAGTGGCAGAGCCAGGTGACGCGCTTCAGGTACGGGTAGATCACGAAGCCCGCGACCGGGATCGGCCAGAGCCAGCGGACGAGCGGGTCGAGCTGCCAGACCGCGGCGAGGAAGACCGCGAGCGAGGCGGCGCAGAAGACGACGACCTGCGCGACCGAGAGCTGGCCGCTCGGCAGCTCGCGCCCGGCGGTGCGCGGGTTGCGCGCGTCGATGCCCGCGTCGATCAGCCGGTTGAGCGCCATCGCGAGCGAGCGGGCGCCGACCATCGCGACCGTGATCCAGAGCAGGTCGTGCGCGCTCGGCGTCCCGCCGACGGCGAGGAAGGCGCCGACGTACGCGAACGGGAGCGCGAAGACGGTGTGCTCGATCTTGACGAGCCGCGCGAAGCGGGCGGGCAGCGGTGCGAGCAGAGGAGCGTCGGCGGTCACGCGCGCAGGATACGCAGGCGCGGCTCGTCCTCCGTCACGAAGACGGCACGCATTCGCTCGGGTGTCTGACACCGCTGCGGTGCGAGATGCCTCGCGATCGCGCTCGGGAGCGGGCGTCCCGTCTCTTCGGGACATGTCCTGGTGTCTGACACCGGGACATGTCCCGATCGGACAATCAGGTCTGGCGGTGGGCGACGTCCTGCTCGCCGGCGAGCAGCTCGAGCGCGTGGGCGAGCGCGGGCCGGAGCACCTCGAACCCGTCGCGGCAGCCGCCGGGGGAGCCGGGCAGGTTGACGACGAGCGTCGAGCCGATCGTGCCGGCCGTCCCGCGCGAGAGCAGGCCGTGCGGGGTCTTCGCGATCGAGTCGGCGCGGAGCGCCTGCGCGATTCCGGGCGCCTCGCGGTCGAGCACGTCACGCGTCGCCTCGGGCGTCACGTCGCGCGGCGCGAGGCCGGTGCCGCCGGTCGTGAGGACGAGCCGCACGGTCGTCGCCAGATCGGACAACGCCTCGGCGATCTGCCCGCGCTCGTCGGGGACGACGCGCCGCTCGACCTCGTAGCCTTCCGCCGCGAGCAGCTCGGCGAGCGCGTCGCCGCTCCGGTCCTCGCGCGTCCCCGCGACGACACCGTCCGAGACGGTGAGCACCGCCGCCCTCACGCGACGGTCTCCTTCGTCTTCTCGACGAGCACGACGCCCTCGATCCGCATCTGCTTGTCGATCGCCTTCGCCATGTCGTAGACGGTGAGCGCGGCGACGGTCGCGGCGGTGAGCGCCTCCATCTCGACGCCGGTCTGCGCGGTCGTCTCCGCGGAGGCGACGATCTCGACCGACTCCTCGCCGACCTCGAGCGCCACCTCGACGTGCGAGAGCGGCAGCGGATGGCAGAGCGGGATCAGCTCGCTCGTGCGCTTCGCGGCCATGATCCCGGCGAGCTGCGCGGTCGTGAGCGCGTCGCCCTTCGGCAGCTCGCGGAGGCGCTTCGCGGTCTCCGCGGCCATCCGCACCTCGGCGCGCGCGACGGCGCGCCTGCGCGAGAGCGGCTTCGAGCCGACGTCCACCATGCGGACGTCGCCCGACTCGTCGACGTGCGAGAGCTCGTCGCTCACCGGCCCAATCCTCGCCGAACGACGTGGAGCAGCGCGCCGCGATGCCGCCAGGCGCCGCGCAGACGCTCCGCCCGCGAGCCGTAGAGGACGTCGACGAGCGCCCGCAGCGCCGCCTCGGTCCGGGCGTCGTACGGGAACCACCACGGCGGCCGCAACCGCCCCGAGTCCCAGTCGACGTGCTTCGACCACGTGAACTCGTACAGCGACTCGCGCCCGCTCGTGCGGCCGAAGCCGGACGCCTTGGCGCCGCCCCACGACGCCTGGCCGGTCGTGAACGAGTAGCCGAAGTCGTTCGCCCACACCATCCCGACCTGCAGCCGCCGCGCGACGCGCCGCGCGCGCGACCGGTCGCGCGTCCACACGCTCGCGCCGAGCCCGTAGGCGGTGTCGTTCGCGAGCCGGACCGCCTCGTCCTCGCCGTCGAACGGCTCCACCTCGACGACCGGTCCGAAGAGCTCCCGGTCGGGCAGCCGCTCCTCGAGCACCGTCGGGCGGAGGAACCAGCCGGCGCGCTCGCCGCGGAGGGCGCCGCTCGCCTCCTCGACCGCGTCCCGCCGCGACTCCGAGATCAGCGGGCCGACCTCGTCCCCGAGCCGCAGCGACGCGGCGCGCTCGCGCAGCCGGGCGAGGAACTCGTCGTGGACGGGCCGTTCGACGAGGATCCGCTCGGCGCTGACGCACGCCTGGCCGCCGTTCAGGAAGGACGCGAACGCGGCGCCCTCGACCGCGCGCTCGAGGTCGGCGTCGGCGAAGACGACGAGCGCGTCGCGGCCGCCGAGCTCGAGCACGACCGGGCAGCCGCGCGCGCCGGCCGCGGCCGCGACGGCGCGGCCGACCGCGACGGAGCCGGTGAAGAAGACCTTGCCGACGCCGCCGTCCGCGACGAGCGCCTCTCCGACCTCGGCGCCGCCCTGCGCGAGCTGCACGAGCCCGGCCGGCAGCCCCGCCTCGGCGAGCACGCGCGGCACCTGCTCGGCGGTCAGCGGCGTCAGGTCGGACGGCTTCAGCACGACCGCGTTGCCCGCGGCGAGCGCGGTCGCGGTCTCGACGAAAGGGATGCCGAAGGGGATGTTCCAGGGCGTGATCGCCGCGACGACCCCGTACGGCTCGCGCACCGTCCACGCCCGCTTCGTCCGCAGGTGCAGCTGCGAGAAGCGGATCCGCTCGTCGCGCAGCAGCGTCGGCGCGCTCCGCGCGAGCCAGACCGCGTGGTCGACCGCCGGGTAGAGATCCTGGGTCAGCGCCTCGGTCGGGGGCTTTCCCGTCTCGGCGCTCACGAGCGCGACGATCTCGTCCGCGCGGGCGCGGAGCACACGGCCCGCCTCGCGCAGGACGCGCGCCCGCTCCGCGGGCTGCACCTCCCGCCAGGCACGCTGCGCGTCGGCCGCCGCGGCGACGAGCGCGGCCACCTCCGCCGGCTCGGTCGCGCGCACCGAGCCGACGGGCTCGAGCGTCGCCGGGTTCAGCGAGACCAGCTCCCGCAGCGCCGTCGCCATGGCGGGATCGTACTGCCGCGTCCTCAGCGCGCCGCGGCGTCGAGGTCGGCGAGGGAGACCTCGATCCACTCCCGGACGTCGTGCCGGCGGACGTGCTCCCGGATCGCGGCGCCCCGGCGCCGCCGCTCCTCCGCCGGCAGCTCGAGCGCGCGCTCGAGCGCGTCGGCCTGCCCGACGACGTCGAGCGGCGCGACCGGCAGCGCCCACTCGCGAAGCTCCTCGTAGGCGCCGGCGTTCTCGGAGAGGACGAGCACGCCGTCGCGCTCGTTGACGAGCATGGCCTCCTTGGCGACGAGGTTGAGCCCGTCGAAGACGGGGTTCACGAGCAGCACGTCGAACTGCTTGTAGCCGGCGACCGACCGCGGGAAGTCGTCCGCGATGTCGAGCTCGACGGGCGTCCAGTCGTCGCGGCCGAAGCGGTCGTTCACCTCGCGGACCGCCTCCTCGACCGCGCGGACGTAGTCGGCGTACTCGGGGATGTCCTGCCGCGACGGCGCGAGCAGCGCGAGCATGGCGACCCGGCCGTGCAGGTCGGGGCGTCGCTCGAGCAGCAGGCCGAACGCGCGGAAGCCGCGCACGACGTTCTTCGAGGGGTCGGTGCGGTCGACGCGCAGGACGAGCCGCTCGGGGCGCCGGGCGACGAGCGCCCGCTCCCGCTCGAGCACGGCCTCGTCGTCGCGCAGCCGGTCGAACTCGTCCGCGTCGATCCCGACCGGGTGGGCGGTGACGCGGGTGACGCGGCCGCCGTGCGCCACGGTTCCGGCCTCGCCGTCCACCTCCGCGCCGAGCAGCCCGGCGCAGCACTCGAGAAAGGCGAGCCGCCAGCGCGCGGTGTGGAAGCCGACCACGTCGTTGGCGAGCAGCCCCTCGTGCACCGCGCGCCGCAGCGGCGCGGGGAGCGCATGCCAGTAGTCCGGCTCGGGCCAGGGGATGTGGACGAAGTGCGAGGTGACGACGTCGGGCCGCCGCGCCCGCACGGCCGCCGGCGCGAGGTACAGGTGGTAGTCGTGGAAGAAGACGGCCGCGCCGGGCCGGCGCTCGAGCTCCTCGAGCGTGGCGGCGGCGAGCGCCTCGTTGACCGGCACGTAGCCCTCCCGCCACGCCCGGTGCAGCTCGGGCCCGAGGTCGGGCGCGGTGCCGAGCCCCCAGAGGTAGTGCTGGAGGAACCAGAGAGTCGGATTCGCGACGACGTTGTAGAAGCGGTCGTACGCGTCGGGGTCGTGGGCCACGAGCCGCAGCCGGTAGGCCGCGCCGTCGCGCGTCGTCTCCGCGAACGCCTCGCCGTGCTCGGCGGCGACGACGCGATCCTCGTCGCTCATCGCGCTCGCGATCCAGGTGACGTCGTGGTGGGCGAGCAGCCCGCCGAGCGCGGTGACGAGCCCGCCGCCGCCCCGCCGCGCGCCGCGCTCGCCGGCCGCGGAGCGCTCGTAGGTGACGGGCGCCCGGTTGGCGACGACGACGAGCTCGCGTCGTGTTGTTGTCTGATCGGACAACGACGACTAGGGCTGGTCGCGGAGGCGCTTGACGAAGCGCAGCCGCGAGCCCCGCGAGCCGGGCTCGGAGTCGATCTCGAGCTCGTCCGCGATCGTCCGGATGATGGCGATGCCGAGGCCGCCCTCGGTGAGCTCCCCGCCCTCGAGCGCCGGCGGCCGCGTCGGGTCGAAGCCGGCGCCGTCGTCGACGACTTCGATCCGCAGCTCGCTGCCGGTCAGCTCGTACGCGATCTCGACGTGACCGCCGCTCCCGTCGTACGCGTGGCGGATCGAGTTCGAGACCGCCTCGGTGAGCGCGAGCTTGAGGTCGGCGAGCGTCGCGTCGGCCATGTCGGTCAGCTCGGCGAGCCCGGTCAGCGTCAGGCGCGCGAGGGCGATGTACTCGGCCTTCGCGGGAATGCGCAGGCGGATGGTGCGCATCCCCTCGCGCTCCTCGTCCCGCACCTCGACTGCCGCCGTCTCGCTCATGCCGCCGTGTCGCTTCTTTCCGTAGATTCGCTCCTCTAAACCCGCCGATTTCTACACGAACGGCGGCGGGACTGCCGTCGTCGTCTCTCCCCTTCCCCGGCGACCGTCGGTCGTAACGCGCGTGTTTTCCCGTGGAAACGGTCGCGCCCCGCGCGCCTGCGGGCGTCCTAGACTGCAGCTCGTGACGGCCGTCTCGCCCTCACCGGAGCGGCGCCGGCCGCGTCCGGGGTCGATCGAGCGCCCCGTCAACGGGCGTCTCTACCGCGGCACCTGGCTCCTCGTCGGGTTGCCCTTGCTCCTGCTCGCGTTCAGCGTCGCGCGGCCGTCGTCGCTGCAGCCGCCGCCGAGCCTGCCGCCCGCGTTCGACCGGGCGGCCGCCGCCCAGCTCGCGGGCGACCTCGCCTTCCGCTATCCGAGTCGGGCTCCCGGCACGGCGGGCGCGCGCGGCGCGGCCGGCTGGTTCCGCCGCCAGCTCGAGCCGTACGGGTACAGCGTGCACAGCGACCCGTTCACGGCGGAGATCCCGCACCGCGGGCGCGTCCGGCTCGTCAACCTCTGGGTCGAGAAGCCCGGCCTCTCCCAGCGGCGGGTCGTAGTCATGGCGCATCGCGACGACGACGGCTCGGGTGCGGGGTTGAACGACAACGCGTCCGGCACGGCGGCGCTGATCGAGCTCGCGCGCGCCTATGCGCCCACGGCGGGCGCGCCGCACGTCTCGCTGCCGTACTCGCTCGTCTTCCTCTCCACGGACGGTGGCAGCGCCGGCGGTCTCGGCGCAGCCCGCTTCGCCGCGGATCCGGTCACGCGGCAGAGCGTGATCGCGGTGATCGACCTCGACTCGATCGGCTCCTCCGGCATGCCGCGGCTCGAGATCGGCGGCGACACCGCGCGCTCGCCGGCGCCGGGGCTCGTGGAGACGCTGCGCACCGCGCTGCTGCGGGAAACCGGCGCGGAGCCCGCACGGCCGAGCGGCCTGCGCCAGCTCGTCGACCTCGCTTTCCCGTTCAGCGCCTGGGAGCAGGCGCCGTTCGTGACGCACGGGATCCCCGCGGTCACCGTCACGACGTCGCAGGACCGGCCGCCCGGGTCGCCCGGCCCCGCCCGCGAGCGTCTCGACCTGGCGCGGCTGGGTCAGATCGGCCGCGCCACGCAGTCGACGCTGGATGCGATGGAGCAGGGCGTCGCGATCGCGCAGGGGCCGTCGAGCTACGTCTACCTCGGGCAGCGTCTCGTCCGCGGCTGGGCGATCGAGATCGTGCTCGTCGCGGCGCTGCTTCCCTTCCTGACGGCCGCGGTCGACCTGTTCGCGCGCTGCCGGCGGCGGCGGATCCGCGTCTCGCCCGCGCTTCGCAGCTACCGCAGCCGCCTCTACTTCTGGGCGTGGGTCGGAGCCGTCTTCGCCGTCTTCGCGGCGCTCGGGCTCTGGGGGCACGGAAACGGGCGCCCGCCGTCGCTCGGCGAGCTCCGCTGGCCGGCGGGCGCGCTCGTCGCGCTCGGAGTGCTCGCCGCGGTGGGATGGATCGTCGGCCGCGACCGGCTCCTGCCGCGCCGGCCGGCACACGCCGAGGAGGAGCTCGCCGGGCACACGGCCGCCTTCCTCGCGCTCGCCGTGGTCGGTCTGCTGGTCGTCGCCACCGATCCGTTCGCGCTCCTATTCCTGCTGCCGTCGCTCCACATCTGGCTCTGGCTGCCGCAGGTGCGCAGCCACGGCGTCTGGGCCCGCCTGCTCGTGCTGCTGGCCGGCTTTTCCGGGCCGGGGCTGCTCGTCTGGTCGTTCGCGTCCCGGTACGGCCTCGGCTGGGACGCCCCCTGGTACGTGGTCGCGCTGTTCGCGACGGGATACGCGCCGCTGCCGCTGCTCGTGATCGCGCTGGGCTGGCTCGCGGCTGCCGGCCAGCTCGCGGCGCTCTCGGTCGGCCGCTACGCGCCGTATCCGGCGCCGCACGAGCGGCCTCGGCTCGGACCCGTGCGCCGCGGCGTCCGTGCGCTCGTCCTCGCGCAGCGCCGCCGGCGTCGCGCAACCGGGGACGAGCGCCGTGCGTTACACGGCTGAATGAGACGCGCCGCGCGGATCGTCGGCACCGTGATGGTCGCCGCGGGAGTGCTCGCGCTCGCGTGGGCGATCGTCGTCTGGCAGTGGCAGGACCCCTTCACCGCGCTCTACACACACGTCCAGCAACAGCGGCTCGCGCACCAGCTCGACGACGAGTTCGCGCAGTACCGGCCGTCCGGCGGCGGCGGAGCGGGCAACCTCGTCGCCGAACGGACGGCGGTCGCCGCCGACGCGCGCCGCTACCGGCGTGAGGCGAGGGTCGGGCAGGCGATCGGGCGCATCGTCATCCCCCGGATCGGCCTCGACATGGTGCTCGTCAACGGCACCGACCATGAGACGCTGAAACGCGGCCCCGGCCGCGACCTCCGGTCCTACATGCCCGGCCAGAACCGCCTCGTCTACGTCGCCGGCCATCGCACGACGTACCTGGCGCCGTTCTCGCACATCGACGCGATCCGCCCCGGCGACGCGATCCGGCTCGAGATGCCGTACGGCACGTTCGTCTACCGCGCCGTCCGCCACCGCGTCGTCGCCGCGAACGACCTGTCGGTGCTCCGCTCGCCGCGACACGAGCTGCTCGAGCTCCAGGCGTGCCATCCACGCTTCTTCGCCACCCACCGTTACATCGTCTATGCCCGCCTCGTCGAGGTGCGGCCGCGGAACGGGACGCCGTTCCGGACGCGCGTCGAGGCCGCCGCCGCGACGGGCTAGGGACGGCCCAGCGGGAGCCAGGAGACGGTGGAGCCGGCCGCGAGCTCGCCGTTTCCACGTGGAACGTGGACGAGCGCGTCGGCCGCGGCGGCGCGGGCGATCATGTGCGACTCCTGGCCGGTGAGCGGCTCGAGCACGACCCCGTCCGGGTCCAGCCGCGAGCGCGCCCGCACGAACTCGTCGCGGGCGTCGGTGCGCCGCAAGGCCGCCCCGATTCGGCCCGGCTCGAACCGCGGCAGCGGCTCGGCGAGCCCCTGCAGGGCGCGGAGCGCGGGCTTCACGAACAGCTCGCAGCCGACGAGCGCCGACACCGGGTTCCCCGGCAGCCCGAACACGAGCGTCGCGCCGCGGACGCCGAACGAGACCGGCTTGCCGGGCTTGATCGCCACCCGCCAGAAGACCTCCTCGACGCCGAGCTCCGCCTCGACCCGGCGCACGAGATCGTGCTCGCCGACCGAGACGCCGCCCGAGGTGACGAGGACGTCCGCCGCCAGGCCGCGTTCGAGCGCCTCCCGGTGGGCCGACTCGTCGTCGGCGACCGCGGGCGCGATCTCTGTCAGCGCGCCGACGGGGGCGAGCGCGGCCGCGAGCATGACGGCGTTCGCCTCGTAGACCTGACCGGGGCCGAGCGGTGCACCCGGCTGAACGAGCTCGCTGCCGGTGGCAACGATCGCGACGCGTGGCCGGCGCGCGCAGACGACGTGTGCGAGGCCGGCGGCGGCGAGAGCGCCGACCTGCCCGGGCGCGATGCGTGTCGCCGCAGCCACGACCACGTCGCCCGCAGCCACGTCGCCGCCGCGCGGCCGGACGCTCGCGCCCGGCGCCGCTGCCTCCCCGATCTCCACCTCGTTGCCATTTCGGACAACATACTCGACGGGCACGACGGCATCGGCGCCTTCCGGGACGACCGCGCCGGTCGAGATCGCGATCGCCTCGCCCCGCCCGAGCGCGCGGTCGGCCGGACTGCCGGCGGACGACTCGCCGACGACACGCAGCGTCCCCGGCGTGTCGGCTGCCCGGACGGCGAAGCCGTCCATCGCGGAGCTCGGGAACGGCGGCAGGTCGACGCGGGAGCGCGCGTCCTCGGCGGCGACGCGGCCGGCGGCGTCCGCGACCGGGACCGGTTCGGCCGCCAGCGCCTGCACGTGGGCGAGGATCAGCTGCTGCGCCTCGGCCAGGGTGAGTAGCGCTCCCACGTTCGGCGCATACCGTACCCGTGACCTCCGGCGGCGAGACGATAGGCGGCAGGTACCGGCTCGACGAGCTGCTCGGACACGGCGCCATGTCGGAGGTGTGGCGCGGACACGACCTCGAGCTCGACCGGACGGTCGCCGTGAAGCTGCTCGCCCCGACCGCCGACCCGACCCGCTTCCAGCGGGAGGCGCGGGCGGTCGCGGCGCTCGCACACGAGAACGTGACGCAGGTCTTCGACTGCGGTGAGGAGGGCGACCGGCCGTACATGGTGCTCGAGCACCTGCCCGGCGGGACGCTCGAGGAGCGACTCACGCCGGGCGAGCCGCTGCCGCCCGCGGACGCGGAGGCGGTGACGACCGGGATCGCGGCCGGGCTCGCGCACGCCCACGCCCGCGGCGTCGTCCACCGCGACCTGAAGCCCGCGAACGTCCTCTTCGACGAGGAGGGACGCCCGAAGCTCGCCGACTTCGGCATCGCGCGGCGCGCCGCCGCCGAGCACACGCTCACCGAGGCGGGCACCGTGATCGGCACCGCCAGCTACCTCTCGCCGGAGCAGGCGGCGGGAGAGCCCGCGGGCCCGGCGAGCGACGTCTACTCGCTCGGCGTGATCGCGTTCCTCCTGCTGACCGGCCGGCTGCCGTTCGTCTCCGACGACGCGATGGAGCTGGCGGCCATGCACCGCTCGACGCCGCCCCCGCCGCTCGGCCCGCTCGCCGAGGGAGTGTCGCCCTCGCTGGTCGCGTTCACGGAGGCGGCCCTCGCCAAGGATCCGGCGGCGCGGCCCGCCGACGGGGCGGCCGCGCTGGCCGTTCTCGCACGCGGCGCCACGCCGCCGACTCCCGCGACGATGGCGACACAGGTGCTGCCGCCGACGGCGGCGGCGAGCATGGCCGGGCCGCCGCGGCGCCGAGGCCGCACGCTCCTGGTCGCGACGGCGCTCGTCGCGCTCGCCCTCGCGGGCGCCGCGCTCGCCTGGATCGTGACGCGGCCCTCGTCCGCGTCGACGCCGAACG
>DASSNM010000012.1:0-33304 GCA_035688025.1 Gaiellaceae bacterium | reverse complement strand
GCCGGAGTCGGCGGGCCGCTGGACGGAGGACGGCTGGTTCCGCACCGGCGACATCGTCTCGATCCACCCGAAGGGCTTCATCCAGATCAAGGACCGCTCGAAGGACGTGATCAAGTCGGGCGGCGAGTGGATCTCGTCGGTCGACCTCGAGAACGCGCTGATGGCCCATCCCGCCGTCGCGGAGGCGGCCGTGATCGCGATCCCGGACGAGAAGTGGTCGGAGCGGCCGATCGCGGCGGTCGTGCTCAAGGAAGGCGCGACGGCCACGGCCGAGGAGCTGAAGGAGTTCCTGGCGCCGCAGTTCGCGAAGTGGTGGCTGCCGGACCGGTTCGAGTTCGTCGCCGAGATCCCGAAGACGAGCGTCGGCAAGTTCCGCAAGACGGCGCTGCGCGAGCAGTTCGCCTCCGAGCCGGCGCCGACGGCTTGAGGGCCGCGCTCCTGCGCGAGGTCGGCGGGCCGTTCGAGCTCGCGGAGCTGCCCGACCCCGAGGCCGACGGCAGCACGCTCGTCCGCGTCCGCGCGGCGGGGGTCAACTTCGCGGACGTCCTGATCCGGCGCGGGCGCTACCCGCAGATGCCGGAGCTGCCGGCGGTGCTCGGCTCCGAGGTCGCCGGCGAGCTCGAGGACGGGACGCGCGTGATGGCGTTCAGCGGCGGCGGGGGCGGCTACGCGGAGCTGGCGGCGGTCGACCCGGCGAGCGTCGTGCCGCTGCCCGAGCATGCGAGCTTCGCCGAGGGCGCCGCGTTCCTGCTCGTGTTCCTGACCGCATACGTGCCGCTGACGCGCCAGGCGCGCGTGCGCGAGGGCTCGACCGTGCTCGTGTACGCGGCCGCGGGCGGCGTCGGCACGGCCGCGATCCAGGTCGCGCGGGCGCTCGGCGCGCGCGTCGTCGCGGCCGCGGGCTCGGCGGAGAAGCTCGCGCTCTGCCGCGAGCTCGGCGCCGAGGAGGCCTACGTCTACGACGAGCTGCCCGACGACCTGCTCGTGGACGTCGTCGTCGACCCGGTCGGCGGCGAGCTGTTCGCGTCCTCGTTCGCGCGGCTGCGCCCGCTCGGGACGGTGATCGCGATCGGCAGCGCCGCGGGCGCCTGGACGGACATCGACCCGGCGCGGCTCGTCGGCCGCAACTCGGCGCTCGCGGGCTTCTACCTCGGCCGGCTGATGCGGCTCGACCCGCGGCCGGTCGTCGAGTGCCTCGGCGAGCTGCTCCAGCTCTGGGACGAGGGGACGATCAGGCCGGTCGTCGGCGCCGAGTTCCCGCTCGCCGAGGTCGAGGCGGCGCACGAGCTGGTCGAGTCGCGGCGGAGCGTCGGCAAGGTGGTGCTCGTCCCGTGAGGGCGCTCGTCACCGGCGGGCGGGGCGGGATCGGCAGCGCGATCTGCGCGCTCCTCGACGACCCGCTCGTCCTCGACCTGCCCGAGTTCGACGTCGCCTCGCCCGAGGCGTGGGCCGCGCTCGAGGGCGAGTTCGAGCTGGCGTTCCTGAACGCGGGCATCGGCATCGGCTTCCCGGACGCGGGCGCGCTACCGGTCGCGGAGTGGGAGCGGATCCGGGGCGCGAACCTCGACGGCGTCGTCCTCGGCACCCGCGAGCTGGCGGCGCGGCTGATGCCGAACGGCGGCTCGATCGTCTGCACCGCGTCGCTCGCCGGGCTGACCGGGATGCCGTTCGACCCGAGCTACACGGCGACGAAGCACGCGGTCGTCGGCTGGGTGCGCGGCGCGGCGCAGGGGCTGGCGGCGCGCGGGATCCGGATCAACGCGCTCTGCCCCGGCTTCACCGACACGCCGATCGTCGAGGACGAGCTGCGCGGGCAGCTCCCCGTCGCGCTGATGGAGCCGTCGTTCGTCGCGGAGGCGGCGCTCCGGATCGCGCGCGACGAGGAGAGCGGCCGCGCGTGGGTCGTGCAGCCGAACCGGGTCGAGCCGTTCCGCTTCCCGGGGATCCCGGGGCCGAGATGAGCGGGACGCGCAGCCGTGTCCCGTGGGGCGAGGAGGCGCCGCCGGCGCCGCACGTGTGGCGGACGCTCGGCTACCGAGGGGTCGAGCAGGGCGACGGTCGCTCGGTGATCGAGTGGGAGGCGACGCCCGAGTTCTGCTTCCACTCGCCGTCCGGCCCGATCGTGCACGGCGGCATGGTCGCGACGCTGCTCGACACGGCGATGGGCGGCGCCTGCTGGTCGCTGATGAGCGAGGAGGAGGACTTCCTGACCGCCGACCTGCGCACCGAGTTCCTGCGCTCGGCGCGCCCCGGCGTCCTGCGCGCGGAGGGCGTCGTCGTGCAGCGGAACCGGCGCGTCGTCTTCTGCGCCGCCGACCTGTACCAGGACGGCGAGCTGCTCGCGAGCGCCCGCTGCACCCAGATCGTCCGCCGGGCCAGATCCTGAGCTCCCTGTCCGAGCACCAGCAGGGGCGCCTCTACGTCGCGCTCGCGGCGGTCGCCTGGTCGACGGCGGGAATCCTCCAGCGCGAGCTCCACGTCGGGACGGCGACGCAGCTCGCCGGGCGCGCGCTCTTCGCGGTCGTCGGCCTGCTGGCGTTCATCGCCGTCTCGGAGCGGGGGCGCGGCGTCCGGCGCGCCTTCCGGGCGATCGGCCGCGCCGGCCTCGCGGTGGCGGCCCTGATGGCGCTCTCCTCCGGCTTCTTCATCGTCGCCCTGAATCACGCGTCGGTCGCGAGCGTCCTCTTCATGCAGGCGTTCGCGCCGCTGCTCGCCGCCGTGTTCGGGCTGGCGTTGGGCGAGCCCGTGTCCCGGCGGACGTGGACGGCGATGCTCGTGGCGGTCGCCGGGGTCGCGCTCATGGTCGGCGGGCCGGGGCGGCCGGGCGCGGTCGGGCTCGTGCTCTCGTTCGGCATGACCGCCGCCTTCGCCGGGCTGCTCGTGATCACGCGCCACCAGCGCCAGGTCTCGATGGCGCCCGCGACGTGCCTCTCGCAGGTGGTCGTGCTCGTCGCCGCCGCCGGCTTCACGCATCCCGGCGCCGTCGGCGGGAGCGACCTCGGCTTGCTCGCGGCGCTCGGAGTCGGGCAGATCGGGCTCGGGCTCGTCTTCCTCTCGATCGGCGGCCGGCTGATCCCGGCGGCCGAGGTGGCGCTGATCACGCTGCTCGAGGTCGTGCTCGGTCCGCTGTGGGTCTGGGTCTTCCTCGCCGAGCGGCCCGGGGCGGGCGTGCTCGCGGGCGGCGCGATCGTGCTGGCGGCGGTCGCGCTGCAGGCGACCGCGCGCCGGCCGGACGAGCAGCCCGCGCCGGTGATCTAGGACTGGATCCCGAGCCGCCGCTCGAGCATCGCCCTGACGTCGGGCCAGTCGTCGTCGATCACCGCGTACCAGGCGGAGTCGCGGCGCTCGCCGCCGCGGACGACCATGTGCTTGCGCGCGATCCCCTCGAACTGCGCGCCGACGCCGAGGAGCGCCGGCCGCGAGCGCTCGTTCGAGGCGTCCGTCTTGAACTCGACGCGGTGGAAGCCCTCGTCCTCGAAGGCGTGCCGCAGCAGCAGGTACTTCGCCTCGGTGTTCGCTCCCGTCCCCCACGCGCGCGGGTCGAGCCAGGTGTGGCCGACCTCGACGACGCGGTCGTGCTCGCGGACGTTCAGGTAGCTCGTGTGGCCGACGAGCTCGCCGTCGAGGAAGTGCGCGAAGCCGAAGGCGTTCTCGAGCACGTGGCGGAACCAGCGCCCGAAGAGCTCCGGGCTCTCGTGCCCGCGCACGGTCATCAGCCGCCATGTGCGCTCGTCCTGCGCGACCTCCCACAACGGCTGCCCGTGACGCGGCTCGAGCGGCTCCAGCCGCACGCGTGGCCCCTCGAGGACTACGTGAAGCGCCAGGGCTCGCCCTTCTCGAACGAGCGCAGGATGCGCCGCGCGACGACCATCTTGTGCACCTCGTCGGCGCCGTCGTAGATCCGGCCGCCGCGCGCCATCCGGTACATGAGCGCGAGCGGCGTGTCGTCGGTCATGCCGAGGCCGCCGTGCACCTGGATCGCGCGGTCGATCACCTCGTTGAGCACGCGCGCCGCGAAGAACTTGATCAGCGACACCTCGACGCGCGCCTCGTCGCCCTCGTCGAGCCGGTGCGCCGCCTGCAGCGTCATCAGCCGGCAGGCCTGGATGTCCGCGGCCGACTCCGCGATCCAGTTCTGGACGGTCTGCTTCTCGGCGAGCGGGCCGCCGAACGCCTCCCGCTCGAGCGCGTACGAGCACAGCAGCTCGAACGCGCGCTGCATCTGGCCGAGCCAGCGCATGACGTGGTGGATCCGGCCGGGGCCGAGACGCTTCTGAGCGATCCGGAAGCCGTCGCCCGGCTCGCCGAGCGTGTTCGCGACGGGAACGCGGACGTCCGTGAAGCGCGTCTCGCAGTGCGTGCCCCAGCCGCGGCCCTCGTGACCCATGATCGAGACGCGCCGGACGAGCTCGTAGCCGGGCGTGTCGGTCGGGACGAGGATCATCGACGCGCGCCGGTGCGGGTCGGCGTCGGGATCGGTGACGACCATGACGACGCCGAAGCCTGCCCCGTCCGCGCCCGACGAGAACCACTTGTGCGCGTTGATCACCCAGTCGTCGCCGTCGCGCTCGGCGCGGCCGCGGAGGAGGGTCGGGTCGGAGCCGGCGACCTCGGGCTCGGTCATGCCGAAGAAGGAGCGCGTCTCCCCGGCGACGAGCGGCGCCAGGAAGCGCTCCTTCTGCTCCTCGGTGCCGAACAGGTGCAGGATCTCGCCGTTGCCCGCGTCGGGCGCCTGGCAACCGAAGATCAGCTGCGCGATGAAGCTGCGGCCGATCTCCTCGTTCAGGTACGCGTACTCGATGAAGCCGCTGCCCGAGCCGCCCGCGTCGGGCGGCAGGTGCGGCGCCCAGAGCCCCGCGTCCTTCGCCTTCTGCTGCAGCTCGGCGATCAGCGCGTCGGCGGCCGCGTCCTCCCGGAAGAGCGTCGGCTCGTTCGGGTAGACGTGCTCCTCCATGAAGGCGCGAACCTGCTCGCGCCGCTGGCGGATCGGCTCCGGGATGACGAGGGACACGACCGTGGGCGATGATCGCAGACGTGCGGGAGGCGTTCCAGCGGGTACTCACCGATCTGCTCGGTCGCGAGGTCGAGATCTCCGAGCCGGTGCTGCTCGCGGGCGGCGCGTCGAAGGAGGCGTGGGCGGTCGACGCGGACGGCGAGCGCCTGCTCGTGCGGCGCGCGGCGGTCGGCGTCATCCACCGCCACACGCTCTCGCTCCGCGACGAGTTCGCCGTGATCGAGGCGGCGCACGAGGCGGGCGTGAAGGTGCCGCGGCCGTACGGCTACGTCGAGGATCTCGCCGGCCGCGAGGCGTTCGTGATGGAGCGGCTCGAGGGCGAGACGATCGGCCGCCGGATCGTCCAGAAGCCGGAGCTCGACGCGGCGCGGGCCGCGCTTCCCGAGCAGATGGCCGAGGAGCTGGCGAAGATCCACGCGATCCCGCCCGAACGTGTCCCGTTCCTGGTCGAGGCGCGCTTCGAGCGGATCGTGGACGAGCTGGACGAGTTCGGCGAGCCACACCCCGCGATCGAGCTCGGCCTCTGGTGGCTGCGCGAGAACCGCCCGCCGGCGCGGCCGCCGGTCGTGGCGCACGGCGACTACCGGATCGGCAACCTCGTGGTGGGGCCGGCCGGTCTCGTCGGCGTCCTCGACTGGGAGTTCGCGCACCTCGACGACCCCGTCCGCGACCTCGCCTTCGGGCTCGTCCGCGCCTGGCGCTTCGGGATGGACGAGAAGCGGCTCGGCGGCGTCGGCGAGGTGGAGCGCTACCTCGAGCGCTACAACGAGCTGACCGGCTTCGACGTCCGGCCGAAGGAGCTCGACTACTGGGAGCTCGCCGGCAACGTCGGCTGGGCGATCGGCTGCCTGACCCAGGCGCAGCGCCACCTGAGCGGGCAGGACCGCTCGGTCGAGCTCGCGATCCTCGGCCGCCTCGGCGCCGAGGTCGAGTACGAGATCTGTCACCTCGTGGAGAGGCTCTCGTGACGAAGCGTCCCGGAATCCGATTCGCAAGCCTGTACAGACCAAGCTCGACCATCAGACCTGACCAGGTCTGTACACGTCGTGAAGCCGCATGAGCGAACGCCCCACCGCCCAGGAGCTGGCGGAGGCGATCCAGGAGTTCCTCGCCTCCGAGATCCTCCCCACGCTCGACGACCACCGGCTCCGCTTCCGGACGCTCGTGGCGATGAACGCGCTCGGGATCGTCTACCGCGAGCTCGCGAACCTGCCCACCGGGGACGACGCCGAGCAGCGCGAGCTGGCGGCGCGGATCCGGGCCGGCGACGTCCGCGATGGCGACCTCGCACGCGTGAAGGCGGACGTCGAGGCGCGGCTGCGGATCGCGAGCCCGCGCTACCTCGAGCGCTACTAGACGAACGCGCTCTCGCCGGTGAGCGCCCGCCCGATCAGGAGCTTCTGGATCTGGCTCGTCCCCTCGTAGAGGGTGGAGACGCGCGCGTCGCGCAGGTACTTCTGGACCGGGAACTCGTCGATGTAGCCGTAGCCGCCGTGCACCTGGACGGCCGCGTTCGCCGCCCGCACCGCGACCTCGCTCGCATAGAACTTCGCCTGCGAGGCGGCGAGCGTGTACGGCTGACCGGCGTCCGCGAGCGTCGCGGCTCGCCACGCCATCAGCCGCGCCGCCTCCGTCTCGACGGCCATGTCCGCGATCAGCTCCTGCACGAGCTGGTGCTGCGCGATCGCCGGCTTGAACTGCGAACGCTCGCCCGCGTAGGCGACCGACGCGTCGACGCAGCCCTGCGCGATCCCGACCGAGCCGGCGGCGAGCGAGATGCGACCGTTGTCGAGCGCCGACATCGCGACCTTGAAGCCCGAGCCCTCGTCGCCGAGCCGTGCCGAGTCGGGGACGCGCACCGCGTCGAGGAAGATCTCGGCCGTGTCCTGCGCGCGCAGCCCGAGCTTGCCGTCGATCTTGCGCGCGCTGAATCCCTCCGCGTCGCACGGGACGAGGAAGCACGTGATCCCGCGCGGCCCCTCGCCGCCGGTCCGCGCGAAGACGAGCGCGACGCCGGCCCACGAGCCGAGCGTGATGAAGATCTTCGAGCCGGAGATCAGCCAGTCGGAGCCGTCGCGCTCGGCGCGCGTGACGAGCGAGCCCGGGTCCGACCCCGCGCCCGGCTCGGTGAGCGCGTAGCACCCGAGCGCCTCGCCCGAGCACATCCGCGGCAGCCACTCGGCCTTCTGCTCGTCCGTCCCCCACTTCGCGATCGTCTTGCCGGCGAGCCCGTTGTTCACCGAGGCGATCCCGCGGACGGAGGAGTCCGCCTTGCCGAGCTCCTCCATCACGAGGCAGTACGAGACCATGTCGAGCCCGAGGCCGCCGTACGCCTCGGGCAGGCCGCAGCCGAGGAAGCCGACCTCGGCGAGCTTCGCGACGATCCCCTCGTCCATCCGCTCGCTCCGGTCCCAGTCGCGGGCGTACGGGACGATCTCGCGCGCGCAGAACTCGCGTGCCGTCTCCCGGATGAGCTGCTGTTCCTCCGTGAGCGTGAAGTCCATGGGCGTATCCTCCCACGCATGCCGAACCTCACGGGCAAGGTCGCCATCGTCACCGGCGCGGGCCGCGGTATCGGCCGCGCGCACGCTCTCGCCCTCGCCGCCGCGGGCGCGAAGGTCGTCGTCAACGACCTCGGCGCGGCGCTCTCGGGCGAGGGATCCGATCTCTCTCCGGCGGAGCAGGTGGTCGAGGAGATCCGCGCCGCCGGCGGCGAGGCGGTCGCGAACGGCGAGAACGTCGCCGACTTCGAGGGCGCCGGCCGGACGGTGCGGCAGGCGATCGACGAGTTCGGCCGCCTCGACATCCTCGTCAACAACGCGGGGATCCTCCGCGACCGGATGCTCGTGAACATGACCGAGGCCGAGTGGGACGCGGTGATCGCCGTCCACCTCAAGGGCCACTTCGCGCCGACGCAGCACGCCGCCGCCCACTGGCGCGAGCGCGCGAAGGCCGGCGAGGAGGTGCGCGCCCGCGTGATCAACACGTCGAGCCCGTCGGGCGTCTTCGGGAACGTCGGCCAGGCGAACTACGGCGCCGCCAAGGCGGGGATCGCCGGCTTCACGATCATCGTCGCGCAGGAGCTCCAGCGCTACGGCGTCACCGTCAACTGCCTCGCCCCGAACGCGCGGACGCGGATGACCGAGGAGACGTTCGAGATGGACGCCGCCGACGAGGGCTGGGACCCGCTCGACCCGGCGAACATGTCCGTCGTCGTCGTCGCGCTCTGCGCCGACGAGGCGCAGCAGATCACCGGCCAGGTCTTCCATGTCTGGGGCGGCGCCGTCAACGCGCTGAAGGGCTGGAGCGCCGGCGAGCTGTTCGACGCGCCGGAGGGCTGGGACGCGGACGCGCTCCTCGGCGAGCTCGTCGCCCGCTTCCCCGACGGCGCCGCGCCGCCCGGGATGATCGCCGGCATGCAGGCCGCGGGCGGCCGCTCGCTGCGCGCGCGCGATTGAGCGGCATCGCGCCCGCCCGGCGGCGCGTCTACCTGATGCGCCACGCGGAGGTCCGCTACTTCGCCGGGGTCGCGCCGGAGCAGGTGCGCCTGACCGAGCTGGGCCGCCGCCAGGCCGAGGCGGCCGCGGCCGCGCTCGCCGAGGTGCGCTTCGACAAGGTCGTGACGAGCGGCCTGCCGCGCACGCTCGAGACGGCGCGCATCGTCGCCCCCGGCCGGGAGCCCGAGTCGCGGCCGGCGCTGCGCGAGATCGAGAGCGGCGACGTGCGCGGGCTCGCCCCGGAGCAGGTGCAGGAGCTGATGACGGCCGCGTTCCGCGGCGTCGTCCCGCGCGAGTCGCGCTTCCTCGGCGGCGAGTCGATCGGAGAGCTGCTCGACCGCGTCCTGCCCGAGCTCGACCGCCTGCTCGCGGACGAGAGCTGGGACGTGCTCCTGCTCGTCCTCCACGGCGCCGTCAACCGCGCCGTCCTCAGCCGCGCGATCGCGGGCGAGGCGATCTTCCTCGGCGGCTTCGAGCAGGCGCCGGCCTGTGTGAACGTCCTCGACGTCTCCGGCGCCGGCGAGTGGATCGTGCGCGCGGTCGGCTACACGCCGTACGACCCGGCGCACGTGGCGGCGCCGCGGACGACGACGATGGAGCAGCTCTGGGACGAGTACCTCGCCGCCCGCGCGAGACGGGACTGACTCGCGAGTCAAAATCGTCTAGCGTCCCCTCTGCGGAATGGGGCTTCTCTCGCTCGACCATGCTCGGCTCCGCTTCGGCGGCATCGTCGCGCTGGACGACGTCTCGCTGGACGTGGCCGAGGGGACGATCGCCGGCCTGATCGGCCCGAACGGCGCCGGCAAGACGACCGCCTTCAACGCGATCACCTGCCTCTACCGGCTCGAGTCCGGCGACATCCGCTTCGACGGCCGCTCGCTCCGGCGGACGGCGCCGAGCCGGGTCGTCCGGCTCGGGATCGCGCGCACCTTCCAGAACGTCGAGCTCTTCCCGACGATGACCGTGCTCGAGAACGTGCTCGTCGGCGCACACGCGAGCTCGCGCTTCGCGCGGGAGGGCCGGCTGCGCGCGACCGCGCTCGAGACGCTCGACTACGTCGGCGTCGCGCGGTTCGCGAAGCGCCCCGCCGCCGGGCTCCCGTACGGGACGCTGAAGCGCGTCGAGCTCGCCCGCGCCCTCGCCTCCGAGCCGAGGCTGCTGCTCCTCGACGAGCCCGCGGGCGGCCTCAACCACGAGGAGGTCGGCGAGCTCGCCGCCTTCATCCGCCGCCTCCGAGACGAGCGCAAGCTGACCGTGCTCCTCGTCGAGCACCACATGAACCTCGTCATGCAGGTCTCCGACCACGTCCACGTCCTCAACTTCGGCCGCACGATCGCGAGCGGCCCGCCCGCCGAGGTGCAACGGAACCCGGCCGTGATCGAGGCGTACCTCGGCGGCGACCTGGAGGCGGCGTGACCGCGCTCCTGGAGCTCGAGGACGTCGAGGCGCGCTACGGCCCGGTGAAGGCGCTGCACGGCGTCACGCTCTCGGTCGACGAGGGGCAGATCGTCGCCGTCCTCGGCGCGAACGGCGCGGGCAAGACGACGACGCTGCGCGCGATCTCGAACACCGTCCGCCGCAGCGGCCACCTGCGCCTCGCGGGCAGGTCGCTGGGGCGGCTCCGCCCCGAGGCGGTCGCCCGGCTCGGCGTCGCGCACGTCCCCGAGGGGCGCGGCACCTTCGCCGAGCTGACCGTCTGGGAGAACCTCCGCCTCGGCGCCTACACCCGCCGCGGCTCGCTCAAGGCGGACGCCGACGGCGTCCTCGCGTACTTCCCCTGGCTCGACGACCGCCGCCACCAGCAGGCCGGGACGCTCTCCGGCGGCGAGCAGCAGATGCTCGCGCTCGCCCGCGCGTTCGTGCAGCGGCCGCGCCTCCTCCTCCTCGACGAGCCGTCGCTCGGCCTCGCGCCGGTGCTCGTCACCGAGATCTTCCGGATCATCCGCGAGCTGAACGAGAAGGAGGGCCTGACCGTCCTCGTCGTCGAGCAGAACGCGCACCTCGCGCTCCAGGTCGCGCACCGCGCCTACGTCCTCGAGGTCGGCACGGTCGCGCTCTCCGGCGCGAGCGAGGAGCTGCAGGCCCACGAATCCGTCCGTCGGAGCTACCTCGGCTACTGATGAGCGCCGTCGCCGCCACCCAGCAGAACCGGGTCGCCCGCGCAGCCTTCCGACCGGTGAACGTCCTCCTGCTCGCGGCGGCGATCTTCCTGCTCGTCGGCTCGCTGACGAGCCAGATCTTCGCCCAGCAGACGGTCGCCGGGCTCGCCCAGGGCGCCGTCTACGGCAGCCTCGCGCTCGCGCTCGTCCTCATCTACCGCGCCACCGAGGTGATCAACTTCGCCCAGGGCGAGCTGGCGATGGCGACGACGTACATCGCCTACCAGCTGATCCAGTGGGGACTCTCGTACTGGCTCGCGTTCTTCCTGACGCTCGTGATCGCGTTCGCGCTCGGCGTCCTGATCCAGGTGGTCGCGATCCGGCCGGTGCAGCACAAGTCGGTGATCGCGGTCGTGATCGTCACCGTCGGCCTCTTCGTCCTGATCGACGGCCTCGTCACCTGGAAGTGGGGCGCGGACATCAAGTTCATGCCGGCGCCGTTCGGCCAGCAGGTCTACCACTGGGGCGGCGTCGCGATCTCGCGGCAGGACATCGGCACGCTGCTGCTCACCGTCCTGACCGTCGTCCTGCTCTGGGTGCTCTTCCAGTTCACGAAGCTCGGGCTCGGGATGCGCGCGGCGGCGCTGCGGCCCGCCGAGGCGGTCCTCGTCGGCGTCCGCGTCGACCGGATGCTCGCGATCGGCTGGGGCCTCGCCGCCGTCCTCGGCGCCGTCGCCGGGCTGATGACCGAGGCGAACCAGTTCATCCTGCAGCCCTCGCTGATGCAGGCGGTGCTGCTCTACGCGTTCGCGGCCGCGGTGCTCGGCGGGCTCGAGAGCCCGGCCGGCGCGGTCGTCGGCGGCCTCATGCTCGGCGTCTTCCTCAACCTCGTCGGCCAGTACGTCCACTTCGTGACGGCGCAGGTGAGGCTGCCGTTCGCGTTCGCGGTGCTGCTCGCCGTCCTGCTCGTGAAACCGTCCGGCCTCTTCGGGCGAAAGGTGGTGCGGAAGGTATGAGGCCCAGCGTCTCGGCCCTGCTCACGACCGCCGGCTGCGCCGCCCTGCTCGCGCTGCTCCCGTTCGCGCTCAGCGACTACCACCGCGGACTCGTCGCGCAGGTCGGGATCTACTTCGTCGCCATCCTCGGCCTCAACATCCTCGTCGGCTACTCCGGCCAGATCTCGATCGGCCACGGCGCGTTCATGGCGATCGGCGGCTACACGACCGCGATCATGTCGCGCGACCACGACACGAACCTCGTGCTGACGATGCTGCTCGCGTTCGCGGTCTGCTTCGTCGCGGGGCTCCTGCTCGGGCTGCCGGCGCTCCGCCTGTCCGGCGTCTACCTCGCGCTCGCGACGTTCGCGCTCGCCGTCTCGGTGCCGCAGATCGTGCTCAAGTTCGACAAGTTCCTCGGCGGCTCGAACGGCGTCCAGTCGGCGCGGACGGTCAGCCACACGTGGCTCTACGCCGCGAGCTGGACGACCTCGGCGATCGCGTTCGTCGCCGCCTGGCTCGTCCTCCGCGGCCGCGTCGGTCGGGCGTTCCGCGCGATCCGCGACAGCGAGGTCGCGGCGACCTCGTCGGGCGTCGAGCTGCCGATCTACAAGACGCTCGCGTTCGGGCTCTCGGCCGCGTTCGCGGGCGTCGCCGGCTCCCTGTTCGTGATGGGGACGAACGGCTTCGCGCAGCCGAACGAGTTCGACGTCACGCTCTCGCTGCAGCTGCTCGTCGGCGCGGCCGTCGCCGGTCTCGGCTCGCTCTGGGGGCTGCCGGTCGGCGCGGCGTTCGTCGGCCTGCTGCCGACGATCTCGAAGGACACGCCCCTGCTCGGCTCCTCCCACGGGCAGGACGTCGTGTTCGGCGTGCTCGTCGTGCTCGTGATGCTGCTGCTGCCGCAGGGGTTCGCGGGACTGCTCGCCCGCGTCTCCCGGCTGCGGACGCGACCCGAGAGTCCTTGAACCGTGGTTCAAAGCAGGTTGAATCGGGATTCAAAATTCCCTATCAATTCGGATCCAAGCGCGTCATAATCGTCACTTCCCGATTTGCGAGTCGGGTCAATACATCGTAGGAGGGCGAATGCGCAGCACACGCAAGGTGGTCGGGGCCCTGCTGGTGACTCTGGCAGTGGCGGGGATCGCGGTCAGCGCCGCGGCCGGCGCGCACAAGGCAGACCCGGGGATCACGAAGACGTCGGTGAAGATCGGCGGCACGTTCCCGCTCACGGGGCCGGCGTCCGCGTACAAGACGATCCCGCTGGCCGAGCAGGCCTACTTCGCGTACCTGAACGCGAAGGGCGGCGTGAACGGACGCAAGATCAACATGGAGGTCCTCGACGACTCGTACAGCCCGGCGAAGACGGTGCCGCTGGCGCAGCAGCTCGTCGAGCAGGACAAGGTCTTCGCGATCCTCGGCAGCCTCGGCACCGCGCCGGGCCTGGCGACGTGGGGCTACACGAACTCGCACAAGGTGCCGCAGGTGTTCCTCGCCACCGGCGACTCGTACTGGGGCTTCTGCCAGCGCAAGGCGTGCCAGGGCGGGACGAAGCCGTACACGATGGGCTGGCAGCCCGACTACCCGGCCGAGGGTCGCCTCTACGGCAAGTACATCGCGCAGAACATGCCCAACGCGAAGATCGGGATCATCTACCAGAACGACGCGTTCGGGAAGAACTACATCGCCGGCATGAAGCAGGGCCTCGGCTCGAAGAAGAGCCTGATCGTCGACACCGAGGGCTTCGCGGCGACGGACACGACGGTGACGCAGCAGATCCTGACCCTGAAGGGCAAGGGCTGCGACACGCTGTTCATCGTCGCGACGCCGGGCCAGGCGATCGCGAGCCTCGTGACGGCGACGAAGGTCGGCTGGAAGCCGACGACCTTCCTGGCCAACGTCTCGGCGATCCGGCCGTTCCTGCTGGCGGCCGCGAAGGCGGGCGCCGACCTCGACGGGCTCATCTCGTCGTCCTACCTCTCGAGCCCGACGACGCAGAAGTCGCTCGCCGGGATGAAGCTCGGCCGCTCGATCATCCAGAAGTACGCGCCGGAGCTCCTCTCCGACTGGGATCTGGGCGACTCGAACCTCGTCTACGGGATGGGCGTCGCCTGGACGTTCGCGTACGCGCTCGGGAACGCGGGCAAGAACCCGACGCGGGCGAGCCTCGAGGCCGCGCTGCACAGCATGAACACGACGAAGAACCCGTTCGTCTACCCGGGCATCGGGATCCAGACGTCGAAGACGGACGGCTTCCCGATCGAGCAGGTGATCATGATCAAGTGGTCGGGCGGGGCGACCGGCGACTGGCATCCGTTCGGCAAGCTGCTGAAGAGCGGCAAGTAGAGCGGGTCGTCGCTTCGGTTCTCGGCGGGGGAGCTTCGGCTCCCCCGCTTCGTCTCAGGAGAGCGCCGCGGGATCCGTGACGGGCGCCCGGCAGGCGAAGCGCTCGCAGGCGTAGACGGCCGGCTTCCCGTCCACGAGCCGCTTGCCCGCGAGCAGCGGCACGTCGTCGGCGGGGCCGAACGCGACGACCGCGTTCGGGTCGAAGCCCCGCAGCGCGGCGGCGGCGACCTCGCTCTCCGGCGGGCCGACGATCGCGAGCTCGCGCGGCGGCGCGAGGTGCAGGTCGAGCGCGCAGAGCGCCCAGCCGAACGCCGACGGGGCGCGCGGGATCGCGTCGCGGACGAGCCGGAGCACGTCCGCCGCGGTCGCCTCCAGGCCGTCGTCGCCCCAGATCCGCGCCAGCCGCAGCAGGACGAGCGCGAGCATCGAGTTGCCGGAGGGGGTGGGGTTGTCGTCGAACGACTTCTGCCGGGCGACGAGCCGCTCGCCGTCGACGGGGGTCGTGAAGAAGCCGCCGCGCTCGGAGTCGCCGAAGAGCTCGACCGCGAGCAGCGCGAGCCGGCGCGACTCGCGCAGCCAGCGCAGGTCGCCGGTCGCGACGTGCAGCTCGTAGAGGCCGTTCGCGACGTCCGCGTAGTCCTCGAGGTAGCCGGTTCCCTTCGCGACCCCGTCGCGCCACGTCCGGTGGAGCCGCTCGCCGTCGGAGAGCGGGCCGAGCAGGAAGTCGGCGAGCGCGACCGCGGCGTCGAGCCAGTCGCGGCGCTCGAGCCTCCGCCCCGCCTCCGCCAGCGCGGCGAGCATCAGCCCGTTCCAGGAGGCGATCGCCTTGTCGTCGCGCGCAGGCTTCGGCCGCCGCTCGCGCGCCTCGAGCAGGGCGCGGCGCTCCTCCCGGGTGAGGCCGCCGCGGACGATCGAGCGGCCGTGCTCGAACGGCTGCAGCAGGAGCTCGCGGCCCGGCCCGATCGCTTCCTCCAGCTCGGCCGCCGTCCACGTGAACGTGAGCCCCTCGACCCCGTCGGTGTCCGCGTCCTGCGCCGAGGCGAAGCCGCCCCCGGGGAGCGCCAGCTCGCGGAGGACGTACTCGACCGTCGCCGTGACGACGGCGCGGTAGCGGCGCTCCCCGGTCAGCACCCACGCGTGCAGGTAGGGCGGGACGAGCAGCGCGTTGTCGTAGAGCATCTTCTCGAAGTGCGGGACGAGCCACTGCGCGTCGACCGAGTAGCGGTGGAAGCCGCCGCCGACGAGGTCGTACATGCCGCCGGCCGCCATCCCGTCGAGCGTCGCGAGCGCGGGCTCGTAGGCGCCCCGTCGGAGCAGGAACTCGAGCGCGGACGCGGGCGGGAACTTCGGTGCGTGCCCGAAGCCGCCCCAGCGCGGGTCGACCTGGCCGCGGAGCGTCGCCTCCGCCTCGTCGAGCAGCGCCTCGGTCAGCGGCTCGTCCGAGGGCAGGATCTCCGCCGAGCGGCCGAGCGCCTCGACGAGCGCCCGCGCCTGCTCGGCGACGTCCTCGCGCCGGTCGCGGTAGGCCTGCGCGACGGCGGCGAGCACCTGGCGGAAGGCGGGCAGCCCGTGCCGCGGCTCCGGCGGGAAGTAGGTCCCGCCGAAGAACGGCTCGCCGTCGGCGGTCGCGAAGACGGTCATCGGCCAGCCGCCCTGCCCGGTCAGGGTCACGACCGCGTCCATGTAGACGGCATCGACGTCCGGCCGCTCCTCGCGGTCGACCTTGACGTTGACGAAGAGCTCGTTCATCGCGTGCGCCGTCGCCTCGTCCTCGAACGACTCGCGCTCCATCACGTGGCACCAGTGGCACGCCGAGTAGCCGATCGAGAGCAGCACCGGGACGTCCCGCCGCCGCGCCTCCTCGAACGCCTCCGCGCCCCACTCCCACCACTCGACCGGGTTGTCCTTGTGCTGGAGCAGGTACGGCGACGTCGCGTTCGCCAGGCGGTTCGCCACGACCGTTAGCGTACGCAGCGAGAGTCGACCGTGGACGGAGGGAGCAGATGACGTCGCTGGAGAACCGCCCGGGCACCGCCCTGCTCGTCGTCGACGTGCAGAAGGGCATCGTCGGCAACGCCTTCGAGCGCGACCGCGTGGTCGGGAACATCCGCGCGCTCGTCGAGAAGGCGCGCGCCGAGGACGTCCCGGTCGTCTGGGTGCAGCACTCCGGCGACGAGCTGCCGAGCGGCTCCGAGGCGTGGGAGTACGTGCCCGAGCTCGAGCAGCGGGAGGGCGAGCCCCTCGTCCACAAGCGCTACGCCGACTCGTTCGAGGAGACCGACCTCGAGCAGCTGCTCGCGCAGCTCCGCGTCGGCCGGCTCGTCGTCGCCGGCGCCCAGACCGAGGAGTGCGTCCGCTGCACGCTGCACGGCGCGCTCGTCCGCGGGTACGACACGACCCTCGTCTCCGACGCGCACACGACCGAGGACCTGCGCGAGTGGGGCTTCCCGGTCGCGCCGGAGCAGTCGATCGCCTACACGAACGCGTACTGGCAGTGGGCGTCCGCCCCGGGCCGCAAGGGCAGCGTCGCGCCCACCGCCGAGATCGACTTCTCCGCGGCCTGAGGCGGGCTCGGACGATGGGCCGGTCGTACGCTGAGCTCGCCGTCGGGTCGGTGTACCGCTCCCGCCACGGCCGGACGGTGCTCGAGGCGGACAACGTCTGGTTCACGCTCCTGACGATGAACACGAACCCGATCCACTTCGACGCGGAGTACGCGGCCGCGACCGAGTGGCGGCGCCCGCTCGTCGACTCGACGTTCACGCTCGCGCTCGTGACCGGGCTGTCGGTCGCCGACGTGTCCGAGCACGGCGTCAACCTCGGCTGGCGCGAGGTGACGCTGCCGGCGCCCGTCTTCGCGGGCGACACGATCCGCGCCGAGACGGAGGTGCTCGAGAAGCGCGAGTCCCGCTCCCGGCCGGGGTTCGGGATCGTCACCGTCCGCACGCGCGGCCTCAACCAGCGCGACGAGGTCGTGATCGAGTTCGAGCGCGCGATCATGCTGCCGCTGTGATCGAGACCGAGCGGCTGATCCTGCGGATGCCGCGCCCCGACGACGCGCCGGCGCTCGTCGAAGCGATCTCGGACGCCGAGGTGATGCGCTACATCGGCGACGGGAGCACGGGCGATCGGGCGGCCGCGGAGCGGACGATCGAGCGTTGGCTGGAGCGCTGGGACGAGAGCGGCCTCGGCCAGTTCGTCGCCCATCGGCGCGAGGACGGCAGGTTCGTCGGGCGGGCCGGGTTCCTCGTCTGGGATCCGGACGTCTGGGAGCCGGCGCCGCTGCGGCCCGGAGCCGAGGTCGAGCTCGGCTGGACGGTCGTGCGCGCCTGCTGGGGTCACGGCTACGCGACCGAGGCCGCTCTCGCCCTCCGCGACTGGACTGTCCGGCCGCGGCTGATCTCGTTGATCCAGCACGGAAACGTGCGGTCTGTGCGGGTTGCGGAGAAGCTCGGCGAGCGGTACGAACGGGACGTGGAGGTCCGCGGCGTCCCGACCCAGCTCTTCTCGCTCGAGCGATGAGCGAGCTGCGCCCCCTGAACGGGATCCGGGTCGTCGACGTGACCTCGTCGCTCGCGGGGCCGACCTCGACGCAGCTCCTCGCCGCGCTCGGCGCGGACGTCGTCAAGGTCGAGCCGCTCGGCGGCGACCACGCGCGCGCGTGGGGCCCGCCGTTCTGGGACGGCGAGGGCGCGATGTTCCTCGCCTCGAACGCGGGCAAGCGCTCGCTCGCGATCGAGCTCGGCCACCCGCGCGGGCTGGAGGCGCTGTTGCGGCTCGCCGACCGGGCGGACGTGCTCGTCCAGAGCCTGCGGCCGGGCGCCGCGGAGCGGCACGGCTTCGGGCCGCAGGTCGTCCGCGAGCGGAATCCGCGGCTCGTCTACTGCACGATCGGCGCGTTCGGCGCGACGGGGCCGCTCGCCGGCCAGCCGGGCTACGACCCGCTCCTGCAGGCGGCGGCCGGGATCATGAGCGTGACCGGCGAGGACGACCGGCCGCCGGTGCGCGTCGGCGTCTCGCTGATCGACCTCGGCACCGGCGTCTGGGCGGCACTCGGCGTCCTCTCGGCGCTCTACGAGCGCGAGACGACCGGGGTCGGGCGGACGCTCGACGTCTCCCTCTACGAGACCGCGCTGTCGCTGCTCGGCTACCAGCTCGTCGGCTACCTCGGCACCGGCGCGGTGCCGGGACGGGAGGGGAGCGCGTTCGCGCAGATCGCGCCGTACCAGGTCTTCCCGACGCGCGACGGCGAGCTGATGATCGTGGCCGGCAACGACAAGCTCTACGCGGCGCTCTGCGAGGTGCTCGGTCTGCCGGAGCTCGCCGCGGACGCGCGCTTCCGCACGAACCCGGAGCGGGTGCGCAACCGGCCGGAGCTGCTGCCGCTGCTCGAGGCGCGGACGCGCGAGCGCGAGACGGACGAGCTCCTGGCCGCGCTCGTGGCGGCCGGCGTCCCCGCCTCGCCGGTGCACGACGTCGGCGAGGCGGCGAGGCATCCGCAGACGGAGGCGCTCGGCATGCTGCAGCAGCTTCCAGGCGGCGCGATCGAGGATCTGGTCACGGTCGCCGCGCCGCTCTCGGCCGACGGCGAGCGTGTCCGCCACCGCACCCCGCCGCCCGCGCTCGGCGCGCACACGGGCGAGATCCTGCGCGAGCTCGGCTACTCCGGCGAGGAGATCGTCGCGCTCGCCGAAGCCGGCGTCGTCCGGCTGGGCGCGTGACGCTTCCGCCGTGCACCCGCATTCCTCCACGACCGGGGTCAGGCCCGGGCCAGACACCGTTACCGGAGTGTGACGAGAGCGTGACGCCGGCTCAGGCGCGCGGCGGCCACGGGCCGGCGCGGTAGACGTAGCCCTCGAGCCTGCGGCCGAGGACGCCCTCCAGCCACTCCGAGGTCGCGACGAGCGCGGCCAGGTCGACGCCCGTCTCGACCCCCTCCGCCTCCAGCAGGTAGACGAGATCCTCGGTCGCGACGTTGCCGGTCGCACGCGGTGCGTACGGGCAGCCGCCGAGACCGCCCACCGACGCGTCGAGCACGCGCGCGCCCGCCTCGAGCGCCGCCAGGCAGTTCGCGTAGCCGGTGTTCCGCGTGTTGTGGCCGTGGAAGCCGTCCGCGCCCGCGCGCTCGACGAGCGACCGCACCGCCGACGGCCCGGCGACCCCGATCGTGTCCGCGAGGACGACCTCCGCCCGCCCCGCGAACCGCGCCGCCAGCTCCGCGACGGCGCCGGGATCCACCGGCCCCTCGAACGGGCAGCCGAAGCAGCACGAGATCGTCACCGTCGCGGGCGTCTCCCCCGCCGCCGCGAGGATCGCCTCCACGCGCGCCACCGCCTCGGCCAGCGACGCGTTCCCGTTCGCCCGGTTGAAGCTCTCGGTCGCCGCGAAGGTCACGTTGACGCGGTCGAGTCCCGTCGCCGCGAAGCGCTCGAAGCCCTTCTCGTTCAGGACGAGCCCGGACAGCTCGACGCCCTCGCGCCGGCCGACCCGCTCGACGACCTCCTCCGCTCCGGCCATCTGCGGCACGCGGTCGGCGCGGACGAAGCTGACCGCCTCGACCCGCGGCACCCCCGCGGCGGCGAGCCGCGCGACGAGCTCGGCGCGCGTCTCGGGCGCGAGCTCCTCCGGCTCGTTCTGGAGGCCGTCGCGCGGCCCGACGTCGCACAGGATCACCCGCATCAGGCGAGCGTAGTTGCTCCGGATGCAGAACGGGGCACCCGTTCCTACCGTGGCACCCATGCACCCTTCCGCCTCTTTCAGCGCCACCATCCGTGTGCGCATCCCCGACCAGCCCGGCTCGTTCGCCCGGCTCGCCGCCGCGATCGGCGAGGCCGGCGGCTCGCTCGGAGCGATCGACCTCGTCCGCTCCGAGAAGGCGACCAAGATCCGCGACGTCAACGTCCTCGCCGACGACGAGAAGCACCTCGACGCGATCGTCGACGCCGTCCGCAGCGTCGACGGGGTCGACGTCGTCAACGTCTCCGACCGCGTCTTCCTCGCCCATCTCGGCGGGAAGCTCGAGGTCCGTCCGCGCTCGCCGCTGAAGACCCGCGACGACCTGTCGATGGTCTACACCCCGGGCGTCGCCCGCATCTCGCGTGCGATCGCCGACGACCCGGAGAAGGTCTGGAACCTGACCATCAAGCGCAACACCGTCGCGGTCGTCAGCGACGGGACGGCCGTCCTCGGTCTCGGCGACATCGGCCCCGAGGGCGCGATGCCCGTGATGGAGGGCAAGGCCGTCCTCTTCAAGGAGTTCGCGGGCGTCGACGCGTTCCCGATCTGCCTCGCCACCAAGGATCCGGACGAGATCGTCCGCACCGTCGAGCTGATCGCCCCCGCCTTCGGCGGCATCAACCTCGAGGACATCTCCGCGCCGCGCTGCTTCGAGGTCGAGCGGCGCCTCCGCGAGCGTCTCGACATCCCCGTCTTCCACGACGACCAGCACGGGACGGCGATCGTCGTCCTCGCCGCGCTCCTGAACGCGCTCGCGGTCGTCGGCAAGAAGATCGAGGACGTCAGGATCGTCACCACCGGCTGCGGCGCCGCCGGCATGGCCGTCACGCGGACGCTCCAGCACGCCGGCGCGACCTGGATCGTCGGCTGCGACGAAGGCGGCGCCCTCTACCGCGGCCGCGAGGGCCTCAACCCGGCGAAGCAGGAGTACGCCGAGACGACGAACCCGGACAACCTCCGGGGCACCGCCGACGAGCTGCTCGCCGGCGCCGACGTCTTCATCGGCGTCTCCGTCCCGGGCGCGATCACGGTCGAGGGCGTCCGCCGGATGGCGCCGCGCGCGATCGTCTTCGCGATGGCGAACCCGAACCCGGAGATCGACCCGGAGGCGATCGACGGGCTCGCCGAGGTGATCGCGACCGGCCGCAGCGACTACCCGAACCAGATCAACAACGTGCTCGCGTTCCCGGGCGTCTTCCGCGGCGCCCTCGACGTGCGGGCGCGGACGATCGACGGGGAGATGGAGGTCGCCGCCGCCCGCGCGATCGCGGCCGCGATCCCGGCGGACGAGCTCTCCGCCGACTACGTGATCCCGAGCGTCTTCAACCGCGCCGTCGCGCCCGCGGTCGCGGCGGCGGTCGCCGACGCGGCCGAGCGGACCGGCGTCGCGCGGCGGGCGGCCCCGCCGGCAGCCGCCCTTCCGTAGTTCGCCGCAGGGGAGTTCAGCGCCGGGGCGGATTCCGCGCCGGCGCTCCCCCGCGACCATTCCGCCATGGTCGAAGTCCACCACACCGAGCAGGAGCTCCCCGCCCCCTTCGAGACCGCGACCGTCCGCGACGCCATGAGCCCGGGCGTGATCAGCTGCCCGCCGGAGACGCCGCTGCGCGTCGTCGCGCGGATGATGGCGACCTTCAACGTCCATTCGATCTTCGTCTTCGAGCATCAGGACGAGGACGACGAGAACCCGACGCTGTGGGCGATCGTCTCCGACCTCGACCTCGTCGCCGCGTCGCGCCTCGACCTCGACGCGCGCACCGCGGGCGCGAGCGCCGTCACGCCGATCGTCTCCGTCCCCACGACCGCGCCGATCCACGACGCGGCCGAGCTGATGGCCCAGCACGGCGTCGCCCATCTCGCCGTCGTCGACCCGGACACGGGGCGCCCGGTCGGGGTGGTCTCGACGCTCGACATCGCCCGCTCGATCGCCGCCGGCCACGGCGAGCGCGAGACGTTCCCCTCCGCGTAGCTCCAAGTAACAGTCTGTTACAAGGTGCCTTGCCAAGGCGCTCGGTTCCGGGCTTTGCGCACCGCCGGCGCAAGTAACAGTCTGTTACAAGGCCTGGGTCAGCGGGTGCCGAGCTCCATGCCGAGCAGCTTCGGGAGCGCGGCGCCGGCTCGCGCGTGGAGCGGGCCCTTCCGGCCCTGCTCCTCCGCGGCTTCGCACACCATGATCGAGTGGCGGATCAGCCCGCCGCCGAGGCGGCGGAACGGCTCGCCCGGCAGGCGCGGGACGCGGCGCGTCGCCAGCGGCAGGCGCCGCCACTCGTCGTCGGCGCCGAGCGCGAGCGAGGCGAGGATCCTGCCGCCGAGCCAGCTCGGGCCGACTCCGTGGCCGGAGTAGCCCGCGCCGTAGTGGATCCGCGTCCCCGGCCGCGTCCGGAAGAACGGGAGATGGTCGGCGGAGACGTCGATCGGCCCGCCCCACGACCGCTCGACCCGCGCCCCGGCGAGGCCCGGCAGCAGCCGCCGCAGCCCCGCCTCCGCGCGCGCGGCCGTCGGCAGGTCGGCCGAGAAGCGCCGGTCGACGCGGCCGCCGAAGCCGATCGGCCCGGAGCCGCTGCCCATCAGCACGCGGCCGTCGTTCGTCGTCCGGAAGTAGTGGATGAACATGCGGCCGTCCGTGATCGCCTCGCCCCCGGTCCAGCCGATCTCCTCGAGCAGCTCCGGCACCGGCTCGGTGAGGACGACGTAGGAGCCGAAGTTCGTCAGGCTCCGCCCCGCCGGCCGCCAGCCGGTCAGCGCCGCGTTCGTCGCCAGCACGACCTCGCGCGCGCGGACGACGCCGCCCGGCGTCGCGAGCTCGCCGTCGCGCACCCGGGTCACGCGCGTCCGCTCGTGCAGGACGACCCCCGCGGCGAGCGCCGCACGCCGCAGCGCCCGCACGAGCAGGCCGGGATGCACCGTCGCCCCGTCCCGGAAGAAGACGCCGCGCCGGAAGACCGGCGAGCGCACGCGCGCCGCGAGTTCCTCCGCCGGCAGCGGCACGGCCTCCTCCGGCCGCCCGAGCGCCGCGGCGGCCGCGACCGCCCGCTCCACCGCCGCGTCCTGGGCCGGCGCGGCGGAGACGACGAGCCGGCCGCCCTCACGCAGCCAGACGTCCTCGCCGCGCGCCTCGCAGAACGCGCGGACGCCGGGGACGATCCGCTCGCCGGCGGCGCAGAGCGCGAGCGCCTCCTCCTCGCCGAGCAGCGGCAGCAGCGAGCCGAGGTGGTCCCAGTAGCCGTGGATGAAGCCGCCGTTGCGCCCGCTCGGCCCGTGCCCGCAGATCTCCGCCTCGAGCAGCGTCACCCCGAGCGAGGGCTCGCGCGCCGTCAGCTCGAGCGCCGTCCAGAGCCCCGTGTACCCGCCGCCGACGATCGCGACGTCCGCGACCGCGTCGCCGGCGAGCGCGGGCGCCGGGGCGGGATCCCCCTCGGCCGCGAGCGCCTGCTCGAGCCACCACGACGGCAGCGACGGCTGCGGCGTCACGCCCGCTTGGCGCTCGCCCTAGGCGCGCTTCGCACGGCGATTCTGGAAGACGACGTTCGCGAGCATGCCGACGACCGCGACCACGAAGATCGCCGTCCCGATCACGTTGATCTGCGCGGGCACCGCGACCCGCGCCGCGCCCCAGACGAAGAGCGGGAACGTCGTCACCGTGCCTGCGTTGAAGTAGGTGATCACGAAGTCGTCGATCGAGAGCGCGAACGCGAGCAGCGACGCCGCGAGGATCCCCGGCGCGATCAGCGGCAGCGTCACCCGCCAGAACGTGACCAGCTCGTTCGCCCCGAGGTCCATCGCCGCCTCCTCGAGATGGCGGTCGAAGCCGACGAGCCTGGCCCGCACGGTCACGACGACGTACGAGATGTTGAACATGATGTGCGCGATCAGGATCGTCCCGAAGCCCTGCGGGATCTTCCAGTTCAGGAACAGGGTCAGCAGCGACGCGCCCATGACGATCTCGGGCGTCGTCATCGGGATGAAGATGAGCAGGTTCGTCGTCGCCGAGCCGCGGAACCGGTAGCGGACGAGCGCGAGCGCGATCAGCGTCCCGAGCACGGTCGAGGCGGCCGCCGAGAGGACGGCGATCTCGATCGAGATCCGCACCGCGCTGCCCAGGCCCGGGTAGCCGAACGGGTTCTCCCAGTTCTTGAGCGTGAACCCCTGCCACGTGTAGTTGAAGCGGCCGAGCGGGTTGTTGAACGAGAAGGCGACGACGACCGCGATCGGCACGAACAGGTAGACGAGCGCGAGCAGCGCGTAGAGATCGAGCACGTGCCTGCGGACGAACCGCCACGCGCGCAGGCCCGCCGACAGCTGCGTCCGCGGCTCGAGCGCGACGTCGAGCGTGCTCATGCGGCCGCTCCCGCGGTCAGCCGGTCGGTGCCGAGCACGCGCGCGAAGATCAGCACGAGCACGAGGATCGCCCCCATCAGCACGAACGAGAGCGCCGCCGCGGTCGGATAGTTCCGCAGCGACAGGAACTGCGACTGGATGACGTTCCCGATCATGTACTGCTGCGGCGTCCCGAGCAGCTGCGCGTTGATGAAGTCGCCCGCCGCCGGGATGAACGTCAGCAGCACCCCGGCGAACACGCCCGGCAGCGAGAGCGGCAGCGTCACCCGCGTGAACGAGCGCAGCGGGCTCGAGTAGAGGTCGCCCGCCGCCTCGATCAGCCGCTGGTCCACCTGCTCCAGGCTGACGTACAGCGGCAGCACCATGAAGGGCAGGAAGTTGTAGGTGATGCCGGCGATCACGGCCGCGGACGTGGCGAGCAGCCGCCCGTCCGCCCCGAGCACGTGGATCGTGCGCAGGAAGCCGACGACCGGCCCGCCGTCGGAGAGGATCGTCTCCCACGCGAGCGTCCGGATCAGGTACGTGACGAAGAACGGCGCGATCACGAGCAGCAGGAACAGGTTCTTCCAGCGGCCGCCGCGGAACGCGATCCAGTACGCGAGCGGATAGCTGATCAGCAGCGCGGCCGCGGTCGCGATCCCCGCGTACTCGAGCGAGCGGACGAACTGCGTCTGGTACGCCTGCACCGAGTCGCTGAAGTTCGACCACGCCCAGCCGAACGAGAACAGCGGGAAGAGGCCCTGCGAGAGGGCCATCTTCGCCAGGTAGTACATGGGGACGACGAAGAAGACGACGAGCCACGCCGTCCCCGGCGTCAGCAGGGCGTACGGGGTCGCCCAACGGCTGCGGTGGAAGAACCTGCCCAGGTTCAGGCTCCGATCAGGTTCTGGAAGTCCTGCTTGTACTTCGCGTTGTTGAGCGCCTCGCCGTCGAACTGGTGCGTCTTCGCGAGCAGCGACGCGGGCGGGAAGATGAGCGGGTTCGACGCGACGGCCGGGTCGGTCTTCTTCAACGCCGCCGCCGCCCCCTGCACCGGGCAGATGTAGTTGACGTAGTCCTCGACCTCGGCCGCGATGTTCGGCTTGTAGAACCAGTTCGCGAGCACGGAGGCGCCGTACACGTCGCCGCCCTTCGGGATCAGCATGTTGTCCGTCCAGATCATCGCCCCGCTCGTCGGCGCGACCCACTTCAGCCCCGGGTGGTCGGCCTGGAGCTGCACCATGTCGCCCGACCACGCGAAGCACGCCCAGACGTCGCCCTTCGCGAGCAGCGGCGCGTAGTCGTTGCCCGTGAACTGGCGGATCTGGCCGGACTTGACCGCCGACTGGATCTTCGCCTTCGCGGCGTCCCACGTCTTCTGCGTCACGTGCGACGGGTCGTCGCCGTTCGCGAGCATGACGAGCCCCATCGTGTCGGCCAGCTCGGTGAGGAGCGTGACCTTGCCCTTGAGGTTCGGGTCGGTGAAGAGCTTGTCCACGGAGTCGATGTCGTAGCCGACCTTCTTCGGGTCGTAGCCGATGCCGGTCATGCCGGACTGCCACGGCAGGCTGTATTCGCGGTTCGGGTCCCAGTTCGGGTGCGCCTGCGCCGGCACGAGGTTCTTGAAGTCCGGCATCGCCGACTTGTCCCACTTCTCGAGCCAGCCGAGCTTGATCATCCGCTGCGGCAGGCCGGAGGAGTCGGTCATGACGACGAGGTCGCGGCCGACCGACTGGCCCTGCGAGAGCGGCCCCTCGATCTTCCCGAAGAACGAGTCGTTGTCGTTGATGTCCTCGATGTAGCGGACGGTCGTCCCCGGGTGCGCCTTCTGGAACTGGAGCAGCGACGGGTGCGTCTTCGCCTTCTCGTTGACGTCGATGTAGAGCGGCCAGTTCGAGAAGGTGATCGTCTTCGGCAGCGTCTGCGCCGCGGCGGTCGTGGCGCCCGCGCCGGCGGTCGTGGTCGAGGACGAGCCGCCGCCGCAGGCGGCGAGGAGTCCGGGGACGGTCAGGATCGAGCCGCCGGCGGCGGCGCGGCGGAGAAAGGCCTGGCGAGAGATGCGGTCTGACATCTAGGAACCCTCCTGGGCGTCGACGACGAACGTGCATTCCGGGCTCCAGCCGAGCGTCAGGCGCTCCCCCGGGGCGACCCCTTGCGCGCCGGGACGGTCGTTCTGGACGTAGACCGTCACGGCTCCGGCCGGCGTGTCGACGATGTACTGCGTCGAGACGCCGATATAGGCGCTCTCGGACACGGTGCCCGTGAGCGTGTTGACCTCGCCGCCGCCGATCCGGAGCTTCTCCGGGCGGACGCCGATCTGGATCGTCCCCGAGCGTCCGGCGAGGGTCTCGCGCGGCACGTGCACCTCGCTCCCGTCCTGCAGGCGGACGCGGTCGTCCCCGGCGCACGTGCCCGCCAGCAGGTTCGAGACGCCGAGGAAGCCGGCGACGAACGGCGTGTGCGGGCGCTCGTACAGGTCGCTCGGCGTCCCGAGCTGCTCGATGCGCCCGTGGTTCATGATCACGATCCGGTCGGCCATCGTCATGGCCTCCTCCTGGTCGTGCGTGACGTGGACGAAGGTGATCCCGACCTCGTGCTGGATGCGCTTCAGCTCGAGCTGCATCTCCTTGCGCAGCTTCAGGTCGAGCGCGCCGAGCGGCTCGTCGAGGAGCAGCACGCGCGGCCGGTTGACGAGGGCGCGGGCGAGCGCGATCCGCTGCTGCTGGCCGCCCGAGAGCTGGCGCGGCTTGCGCCGCTCGAGCCCGGCGAGCCCGACGAGCTCGAGCGCCTCGCCGACGCGCGTCCGCACCTCGGCGCTCCGCACCTTGCGGCGCCGGAGCCCGAAGGCGACGTTCTCGAAGATGGTCAGGTGCGGGAAGAGCGCGTACGACTGGAAGACCGTGTTGACGTCGCGCTTGTACGGCGGCAGCGGGGCGACGTCGACGCCGCCGAGCTCGATCCGGCCGGCGGTCGGCTCCTCGAAGCCGCCGATCATGCGCAGCGTCGTCGTCTTGCCGCAGCCGGACGGGCCGAGGAGCGCGAAGAAGTGGCCGCGGTCGATGTCGAGCGAGATCCCGTCGACGGCGACGACGTCCTCGAAGCGCTTCGTCAGCCCGACCAGGCGGATGTCGAGGTCCGCCGCCGCAGCCGTCGCCGTCATCGCATCCGCTCCCAGGCCTCGGCGAGCACCTCGCCGAGGATCCGCGTCATCTCGTCGAACTCGGCCTGCGTGGCGACGAGCGGCGGCGAGATCTGCACGACCGGGTCGCCGCGGTCGTCGGCGCGGCAGATCAGGCCCTTCTCGAACAGGCGCGGCGAGAGGAAGCCGCGGAGGAGCGTCTCGCACTGCTCCTCGCTGAAGCTCGCGCGCGTCTCCTTGTCGCTGACGAGCTCGATCGCGTAGAAGAAGCCCGCGCCGCGGACGTCGCCGACGATCGGCAGGTCGAGCAGCTGCTCGAGCGTGGCCCGGAACGCCGCCTCGTTGCCGCGCACGTGCTCCATGATCCGCTCGCGCTTCATGATCTCGATGTTCTTGAGCGCGATCGCGGCCATCACGGGATGGCCGCCGAACGTGATCCCGTGCGTGTACATCGAGGTGTCCGCGAGGAACGGCTCCATCACGCGGTCGGTGGTGACGACCGCGCCGATCGCCGCGTACGAGGACGAGAGCCCCTTCGCGCAGGTGACGATGTCCGGCCGGATGTCGTAGCGCTCGGAGGCGAACCAGTGGCCGACGCGGCCGAAGCCGGTGATCACCTCGTCGGCGGAGAGCAGGATGTCGTACCGGTCGCAGAGCTCGCGGACGCCGCGCCAGTAGCCGGACGGGGCGACGAACGCGCCGCCGGCGTTCTGGATCGGCTCCATGTGCACCATGCAGACCGTCTCCGGGCCCATCTCGAGGATCGTCCGCTCGAGCTCGTCGAGCAGGAACGCGGTGAACTCCTCCTCGGTCTCCTCGGGCGGGCGGTGGTAGCGGTTCGTGTTCGAGACGTGGCGCACCTCGGGGACGAGCGGCTCGAACGGCGCCCGCAGCGCGGGGATGCCGTTGATCGAGAGGGCGCCGAAGGTGGTGCCGTGGTAGGCGACGTTGCGGGCGATCGCCTTGTACTTGTGGCCCGGGTCGATCCCGTCGCGCGCCGAGAAGTACTGGCGCGCGAGCTTCCAGGCGGACTCGACCGCCTCGGAGCCGCCGGAGACGAAGAAGACGCGGTTCAGGTCGCCCGGCGCGAGCGAGGCGACCTCGGCCGCGAGCTCGATCGCGCGCGGGTGCGCGTACGTCCAGTTCGTGTAGAAGGGCAGCTCGCGCATCTGCTCGAGCGCCGCCTGGCCGATCTCCTCGCCGTACCCGTAGCCGAGGTTGACCGAGAAGAGGCCGGCGAGCGCGTCGAGGTAGCGGCGCCCGTGCGCGTCCTCGAGGTGGCAGCCGTCGCCGCGGACGATGATCGGCGGCGCGTGGCCGCCCATCCGCGTGAAGTGCAGCCAGAGATGGTCGGCGGCGAGCCGCTGCAGCTCCGCTGCGTCGGGCGCCGTCTCGAACGTCGTCATGCGGTCTGACCCCCTGCCTTTCTGCCGCTCCCCCAGTCGTAGAGCTGCTTCCACATCTCGAGATAGAAGAAGGTCTCGGTCGAGACCACGCCGTCGAGCGCCCGCATCCGGTTGGTCAGGTCGAGCAGGTGGCGCCGGTCGGTCGCGACCACCTCGACGAGGATGTCGAACTGGCCGGCCGAGACGACGACGTAGTCGGCCTCCGGCCACTGCGCGATCTCGTCGGCGACGTGGTCGGGCGGGCCGGACGTCTTGATCCCGACGAGCGCCTGCTCGTAGCCGAGGCCGAGCGGATTCGTGACCGCGACCACCTGCAGGATCCCCTCGCCGGTGAGACGGGCGTAGCGCGCGCGGACGGTCGCCTCCGAGACGCCGAGGCGGGCGGCGATCGAGCGGAACGACTCGCGTCCGTTCTCCTGCAGCGCCTCGATGATCCGGCGGTCGAGATCGTCGACCCGGCGGGCCGGCGCGACCGGGCCTCGGCGCGAGTCGGCGGCCTTGGCGAGCCGGAGCGGCTGGGCGTCCTCTCTGCGCAACGCGTGGGATTCCTACCATCTTGCTGCGCATTGCGTCAATCGAGCCGCCCTTCGGCCGCGCTTCGCGCGGCGCGCGTGTGGTTGAATCGCAGTCCTCATGAAGATCCTCGTCGTCGGAACCGGAGGCGTCGGCGCGGCCGTGGCGGCCGTGGCGAAGCGGCGGTCGTTCTTCGAGCGGCTGACGCTCGCCGACCTCGACCCCGCCCGCCCGGAGCGCCTCGTCGCCTCGCTCGGCGACGAGCGCTTCGCGGCAGCCGCGGTGGACGCCTCGGACGTCTCCTCGCTCGCGGAGCTGATCCGCGCGAGCGGCGCGGACGCGGTGCTGAACGCGACCGATCCCCGCTTCAACCCGCAGATCTTCGCCGCCGCGTTCGAGACCGGCGCGACCTATCTCGACATGGCGATGACGCTCTCCTCGCCTGACCCGGAGGCGCCGTACGAGCGGCCGGGCGTGAAGCTCGGCGACGCGCAGTTCGCGGAGCACGAGCGCTGGGCGGAGCGCGGGCAGCTCGCGCTCGTCGGCATCGGCGTCGAGCCCGGACTCTCCGACGTCTTCGCCCGCTACGCGGCCGACCACCTGTTCGCGGAGATCGACGAGGTGGCGGTGCGTGACGGCGCCGACCTCGTCGTCGAGGGCTACGACTTCGCGCCGACCTTCTCGATCTGGACGACGATCGAGGAGTGCCTCAACCCGCCGCTCGTCTGGGAGCGCGAGCGCGGCTTCTTCACCACCGAGCCGTTCTCCGAGCCGGAGCTGTTCGAGTTCCCGGAGGGGATCGGCGTCGTCGAGTGCGTGAACGTCGAGCACGAGGAGGTGGTGCTGGTGCCGCGTGCGGTCGACTGCCGGCGGGTGACGTTCAAGTACGGGCTCGGCGAGGAGTTCATCGGCGTGCTGAAGACGCTGCACAGGCTCGGGCTCGACTCGACCGAGCCGGTGTCCGTGCGCGGCGCGCGGGTCGCTCCGCGCGACGTGGTCGCGGCCGCGCTCCCCGACCCGGCGACGCTCGGCGACCGGATGCGCGGCCGGACGTGCGCCGGCACGCTCGTGACCGGGACGCGCGCGGACGGCTCGCAGGGCGCCGCCTACCTCTACCACGTCGCCGACAACGAGCGCTGCATGCGGGAGTACGGCCACCAGGCGGTCGTCCTCCAGACCGCGCTCAACCCGGTCGTCGCGCTGGAGCTGCTCGCCGAGGGCGCGTGGCGGGGCGCGGGCGTGCTCGGCCCGGAGTCGTTCGACGCCGAGCCCTTCCTCGACCTGCTCGCCGACCACGGCGAGCCGCACGGCGTGGTCGAGGGCGACCCCCGCCGCTGACCCGCCGCTTGTAACAGTCTGTTACTTGACCGTGGTCGGGATGTTCGCGATCGAGCCGTCGACGATCTGCTTGCGCACCGCCTCGACCTTCGCGACGAGCGACGCGGGCACCTTCGCGCTGATCCTGCCGAGCCCGACGCCGTCGTTCTCCAGGCTGAAGCGCTCGTCCGCGCCGCCCCTGAAGTCGCCCTTCAGCACCTGCCGGATCGTGTCGTAGACGGAGTTGTCGACCCGCTTCATCGCGCTCGTCAGCACCTGCGGGCCGAGGTAGCTCTGGTCGGCGTCGACGCCGATCGCCCAGACCCCCTTCTCCTTCGCGGCGTCGATGACGCCGAGCCCGCAGCCGCCGGCGACCTGGAAGACGACGTTCGCGCCGGCCGCGATCTGGTTGAGCGCGTCGACCTTGCACTTCGCCTGGTCGACCCAGTCCTGCGAGTACGCGTTCAGGAGCTTCGCGCCCGGGTCGGCCTTCTGCGCGCCCGCCTGGTAGCCGGCGATGTAGCGGTCGACCGGAGGCTGCTTCTCGCCGCCGACGGAGCCGAGCGTCACGTGGCCGCCCTGCTGCTTCGCGACGAGGCCGGCGAGGTAGCCGGCCAGGTAGCCGACCTCCTGCTCGCTGAAGACGATCCCCTCGACGTTCTTCGGCGTGCCGGTGAGGTCGCCGTTCGAGACGTCGATGATCGCGAAGTGGGTCTGCGGGAACTTCTTCGCCGCGGTCGCGATCGCGGTCGCCTGGTCGAAGCCGACCGAGACGACGAGGTCGGCGTGCTGCTGCGCGGCGCGCGCGAGGTTCGGGATGTAGTCCTGCGCGGAGTTGGCCTGGTAGACGCGGCCGTCGATCCCGAGCTGCTTCTGGGCGCGCTTCAGGCCCTCGTACGCGAGCTGGTTGAAGCCGTGGTCGTTCAGCTGACCGACGTCGGTGACGAGGACGACGAGCGGCTTGCCGGACGACGCGGCCGTCGTCCCCGCCGTCGTGCCCGAGCCGCCGCCGCCGCAGCCCGCGGCGAGGAGGCCCACCGCCGCAACCGTCCCGATCCAGCCTCTGCGCATCGCTTCCCCGATCTCTCGCTATGTTTACGACTGTGGAGCGAAAACCTCCGGGCGAGTCTACCAGCGCGACGCACGTCGCGGTCGCGGCCGTCCTGCGGGTGCGCGACGGCGCACTCGAGGTGCTCCTCTGGCAGCGCGCCCGGGCGCCGTTCGCGGGCGGCTGGGCGCTCCCGGGCGGCTACCTCCGCCCCGGGGAGACGCTCGAGCAGTCGATCCAGCGGCAGCTCGCCGAGAAGGTGGACGTCCGCGAGCTCGCGCACCTCGAGCAGCTCGACACGCGCAGCGACCCGGGCCGCGTGCCCGGCGAGTGGCAGCTCGCGACGAGCTACCTCGGCCTCGTCCCCACCGACGCCGACCCGAGGCTTCCGGCCGACACCGCCTGGCACGAGGTCGACGCCCTGCCGGAGACCGCGTTCGACCACGGCGAGATCGCGCTCGCCGCGCGCGAGCGGCTGCGGGCGAAGCTCTCGTACACGAACGCGGGCTTCGCGCTCGCGCCGCGCGCCTTCACGATCTCGGAGCTGCGCGAGATCTACGCCGCGGCGCTCGGCCACGACGTCTCCGCGACGAACCTCCAGCGCGTGCTGCTCCGCCGCAACGTCCTCGAGCCGGCCGGCGGCCGCCGCGCCTCGGGCCCGTCGGGCGGCCGCCCGGCGGCGCTCTTCCGCTTCCGTACCCGCGAGCTCGAGATCACGGACGAGTTCGCGGTGCTGCGCCCGCCCGGGCGCTAGACGAGCGGGACCTCCCGCCGCTCTGCGAACGTACGGAGGTCGTGTCGTCGATCGGCGAGGTGACGGCCGAGCTGCCGCGGGGGCGGCCGGTCGCGGAGCGGCGCGAGCGCGCGCTCGTGCGGGCGGCGCAGCGCGGCGACGCACGCGCCCTCGAGGAGCTCTTCCGCCGGCACTGGCCGCGTGCGCACCGGGCCGCCGTGCTGGTCGTCGGGGACGCCGCCGCCGCCGAGGACATCGCGCAGGAGGCGTTCCTCGCCGCGGTCCGCGCGCTCGACCGCTTCGACCGCCGCCGCCCGTTCGGGCCGTGGCTGCACCGGATCGTCGTCAACCGCTCGATCGACTGGGCCCGCGCGCGGACGCTGCGCCGCGAGCTGGGCGTCGACGACGCGCCCGAGCCCGCCGCCGCCGAGCGCGCCGAGTCGCCCCACGCGCGGGCGCTCGCGGCGGCGCTCGCCGACCTCGGGCCCGAGCACCGCGCCGTCGTCGTCCTCCGCTACCTGCTCGACTACACGCCCGGCGAGATCGCCCAGCTGCTCGGACTCCCGCGCGGGACGGTGAACTCGCGGCTCCGCCGCGGCCTCGACCGGCTCGAGGCGACCCTGCGGGAGGAGCTCCGGTGAACCGCACGCTGCGCGCCCGGCTCGAGTCGGCGCCGCTGGACGCGGACGCGGAGGCCCGCGCCTGGGAGCTCGTGCGCGCCGCGCACGCCGAGCGCACGCCCGCGCGGCCGCGCTTCCGCCCGCGCGCGCTCGTCCCGGTCGCGGCGGCCGCCGTCGTCGCGGCGATCGCCGCGGCGGCGTTCTCGCCGCCCGGCCGCGCCGTCGTCGAGGCCGTCCGGCGCACGCTCGGCGTCGAGGGCGCCGCGCCGGCGCTCTTCCGCCTCCCCGCGCCGGGCCGCATCCTCGTCAGCGGCGCCGGCGGCGCCTGGGTCGTGTCGGCCGACGGGACGCGCCGACTGCTGGGCCGCTACCCGGAGGCCGCCTGGTCGCCGCACGCGCTCTACGTGCTCGCCGCGGGCGGCGGCGAGCTCTCCGCGCTGGCGCCGGACGGCAGCCCGCGCTGGAAGCTCGCCCGGCCGGGCGCGTCGCTGCCGGCCTGGGGCGGCACGCGCACCGACACGCGGGTCGCC
>DASSNM010000009.1:0-78214 GCA_035688025.1 Gaiellaceae bacterium | reverse complement strand
CCGCCCGCCTGCACGAGAGCCTCGGCGACATCCCGCCGGTCGAATACGAACAGCTGCACGCTCGACAACGACCAATTAGGCTCGAAGGAGCAACGGCGTGAACCACCAAACCCGGTCCCCGTCAAAGCCGGTCCGGCTCATCTCCCTGACTCCCGATCTCGACCTACACCCGCTCGCCAGCCCCGCCCCGCAACATGCGCCCGCATTCCCGCACAACCCCCGACAGGTGCGCTCCCGTGGTTCCTGACCACCCTCTCTCAAACCACTCCCCGGATCAGCACGGGGAGAGAGGGTGGTCAGGAACCCGCAGCCACAAGCTGAGGCAACGAGAGCGCACCACAAACCCGCACCGTTGAGCGGAAACGCGGGCGCACGACCCTCACCGTGCTACTGGCATGTGGACTGGCAGCACAACCCAGCCCGGATGCCAGTGCGCATGCCAGCTCGCTGCGTGAGCGAACGTATGCCGAACGGCATGAGTGGGCCAGCCGGGTTCCATCAGCGTCGCCTCAAGCGATGACCAGGCCGTCTACGGACCGCCACATTGCGCGCGCATGACGGCTGCGAGGCGTTCCTGCCCCGCTCTGATCACCCGGAAGAGTCGAAGCGAGAGTTCCTTCTGATGGGGGCTCAACCTTTTTGAGCTTGACTCGGTGAGCGTTGTGTACATCCATGTGTTGCAGACAACCCGGTTTGGGCCTAGGACGTAACTGCCCTGCTTCAAGCTGGACTGCATGTATCTCTCGGCGAGTACGTGGCTTGGGAAGACCCGAACTTGCATGTTGATCGCCGCTTCGGGCGGCGGGTGTAGATCCACGACCCCATCTGTCTTCCCAGGGATCAGGATCTCGAAGTGGCGGAAGCCGGCTTTCGGTAATAGCCCCGTGACGTCATCTACCGTCAAGTTGGGATGGGCGGCCGGCGAGCCGCAACCTGCGAGCACGACACCGAGAAGAAGGATCGCGCTCGCGAAGCACAAGGCGCGCCTACCGCGGCGTTGGGATCCGTAGCCCAGCTTGCTCATCGCTCGGTCTTGCGACTCCTGTCCGTTGGAGTCCTCGCCCGATGGGAGGCGGAAAACAATTCGCTGAGTTCTGTTCATGCGCTGCAACCCGGGTAGTTGTTTGCCTCGCGATGTCCGGGCGTCCAGTTGGGAGCGAACGGGAGGTATCCCTTTCGCCAATCACCAGCGTCCGCGGCCCAGTGGACTGTCCACATCGCGAACGATGTCGCAGAGAGTGCGCCGCATAGTCTTCGTGCCCTAGCGCCGTTGGCGTCCGTGATGTCCTTCTCAAGTGCCCACCCGCGCTTGAGAAGATCGGCCTCCGAGTTTCCGAGGCTCACCTGTTCGGTTGGGATCAGACCTCCTTTCCACTGTGTTTCGTCATTGCGGATGATCGACACGGCCATCAAGAGCTGCGACCAGGTGAAGTGAGGTCCACCCCAGTAACTGCGAAGAAGTCGCATCGCGTCCTGCTCTGCGAGCTTCTCGCCCACTGAGCCGTCTCCATTGATCCATTCATCGATTGCCTCGAACCAGCTGGCGGGCCCGTCGGGTTCCGGGAGGCTCCCCTTGGGTGCCGACGAAGAGATCATGGCAAGCGTTCTCGTTCTGCCAGGGATCGCATTCAACGGTGGAGCCGACGCAGCACTACTCGCCGCCCGAGTGGGCGTCGAGCTCGAGGCCGCTGTCGCGATCGCCGCTTGATCATCCGGAGGCAGGTAACTTGTTGGCCTAACGCGAGTCGGGGCTGCGGGCGCGGCAGGCTTCTTCGGAACGGGCGAGGATTTCGGAGCGACGGGCGGCTTGTCGTTGTTCTGGAAGACGACGTGCCGCTTGCCGTCGCTGAAGGACGTGCAATAGTCGATGTTGCAGACGGCGGTGTTGCCAGCGGGATCGGTGAGGACCGTCGGGTCGTCGGCACTGTAGAGGTAGAGCGAGACGGCCGGCTGGGTGGGCGGTAGCGGCATCGGATCGGTCGACAGGAACCGCCCCGTGCTCGGGTCGTACAGCCTCGCCCGCATGTCGTAGAGCCCCGTCTCCGCGTCGAGCAGCTGACCCGCGAAGCCAATGAGGTTGTCGGGGGCGGACGGGTCGATCTTGCTCGTCGTTCGCGCATTGCCGTACGGGTCGTAGGTGTATCGCCACTCGACAGTGCCGGCCTGGTCGGTGATGGCGGCGGTGGAGCCGAGGCCGTCGCTGGAGTAGTAGTAGGTGCCGCCGCTGCTGGTCATGGCGATCGGGTCGAGGCCGGCGCCGTTGTCGGGGCCGGGCTGATAGCCGCGAACGAGCGTCGAGCCGTTCAGCTCCTCGGCCAGCGAGGGCAGGGAGGCGTTCTCGTCCCAGAGGTAGCTGGTCGTCCCAGCGCCCGTGGTCTTGGTGAGCCGGTTGCCGAGCCCGTCGTAGCTGAAGCTGGCGAGCGTCGTTCCGTTGTCGCTGATCGTGGTGACTTTGCCGGCCAGGTCATACGTGAAGCCCTTCGAGCCGGCGGTCAGCTCGTTCCCGTTGGCGTCGTACGTGTACGCCGTGGTCGCTCCGCCCGTAACGCTCGCCTGCGTGAGCTCGTCGGCGGCGTTGTAGCTGTAATCGGTCGTCACCCCGGCATTCGTCTGGGTGAGCCGGTTGCCCTCCGTGTCGTACGTGTACTGGATCAGGTCGGCGCTCGGGCAGCCGGCGACCGCGGCGCCGTAGCAGACCGCGGTGACGCGGCCTGACGAGTCGTAGACGTAGTTCTCGGGGGTGCCGTCGCGGAGGATTTGGGTCGGGTTGCCGTTGCCGTCGCGGGTGTAGTCGGCTTCGGCGATCGTCTCGCTCCCGTTGCTGCTCGAGATGTCGGCGAGACGGCCGGCGTTGTCGTAGCTGCGGTTTTCGGTCCAGCCGTTCGGATACTGGGTCGCGGTCAGTTGGCCGTTTCGGTCGTACGTGTAGTTGCTGGTGCCGTCGGCGGTGGTCGCTGTGGCGGTCTCGCCGTCCGCGTTGTAGGTGTAGCTGGTGCTGGCGCCGCCGGGGTAGCTGCGCGAGGCGAGCTGGCCGGCGCTGTTGTACGTGTAGCCGAAGCTGCCGCCGCCGCGAGTGACAGTGGTGAGCCGGTTCGAGTTGTCATAGGCGTACGTCTGTGTACCGGCGCCGTCTGTCATCGAGATCCGGTTGCCGGCCAGGTCGTAGCCGTAGGCGACTCCAGGGGTGGAGTCGCTGTAGCTGATCGAGGTGACCCGGTTGGCGGCGTCGTAGCCGTACGCGGTCGTGCCATCACCCGCGGTCTGGGTGGCGTTGCCATTCGCGTCGACCACGCTGATGCGGTTGCCGGCCGGGTCGTAGCCGTAGCTCGTGACGTCGCCGAGCGGGTCGGTGACGCTCGACAGCCGACCGTCGGCGTCGTACGCGTACTGGGTGACGTGGTCGAGCGAGTCCTTGCGCGTGAGGACGTTCCCGGCGGCGTCATAGCTCAGCGAGTTGATGCCACCGTCGGGGGCGACCACCTCGATCTCGCGACCGTCGGCGTCGTAGCGGTACTTCGTCTCGTTGCCGAGCGCGTCGCTGTCGAGGATCGGGTTGCCGTTCTGGTCGTAGGCGGTGGTGGTCGTGTTCCCAAGCGGGTCATGGATCGCCACCCGACGGCCGTCGGCGTCGTAGCTGTAGCTCCAGCGATGCCCAAGCGCATCCGTGCGGGTGGCGAGGTCGCCGGCCGCGTCGTAGCCGAGCTTCGTCGTCTCACCGAGCGGCGTCGTCGTCGAGATCAGCCGGTTCAGGACGTCGTAGGCGAAGGTGGTCGTGTGCCCGGCGGCGTCGGTGGCTGCGAGCTTGTTGCCGGCCGCGTCCCAGGCGGTGGCCGTCGTCTCGCCGGTCGGCAGCGTCGTTGCGATCAGTCGGCCGGCGGCGTCGTAGCGGTAGCTGGTCATGTGGGCGCTGTCGCCGGGGCCGCTGCCGCGCGGGTCGACCTTCGAGACGAGATCGCCGGCGGCGTCGTAGGCGAGATAGGTGTGGCCGCCGTCGGCGGCGTCGATCTCGATCTTGTCGCCGTTCAGGTCGTAGACGAACGAGGTCGGCTGGTTGTTCGCGTCGGTCGTCGAGAGCAGTCGGCCGGCGTTGTCGTAGGTGGAGCTCGACGTGTGGTTGAGCGGGTCGGTGACCGAGACGCGCTCGCGGTCCAGGTCGTAGCCGTAGTTCGTCGTGTCGCCGTTCGCGTCCGTTCGGGAGTTCACGTTTCCGGCGGCGTCGTAGCCGGTCCTCGACACCTCACCGAGCGGGCTCGTCGTCGAAACGAGCCGGTTCAGCGCATCGTAGGTGTAGTTCGTGACGTTGCCGGCGCCGTCGGTGTCGCTCAGCTTGTTGCCGACCGCGTCAAAGCTCGAGCGAGTCACGATCCCCAGCGGATCGACCGTCTTCAGCAGGTTGCCCTCGGCGTCGTAGCTGTAGCTGGTCGTGTGGCCGGCCGTATCCGTGCTCGCGATCGGGTCTTCGGCTTCGTCGTAGGCGGTGCTCGAGGTCGAGCCGTCGGCGCGGGTGACGGTGCGCTTGTTGCCTGCGGGGTCGTACGCGTAGCTGGTGCGGTTGCCGTCGCCGTCGGTCGTGCTGGCGACACGTCCCTCGCTGTCGTAGCTGGTGCAGGTCGTGCCCGCGCCGTCGGTCTTGGCGAGTGTGCGGCCGGCTGCGTCGTAGACGTAGCGGGTCGCTGCTCGGCCCGGCGCGGCCACGAGTTGCAGTCCTTGCGCCTGCTCGGGTGCGGTCTGCGGCGCGTTGCCGCCGGTGCAGACGAGCGGGATCGTCGGCGTGCTGCCGGCCGGGTAGTAGCTGTAGGTGGTGCGGTGGCTGGTGTCGATCTGGCCGGAGAGGTTGCCCTGGCTGTCGATCGTGCGGGCGGCGTTGCCGAGCGGGTCGACCTGGTCGGCGAGTCGGCCGTAGCTGTCGTAGCGGTAGCTGGTGATCAGCGGCGTGCCGTCGGCGAGCTTCTGCAGCGTGTAGTCGGGCTGGCCGCTGGTCGGGTCGGCGAAGTGGCTGAAGGAGATGCGGCCGAGCGGGCTGACGGTCGAGGTCTGGTTGTTCCACCCGGGCAGCAGATCGGCGGCGGGGACGGTCTGCTCGTTCTCGACCGGGTTGCAGTCGGCGCAGCTGTAGCTGAACTGGATCTGGGCGGGCCTGCTCGCGGCAACGTACTCGACAGAGATCTGGTGACGGCCGGCGGTCAAGGTCAGCTGGTGTGAGCTGGCGGAGGCTGCCGGGTTGACCGTGTTGTCGATCGCCTGGACGCCGTCGATCTCGAGCGCGCTCGCCTGCCCGCTCGCCGCCGCGAGGGTGAACGTGTAGTCGCCGGCGGAAGGCGCCACGAAGTAGCCGCTCCAGCGAACCGAGAAGCCGACCGAGTTCGGAAGAGCGGCGGGCGGATTGTCGCCCCAGTTGAAGTTGACAGCGGCGTCGTTTCGAAGGACCGGTCGGCCGGCGAGCGAGAGATTCGGGTAGTAGGCGGCCTGCAGTCCGTTGAGGGCTTGGCCCGGTGTCCAGGCGGAGGAGTCGGCGCCCTGCTGGCCGATCGCGGCTTCGTCGTAGCCGTAGCGGGTGAGCGGGCGTTGGCCGTTCTGGTTCGGCGGCCCGAGTACCGACTGGAGAGTGTCGGTGAGCGTGTCCCAGGTGTAGTCGGTCGGATTGCCGAGCGCGTCTTCCTGCCAGACCAGTTCGTCGTTGCCGTTGTAGGCGGCCTGGCTGACCCGGCCGAGTGCGTCTCTGGTCTCGATCGGATGGTCGAGGCCGTCGAAGTAGACGGCCTGCTTCGCCGGCGAGGCCATGCTCTGCTGGTTCGGCGGCGTGATCTCGGTCCAGCCGGCGGCGTCACGTGCTCCGCCGTGCGACTGGCTGGCGTCGGTCTGGCCGCCGCTGTGGTAGGCGAACGTCCAGCAGAGCGGGTCCTGGTTCGGGCAGGCGGAGACCGGGTCGAGACCGGTGACCGGCCCCTCGGCGAAGGAGGTGACGCGGGCGGTCGAGTCCGTGCCGTCGAAGCCGATCTGGATGCTGTGCTGGCTGTTGTAGTCGGGGCTGATATTCGGATCGGTCGGAGCCTCGTCGTCGGCGTTTCGGTAGCTGGTCAGCTGGCCGGTTGCGTCGTAACCGAGCGCGGCGACCACGCGGGTGCCATCGTTCAGCGTCGCGAAGGGAGCCGAAGTAGCGGCGCCGCTCGCACCTGCGAGCTGCCATTCCACGCCGTCGGGGCCGGTCACGCAGACGATCGCGGCTGCGCAACCGCTTGCGTTGAGCGCGTTCCAGGTGAGCACGATCGAGCGGCCTGGGTCGGCGCTGTCGTCGATCTCGGTCAGGAGCGTCCTGCCGCCGCTCGTGACTCCGTAGCGGTAGCTGAGCACGTCCGTGTTCGCGTCCGCGGCAGCCTGCTCGGCGGTGGCGAGCGGCGTCGAGGTGGCGCCGCTCGCGATCGCCGCGAACGTGTAGATGGAGCCGTCGCTATCGAGCAGCGTCCAGCTGCCGTCAACGTTGCGCTTCAGCTGCGAGGTGTCGCCAGGCGGAGAGAGATACGTGCCGCTCGAGCCGACCTCGCTGTAGAAGCTCGAGCTGCCGTCCGGCCAGTCGACTTCGGCCGCGAAGTAGTAGTCGGGATCGTTGCTCGCGAAGCGGCTGTGATCGATCAGCGTCGTCGGCGGGGTCGCGTTCGGATCGCCGCCGCTCAGCGTCCAACCTGGTCCAAGCCCCTGGTCGCGGGTGTCCTGCGAGTTGTAGGTGAAACCCAGGGCCATCGCCCCGGTCGGGGTCGAGAAGCTCGGGCCGTCGAGGGAGAGGACGAGATTCCCGGTCGCCTCGTTGACCGCGAACCGCCCACTCGTCCACATCGGCCAGTAGGGGCGGCTTCCGGTCGTGACCATACGCACCGTCACCTTCTGCGCCGCGCTCCAGCCAGTCTCGCCGTCCGCCGTGAACGCCTGAGCCCGCCACCAGAAGGACTGCCCGTCCTTCAGGCCCGCACTCGTGGGAACCGTCCAAGTGGTGGTGTCGGTCAGAGGCCCGGAAGTCGCAAGCTGCCTCGAGAACTGTGCGTCCGCTCCGACCTCGAAGACGTACTGGACACTGCCGCCCCCGCCGAAGGGGTCGACGCTCAGGGCGGGAGTCGCGGTCTTCACGCCGCCGCCGTCGAGCGGTGCAGCCGGGGTCGGCGCGGTGACGACGGCCGGCGCGGTCGAGAGCGAGGTCGCGGTCGCCACGCCGTAGTCATTGTGCGCGGTCACGTTCACGCGTAGTTGAGCGCCTCCGTCGGCGGCCTTTACCTGGTAGCTCGAGGTTGTCGCGCCGCTGATGTCGCTGCAGGTGGGGACTGCGGTCGCGGCGTTGTAGTGGGCCTGGATCGCCGCCTGGCTGAGCGCCCCGTTGTAGACCGCGAACTCGTCGATGACCGCACCCACGCCCAAGATCGAAGAGTTCGGCGCCTCGTACAGGCTCCCGATATTGAACGTCGATCCCACATACGACGGACTCGGGGAACCGCCCTGTGACAGCGACTGCTGCACACCATTGATGTAGAGACGGCCGTTGTTAATCGCACCGTTGTAGAACTCAGCATCGACGAGCGCCCATTGATTGACCAGTTCGCTCGTGTTCGAGGTCGTGAACGTGCCAGAGAGCTGACCCTGCGCAGTATCGAAGCCGAACTCGCCGTTCGTCAGGTAGAGCCCGTACGCGTTGAATCCCATCGGGAAACGCCATGAACGCCGTCCCACTTCATCCAGAACTCGACCGTCGTGTAGCTCCCCGACAGTCCCGAGACGTTCGCCTGCGCACCCTTCCCGACGTTGAAGGAAGCGGCGGCGTCGCCCTCCGAGACGAGCGCGCCCGGCTGATTCAGCGACACGTCGCCGAAGGCGAAGGTCGCGGGCGTCCCCTGGCCGCTGACGTCGGCGAATGTGGTGCCACCTCCGTCGTCGAGTCGCCAGTACGCAAGCGGCGAGTCCGCTTCGATCGTCGCCGCGTAGCCGCTCGAGCAGCGCTGCCACTGGTAGGTGTAGTAGAGACCGGTCTGGTCGCCGGACCAGGCGCCATTGCTCGTCGTCAGCGTCTCCCCCTCGCTCGGCTCGCCGCTGATCGCGGGCAGTGTGACGTTCGCGGGAGCGGAGTCCGAGACGGCGATCGCGGTCGAGTCCGCCGGGCTGCTGCTGCCGAGAACGTTGCTGGCCGTCACCCGCACGCGAACCGTGTCGCCCGCGTCGCTCGCCGCCGCGGTATAGGTCGCCAGTGTTGCCCCGACGATGTCCGTACAGCTCGTCGGTGAGCTGCAACGCTGCCACTGATAGGCATAGCCGGTCGGGGAGTGTGACCACTGTCCGGGGCTCGCACTCAGGGCGTCGCCGACGAGGCCGCTGCCGCTGATGATCGGCGGGCTCGTGCTCTCGGGAGGGCCGGCGGGAAGTACCGGGTCGCTGACGGTGGAGTCACTCGTTGCCTCGCCGGCACCGTTGGAGGCGGTCACGGCGACGCGGAGCCGAAGCCCAACATCAGCCGAAGTAGGCGTGTACGCGGTCTCAGTTGCGCCGCTGATGCCGGTGCAGGACGAGCTGGCGCTCGCCGCGCTGTAGTGAGCTTGGATCTCGGCTTGGTTGAGAGCCCGGTTGTAGACCGCGAACTCGTCCAGGCCACCGGTGAAACCGAGGATCCCGCTCGACCCGTTCAGGTAGCTGCCGAGATTCAGCATCGAGCCGACCGACGACCCGCTCGGCCAACCACTCTGGCTCAAGCTCTGCTGGACGCCGTTCACGTACAGGCGATCGTTGGCGAGCGAGCCGTTGTAGAAGACGGCATCCACGAGCACCCACTGATTCGCGGCCGGCGTCGCGCTCGTGTAGTAACCACCCGAGAGCTGCCCCTGCGTCGAGGTGAACCCGAACTGGCCTGGAGCGAGATAGACCCCGTAGGCGCTGAAGCCCGCCGGCGAGCCGCCATGGACGCCGTCCCACTTCAACCAGAACTCGACCGTCACGTAGCTCCCCGACAACCCCGACAAGGTCGCTCGGGCGCCCTGCCCGGCGCTGAACGATGCCGCCGCGTCGCCCTCCGGCGAGAGCGCCCCCGGCTGCCCGAGAGTCAGATCGCCGGCCGCGAAGGACGCCGCCTGCCCGCGACCGCTCGAATCGCCGAGGCTCGTCCCGTTCGGCTCGTCGAGCCGCCAATACGCAAGCGGAGCGTCAGCCGCAACCGCGGCCGCGTACACACTGGAACAGCGCTCCCACTGATAGTTGTAGGAGATCGGGGTCTCGCCCGTCCATGACCCCGCGTCCGCGCTCAGCTCCCCGCCCTCCTCGACAGTGCCGCTCACTACGGGCGGCTCCAGATTCGAGGGCGCCGCCTCAGTCACCGTCGCCTGCAACGAGTACGCGCCGACGCCCGGGCCGGCGCCGGTGGCCGGGTTGGTCGCGACGACGTGCAGCTGCACGGCAAGACCGAGGTCGCCGCCCGTCACCGTGTAGGTCACGCCGTCGGCGCCCGCGATGTCCGTACAGCTGGAGGGGTCCGGCCCGGTGCAGCGCTGCCACTGCAGCGTGTAGCCGATCGGCACGGTTCCGGTCCAGTCGCCGATCGCACCGGTCAGCGTCGCCCCCACGACCGGATCGCCGGAGAACGACGGCAGCGTGACGTTCACCGGCAAGGTCGAGGCCTCGACCGGCCCGACCTGACTCGAAACAGCCGTGGCCGGGCCAACCGAGTCCGTCGCAGTCACGCGTGCCTGGAGCAGGTCGCCGACGTCGTCTGCGGTAGCCGTGTAGCTGGCGTCGGTCGCGTCGCCGATGTCGCTGCAGGTGGCCTGATCGCCGCTCGTGCAGCGCTGCCACTGGTAGGCGAAGCTGAGCGAGTCCGCTCCGGTCCACGACCCACTCGTGACGGCCAGAGTCGCACCCTCCGCCACCGGCCCAGAGACGACAGGAGCGACCGTCGAGACAGGCGCCGTCACGCTCCCGATCACGCCCGTCTCCGCGCTGGTGGCGCTGTCGCTGCCACCGCTGTTGCTGGCCGTGACGACGACCTCGAGGGTCGTGCCGGCGTCGTCGTTGCCGGTCGTGTAGCTCGAGGCGGTGGCGCCGGCGATCGAGGTACAGCTGCCGCCGACGCAGCGGTCCCACTCGTACGCGAACGTCAGCGGCGTCGTGCCAGACCAGCTCCCGGTGTCGGCCGAGAGCGTCCGACCGACGAGCAGCGTCCCGGAGATCGTCGGCTGTCCCGTATGCGCCGGTGTGACCCCGATCACCGCCGCCGTCGGCGCCGAGCTGGCGGACGTCGAACCGTCGGCGTTGGTCGCGGTAACAACGACGGCGAGCGTGTGGCTGTCGTCGCCGCCCGCGACGACGTAGCTCGAGGTCGTCTCGCCCGCAATGTCGGCGCAGTTCGCACCGGCGCCGTCGCACTGCTGCCACTGGTAGGCGTACCCGGTCGGGGAATCCGACCAGGAACCCGTCGACGCGGTCAACGTCTGGCCGACGACCGCCGAGCCGCTGATCTCAGGCGGCGCCGTGTTCGCCGGCGACGCGGCCGACGCGACCTGCGACACGACCATTGCCGCCAGCGCCAGGACAGACGCGGCCAGCCCAGCCCGACCGCCGTACATGCGACGGCCGCGTCCGTACTTCATCCAACTCCGCCAACCCGCCAGCACGACCCCAAGCACCTGCCCTCATCGGATACCGCTGCTTTATGACGCGTTGGACGTCTCTTGTCAACATGATCGGCGTCATCGAACTAGGGCACCCGCTACCCCACAAGGGGCGATCACTCGCAAGGGATCGTGAAGGAGACCAGAAGCTGAGAGCGATCGACACGCGCCACCAGGCGCGTGCGTCTCTTGTGCGTCGGGAAACGGCAAGCGCTGCCTAATCCAGCAACAGCAATCCCCGACCTGCAGGGATTTTCCGGGCATGGGCGGTACTGGGCTCGAACCAGTGACCCCCAGCTTGTCGAGCTGGTGCTCTCCCAACTGAGCTAACCGCCCGGGTCGCCGGGGATTGTAGCGGCCCGGCGGCTCGGCTCCGGGCAAACCACGGATGGGCGCGGCGCCGCGCTGCCCGACGCTCGGGCCATGCGAGAGCGGGTTCCCCTCTTCGCCGGGCTGACGCTGCTCGCCATCGCCGTGCTGCTCGGCTCGGTCGCGGTCGGCAACGGGATCCGCGACCGCGGGCGCAGCGACGTCGTCACGGTCACCGGCTCGGCGAAGCAGCGGATCGTCTCCGACTACGCGATCTGGGACGCCTCGATCACCGCCCAGAGCGACTCCGCCGCCGCCGCGGCCGCCGAGCTCGCCGACTGGACGGCGAAGGTGCGCGCGTTCCTGCTCGCGCAGGGGATCCGCGCCGACGAGCTCTCCGTCCAGCCGGTCTCCACCCAGACGGTGACGCCGCCGTCGGGCGGCTACACGAACAAGGTCACCGGCTACCAGCTCACGCGCACGTTCGAGGTGCGGTCCGGCCGGGTCCCGGCGGTCGCCGACGCCGCCGAGGCGAGCTCGAAGCTGCTCGCGCAGGGGATCCCGCTCTCGGCGCAGCCGCTCCAGTACGTGTTCACGAAGCTCGCGAAGCTCCGGCCCGCGCTGCTCGCCGCCGCCACCCGCGACGCCCAGGAGCGGGCACGCGTGCTCGTCGGCGCGACCGGCGGCGCGCTCGGCGGCATCCGCGGCGTGAACGTCGGCGTCTTCCAGGTCACCTCGCCGAACTCGACCGAGGTCTCCGACTACGGCGTCTACGACACGTCCACGCTGCGCAAGGACGTGACCGCGGTCGTGAACGTGACCTTCGCGCTCGGCTAGACCAGCGCCAGCGGCGTCCGGCGACGCTCGCGCTTCTCGGCGTACATCGCCGTGTCCGCGCGGGCGATCAGCTGCTCGAGCGACTCGTCGTCGTCGGCGCGCGCGGCGACGCCGATCGCGAGCCCGACCGGCCGCCCCTCGACCGGGTTCCGGGCGAGCCAGGCGTGGATCCGCTCGGCCACCTTGCGTCCCTGCTCCTCCCCGGCCTCCGGCAGCAGCACGAGGAACTCGTCGCCGCCGAAGCGCGCGCACAGGTCGAGGCCGCGCAGCTGGTCGCGGAACGCGTCGGCGACCGTCTGCAGGGCGACGTCGCCCTGGAGATGGCCGTGCTCGTTGTTGATCCCCCGCAGGTCGTCGATGTCGCAGAGCAGGAGGGCGAGCGGCCGCCGGTAGCGGCAGGCTCGCGCGAACTCGGCCCGCGCCGGGCGGTCGATCCCGCGCGAGTTCAGCAGCCCCGTCTTGTGGTCGCGGAACGCCTGCTCGCGGAGCGCCGGCACCGCCACCGCGCGCTGGATCAGCACGAGCGGCAGAGCGGCCACCGGGGCGAGCGCCGGCTCCCGCAGCAGCGCGTACGCGACCGAGACGCCGACCGCGGCGAGCGCGAGGTCGGTGACGAGGCCGTCCGCCGAGAAGAGCCCGGTCGCGGTCACGTCGTGCCCGCGCGCGAGGCGGAGCATCCGTGCGAGCAGCACGTGGTTGACGAGCACGAACGCCGCGCCGGCGCAGACCGCGACGAGCACGCTCGACGCGGCCGGCGAGACGCCGACCTCGTAGCCGGCGCGCCGGAACTCGGCCGCCACGCCCCAGGCGGCGAGCCCGCTGAGCAGGACGTTCGCGATGTTGAAGGTCTGGATGAACCACGGGTAGCGCTGTCGCGCCCACTCGGGCAGGTGCTGGGCGACCGCGACGACGACCACGAGCTGGGGCGGCAGCAGCAGCGCGGCCGCGACCGTGAACGCGAGCCCCGTGTGGAAGACCTGGTTGCCGTTGCTGTGCGTGGCGAAGAGCTGCGCCGCCGCGCCGCAGACGAGCACGACCGCGAAGTCGGTCCAGTGCACGCTCCACGCGGTCGCGGAAGCCGTCGCCCCCGCCGCCGCGACGGCCGCGCCGACGACGACGCCGAGGAAGAGGAACGCCGGCTGCGGAAGTCCGTGCGGGCGCGCCTTCGCCGCGACGCGCTCGCGGTAGGCGTCGACGCTCACGCGGCCGCCCGCGGGCTCGTCGCGACGCCGAGCCCGCCGCGCTCGAGCACCAGCTCGAGCGCGTCCACGCAGCTGCTGCAGAAGTCGGTGCCGCGGCCGCGCCGGATCTCCGCGACCGCCTCGTCCAGGGTCAGCGCGGCGCGGTACACGCGCTCGGTCGTCATCGCGTCGAGCGCGTCGGCGACGTGGATGATCCGCGCCGCCAGCGGGATCTCGTCGCCGATCAGACCCGCCGGGTAGCCGCGACCGTCCGGCCGCTCGTGGTGGTGGCGGATCGCCGGCACGACGTCGTCCAGGTAGCCGAGCCGCTCGATGATGCGCGCGCCCTCCTCCGGATGGCTGCGCATCACGAGCCAGTCGCCCTGGGTCAGCGCGCCCTCCTTCAGCAGCACCGCGTCGGGCACGCCGATCTTGCCGATGTCGTGCAGGAGGGCGGCCTGGCTGACCGTCTCGAAGTCGGCGCCCTCGAGCCCGAGCTCGGCCGCGATCGCCGTCGACACCGCCGCGACCCGCTTCGAGTGGCCGGCCGTGTACTTGTCGCGTGCGTCGACCGTCGCCGACAGCGCCTCGAGCGCGGCCGTCGAGCGCTGCCGCACGACCCGGTTCGCCTCTTCGAGCGACTCGTTCTGGCGGCCGATCGTCTCCGACGCGACCTCGAGCCGGAGCACCGCGCGCTGCGTGAAGTGGATGACGAAGAGCGGGGCGAGCGCGAGCGCGGCCAGCCAGATGCTGCTCTCCCAGAGGACGGCCAGCGTCACGGCCATCACCGCGAGGACGAGCTCGAGCGCCGCGTCGTCGCCGGCGAGCAGGCCGGTCTCGCGCGGGCGCAGGCCGCGGCCGAGCCAGAGCATCGGCAGCAGCAGCAGCCGGTTGACCGCGACGAACGCGACGGCGGCAGCGGCGCCGGCGGCTGCCTCGTGCGTGCCCGCCGCCGGGAAGTCGCCGAGCAGCCGGGCCGCGCCGCAGGCGGCGACGCCCGAGACGACGTAGTTCGCGATGTTGAACGTCTGGATGTACCAGGGGTAGCGCTGCTTGATCCAGTCCGGCACGCAGTGCAGGACGCACAGCAGGATCACGAGCTCGGGCGGCAGCAGCAGCGCCCCCGCGACGATGAACAGGATCGCCGGGTGGAACACGCGGCGGCGCGTGAGCTGGAACGAGGTCAGCTGCGCCGCCGAAGCCATCCCGGTCAGCAGCGCGAACCGCCTCCACTCCCCCCCGTGCGCCGCCGCGAGCGCGAGGTAGACCCCGGTCGCGGCGGGTGCGACCACGACGAGCCAGTAGAGCCAGGCGCGCAGCGAGAGCGGCGTCGCCGGGACGCGGCGAAGACGCTGGGCGCCGAGAACCTGCAGGTTCCTGACCGCCGCGGTCGTCACGGCGCTACGGGGCCGAGACGCTGCCGTCGGCGTTCACGACGATCCCGAGCTCGGCCTCGGCGTCCGCCAGCTGCGTCGCGTCGAGGAGCGCCGGCTCGCCGTCGTCGAGCGCGGCGTTGTCGGCGCTCGCCGCGGAGCCCCAGGCGGCGCTGCCCCAGGCGGCGGTCGAGAGCGTCGTCGAGAGCGAGGAGGATCCCCAGGCGGCGCTGCCCCAGGCCGCGCTGCCCCAGGCCGCAGAGCCCCACGCGGCCGAGCCCCAGGCCGCGGAGCCCCAGGCCGCAGAGCCCCACGCGGCCGAGCCCCACGCCGCGGTGTCCCAGGAGGGATCCGCGAGCGCGGTCTGCTGCCAGGCCGAGGAGTCGAACACCTGGATCGTGCCGCCGGACGGGTCGGCGACGACGAAGGGGTCGAGCGCCGAGTTCGGGTTCGGCGGCGCCGTCACGAGCGCGGCGGCGGCGGCGTCCACGAGCCCGACGCCTTCCGAGAGCGGCGCGGCGTTCGTCGTCGGCTTCGCGGTCAGCATCAGCGCGCCCTTGACCTGGTCGGGCGTCCACGTGGGATGCAGCGCGAGCAGGTACGCGGCGGTGCCGGCGACGATCGGGGCGGCGAAGGAGGTGCCGGAGAGCTGGATGTAGCCGGGCGCGACGACCGACGACGCGCGCGTCACGGCGAGCGTCGAGGTCGCGGGCGCGGGGCCGACCATGTAGCGACCGGGGGCCGCGAGGTCGGGCTTCGCGAACCCGTCGTACGTGTAGCCGTAGGACGACCAGGGCGCGGCGCTGTCGTCGTGCGTCGAGACGGAGCCGCTGAGGTCGTCGGCGCCGACCGTGATCACGAACGGGTCGTTGCCGGGCGCGTAGAGGACGCCGCTCGGCTGGCCGCTCACGCCGTAGTTGCCCGCGGCCGCGACGACGGTGATCCCGTCGAACCAGAGCTTCTCGACCGCGCGGTCGAGCGGGTCCCAGAAGACGCTCGCCGGCGCCGTCGAATGGAGCGAGAAGTTCGCGACGCGGATGTTGTCCGCGTCCTTGTGGGCGACGATCCAGTCGCAGGCGGCGATCACGTCGCTCGTGAGCGCCATGCCGTTGTCGTCCATCACGTCGATCGCGACGATCGGCGCGCTCGGCGCCGCGCCGGAGTAGCCGGTCGCGCTGCCCGCGGCGATGCCGGCGACGAACGTGCCGTGGCCGTAGCCGTCGCCCGGCGAGTTCGTCGTCGTGCCGTCGAAGATCGTCGCCTGGTCGATCACGCGGCCGCCGAAGTCGCTGCGACCGGCCTCGATGCCCGAGTCGACGACGGCGATCGCGGGCGGCGTCGGCAGCTTCCCGTTCGTCACCGACGACCAGCCCTTCGCGACGCCGCTCGCGAACGGCCACTGCTGGCTGTTCGAGATGCCGCCGGTGAGGCGCACCGGGTCGTCGGAGGTGATCGCGACGATCCCCGGCATCGTCGCGAGCTTGACGAGCTGCTTGCCGGTCACCTGCGCGGCGGCGCCGTTGATCGTCGCGAGCTGCCGCCGCACGCCGTAGGCGTTGCCCTTCGGGTCGGCGCTGCTGCGGACGGCGTCGGCGGCGGCGCTCGCGCCGTGACCGCCGGAGCCTTGCAGGATGACCGAGAAGACCTGCGACGGATCCGCCTGGGCGGCCGCGAGCAGGTTCGGGGAGACGAAGGCGGCCGGACGGGCGGCGCCTGCGCGCTGCACGGAGGCGGCGAGCGCGGCCAGCGCGACGAGCGCCGTCGCGAGGGCGAGCCAGACCGCAAGCTTTCGGTTGGTGCGAGGCGAGTGGAGCCGCAAACTCACCGTGTCCCCCAATGGGTCGATGCCGCTAGAGGGGCGCACCGTAAAAGGGCGCGGATGCGCCGGGCCTCCCCCGAACGGGGAGGTCGTCGAAAGATCACTCCGCCGGGGGAGAGTCCAAGTCCACATTCGGGGGACGCGAGCCACCCCCGAGGGAGCCCGGCCCCCCGCCGCGGGGGACGAGGCCGACTACGGCAGGTAGCGGAGCGGGTTCACCGGCGCACCGTTCAGCCGCACCTCGAAGTGGAGGTGCGTGCCGGTGCAGATCCCGGTGCAGCCCGCGGTGCCGAGCCGCTCGCCCGCGTGGACGAGCTGGCCGACGTGGACGTCCATTCCCGAGAGGTGCGCGTAGAGCGTCTCGACGCCCGGGGCGATCTCGACGTCGACGATGTTCCCGTAGCCCTCGAAGCCGGTCGTGTACCCGACGTGGAGGACGCGGCCGGCCTGGGCGGCGGTGATCGCCAGCGAGCGGAGCGAGCCGATGTCGATGCCGTCGTGCCGGCTCGAGAACTCGGTCGTGATCGAGCCGAGCGCCGGCCAGCGGAAGACCATGACGTGGCTGAGCCGCCGGTGGACGCTCCGGTGTGCGCGGTGCGCCGGAGCTGTGCGCGACTGCAGCTTCCGCGGCGCGTGGTAGACGGCGAGCAGCCGGACCGGCGCGGCGTGCGCCGCCGCATGGCTCGGACTCGAGCCGACGGCGGCCGCGGCCGGAGCCGCACCCAACGCCGCACAAAGCATCGCAATACGAGCCGCCCGCCGCATGCGGCCCGGAGGTTAACCCATCCCTTACAAACTCACGGCGTTTTCGGCCGCAAATACCGCAGAAACAAGCGGATTCGCTTGCGACTTGACAAATCCTGCTCAGAAGATCTCGGGCGACCACGGCAGCGGCCGCCAGGCGAACAGGCGATCGGCGCGCGCCACCGCCCCGTCGCGCAGCTCCTCGACCCGCAGCGCGTCGCGGAGCTGCGCGAACGAGACCGCGCCGAGGTAGGCGGCGCCGAGCGCGCTCGCGTCGAGGACGAGGTCGGCGTCGGCGTCCGTCCGCGAGCAGGCGCCGCCCTCGAGCAGCCAGCGGCCCTCGTTCCACGCGCAGACGGCGTCGCGCACGGCGAGCACGAGCGGCTCGTCGCCGCCGTACGCCCGGCCCGAGAGCGCGGCCGCGACGTCGACGACCCGCACCCAGAGCCCGTCCCCCATCCGGTAGCGGATCCGCCGCGGCGTCGCGAGCAGCAGGAAGAGCGGATGGTCGGGCGGCAGGAGCGAGGCCTCGACCGTCTCCATCCAGTCGATGTCGAGCAGGAAGCGCCAGATCTCGGCGGTCGCCTGCGGCGTCGCGCCGAGCGCCTCGTTGACGACGACGCGGCTCGCGGACGAGCCCTCCTCGAAGGCGAAGAAGGTGCGGTACACCGCGTACGCCTGCACCCCGCCGTCGAGCTCGACGACGACGAAGCGCCGCGGCGAGGACGCCTCCTCGTCGGGCATCCGCAGCTGGCGCAGCGCCCACCACTCGGCGCTGCGCGCGTGCATCCCGGGCCGCTGCCGCCGCACCGCCTCGAACACCGGCGGGAAGAGCTCCTTCGCCTCGTCCGGGGTCACGAAGCGGGTCGTGCCGCGGCGCTCGAGCGGCTGCGCGAACGCGTTCCGCGGCTTCGGGATCCGCACCTCCCCCACCCACGAGCCGAGCCCGTACCCGAAGCGCCCGTAGATCGTCTCCTCGGAGGCCCAGAGCGCCGCGAGCGGCTCGCCGCGCTCGTGCACGTCGCGCAGCTGGGCGTCCATCATCGCGCGGAGGACGCCGCGGCGGCGGTGCGTCGGGTGGACGCCGACGACAGTCACGCCGGCGCACGGCAGCTCGCCGCCCGGCACCGAGACGACGAACGGGAAGGCGCCCGCGCCGCCGACGACCTCGCCGTCGTCGAAGGCCGCGTGCATGCGCTCGCGAGGCAGCAGCCTGGCGAAGCGCTCGAGCATCTCCGGGCTCGGCGGCGGGCTGAAGTACTGGCCGATCGCGCCGACGGCGCGGGAGAACTCGTCGTGGTCGGCGCACGGACGGACGTCGATCGCCACTAGAACACCTCCGGGCAGAAGGGCGGGAGCGGCGTGCGGAAGAGCGCGGCGGCCCGTTCGACGGCGCCGGGCGTGCGCTCCTCGATCCGCCCGGACGCGTGCAGGAGCACGGCGTCGACGCCGCCGAGGTAGAGCGAGGCGAGGTCGGCGACGTCGAGCGCCAGGTCGGGCGTCTCGCCGTCGGCGCGGCCGGCGTCCCCGCCCGCGCGGTGCCGGCCGGCATTCCACGGGCAGAACGCGTCGCGGACCTCGAGGACGACGGAGTCGCCGCCCGCCCACGAGCGCGCCCGCAGCGCCGCGTCGACGTCCACGAGCCGCAGCCAGAGCCCGTCCGTGTAGCGGAGGCGCAGCCGGCGCGGGTCGGCGACGCTCCAGAAGAGCGGCGCCGCCGGGTCGAGGAGCCGGGCGTCGACGACCGAGGTCAGGTCGATCGAGAAGAGGAAGCGCCAGAGCTCCTGCGTCGCGCGGGTCGAGGTCGCGAGCGCCTCGACGACGCGGACGGCGCCGTCCGGGATGCCGCGGTCGCCCTTCTGCTCCACCTTGTAGATCGCGTAGCCCTCGTCGGCGCCGTCGAGCTCGAGCACGGCATGGAAGCGCGGCCCGGCGCCGGGGCGGTCCCAGCGGTCGGAGAGCCGCTCCTCGCTCCACCACTCCGGGCTGCGCGAGAGCATCCCCGGGCGGGTCGGGCGGACGCGGTCGTAGATCGGCGGCAGCTGCTCGCGCGCCTCCTCGAGCGTGACGATCCGGATCCGGCCGGCCAGGCCGGGGTCGTCGCGGAGGGCGAAGTCGGGCGCGGTCGCGTCGAGCATGTGCAGCGGCGCCGCCTGGCCGTAGCCGAAGCGGCCGTAGATCGGGCCCTCGGAGGCCCAGAGCCCGGCGAGCGGCTCGCCGCGCGCGTGGACGTCGTCGAGCTGCCGGCGCATCAGCGCGGTCGCGAGGCCGCGGCGGCGGTGGCTCGGGAGCACGCCGACCCAGGTGACGCCCGGGCAAGGCAGCTCGCCGCCGGGGATCGTGATCCGGAACGGCCAGGCGGCCGCGGTGCCGACGATCCGCCCGTCGTCGAAGGCGGCGAGGACGCGGTCGAGCGGCATCGTCTTGCGGGTCGACGCGAGCTCGCGCTCCTCGTTCTCGAGCCCGCCGCCGAACGCGGCCTCGAGCGTGACGAGGACGTCGCGCAGCTCCTCGTCGCGAGGCGCCCGGATCTCGATCGCCATACGCGGGTTCTACAGCTTTTCGAGCGGCGCGTAGTCGAGCATCAACCGCCGCTCGGAGCCGTCGGCGGCGAAGCGGACGGTGACGACGCCGCCCGGCTCGACGCGCGTGACGACGCCTTCGCCGAGGGTCGAGTGACGCACCGAGTCGCCGGTGCCGAGGCTCGGCACGTCGTCGCGCGGCGCGACCTGGCTCTGCCTCGGCGCGCCGTAGTTCGACCACGAGGACGGCCGCAGCCGCTCGCGCTCGGAATGGCGGCCCGGCACCTCGTCGAGGAAGCGCGAGGGCAGGTTGTGGTCGCGGCCGCCGTAGAGCATCCGGGAGGACGCGTGCAGCAGCGTCAGCCGCTCCATCGCGCGGGTCATGCCGACGTAGCAGAGCCGCCGCTCCTCCTCGATCCCCTGCTCCTCGATCGAGCGGGAGTGCGGGAAGATGCCCTCCTCCATGCCGATCAGGTAGACGGCGCGGAACTCGAGGCCCTTCGCGTTGTGCAGGGTCATCAGCGTCACAAGCGAGCCCTCGCCGCGGATCGCGTCCTGGTCGGAGTAGAGCGAGACCTCCTGCAGGAAGCTCGAGAGGCTCGGCTCCGCGTTCTGCTCGAGCCACTCGCGGGCGACGGACACGAGCTCCTCGAGGTTCTCGAGCCGGCCCTGCGCCTCGATCGTCCGCTCCGCCTCGAGCGCCTCGCGGTAGCCGCTGCGGTCGAGCACCGCCTCGATCAGCTCGGGGACGTCCAGCTCCATCGCCGCGCTCATCAGCGACTCGATCGTGGCGCGGAACGCCTTCACCGCCTTCTGCGGCGCCGTCGCGATGCCCGCGTTCTCGGCCTCGGCCATCGCCTCCCAGAGCGAGATCTCGCGCTGGTCGGCCCACGTCATCAGCCGCGCGAGCGTCGAGTCGCCGATCCCGCGCCGCGGCCGGTTCGCGATCCGCAGCAGGCTGACCGCGTCGTACGGGTTGTCGAGCACCTGCAGGTACGCGACCAGGTCCTTGACCTCGGCGCGCTCGTAGAAGCGCGGGCCGCCGATCACCTGGTAGGCGATCCCCTGGCGGACGAGGATGTCCTCGAGGACGCGGCTCTGCGCGTTCGTCCGGTAGAAGACCGCGATCTCGGCGCCCGAGTAGCCCTCCTCGACGAGCCGCGCGATCTCGGCGGCGACATAGCGCGCCTCCGCGTGCTCGTCCTCGACCTCGACGATGCGGACGGGATCGCCCTCGCCGAGGTCGGACCAGAGGTTCTTCTCCTTGCGCTCGCGGTTGTTCCGGATGACGCCGTTGGCGGCGTCGAGGATGTTCTGGGTCGAGCGGTAGTTCTGCTCGAGCGCGATCGTGCGCGCGCCGGCGAAGTCGCGCTCGAACTCGAGCACGTTGCGGATGTCGGCGCCGCGGAACGCGTAGATCGACTGGTCCGGGTCGCCCACGGCGAACACGTTCCGGTGCTGCTCGGCGAGGATCTGCAGCAGCCGGTACTGCGCGTGGTTCGTGTCCTGGTACTCGTCCACGAGCACGTAGCGGAACGCGCGCTGCCACTTCTCGCGCGCCTCCGGGAAGCGCTCGAGCGCCTCGACCGTGAGGTAGAGCATGTCGTCGAAGTCGACTGCGTTCGAGGCGTGGAGCCGCTTCTGGTAGAGGTCGTAGACCTCGGCGACGGTCTGGTCGTAGAAGCTCGCGACGCGCTCGCCGTACTCGGACGGGCCGAGGAGCTGGTTCTTCGCGTTCGAGATCTGGCTGTGGATGCCGCGCGGCGTGAACCGCTTCGGGTCGCGCTCGAGCTCCTCCAGGCACTGCTTCGTCAGCCGCAGCTGGTCGGCGGAGTCGTAGATCGTGAAGTTCGAGCGGTAGCCGAGCCGCTCCGCCTCGCGGCGGAGGATGCGGCCGCACGCGGCATGGAAGGTCATCACCCACGCGGCGCGCGCGGGAGGGCCGACGAGCTGCTCGACGCGCTCGCGCATCTCGGCGGCGGCCTTGTTCGTGAAGGTGATCGCGAGGATCTCGGGCGGCTTGACGCCGACCGCGCCGAGCAGGTGCGCGATGCGCCGTGTGAGCACGCGCGTCTTGCCGGAGCCGGCGCCGGCGACGACGAGCACCGGGCCCTCGGTGTGGAGGACGGCCTCGCGCTGGGCCGGATTCAGGTCCTGGAGGTAGGTCTCCGGCGTCGTCGCGGCCATCGTCCGATCGTAGCGGGGCGCTCCCGCGGCCTCGCCGGACCTGTCCCCCGCGGACATGTCCAGGTACCTGGCACCTGGACATGTCCCGAACGGACAGGCGCCAAGCATCGGGGGCAGGTCCAGGGGGCTCCCCGTGGCTGCGCGGGGCGCGCGTCCGGATGATCGAGACCGGACGAGACCGCAACCCAGGAGACGAGACATGAGGACCATTCCGGTGCGGCGCGCGCTTCGCGTCGCCGCGTTCGTGCTGACGATCGGCGCCGTCGGCGCCGGCACCGCGCTCGCGACCTCGCACGCCGGCGGGACGCCGACCGCGACCGGCGCGATCCAGGCGTGCGTGAAGCGGAACGGCGAGCTGCGGATCGTCTCCGGCTCCTCGGAGTGCCGCCACGGCGAGCGGCCGCTCGCGTGGAACGTCGAAGGCCCCGCCGGCCCGGCCGGGCCGCAGGGCGAGAAGGGCGACACCGGCCCGGCCGGCCCGCAGGGACCGCCCGGCCCGGCGGGCTCCGGCTTCGCCGGCGGCGACTGCACGGCCGGCGGCGCGGACGGAACGATCGAGGTCTCCTTCGCCGCGGACGGGTCGACCACGATCCGCTGCGACACCGGCTCGCAGGGCGGCGGCGGCAACGGCGGCACGACGACCGGCGGCGGGTCGATCGACTGCGGCGCCGCGCCCGCCTACCCGAACGGCTACGCCACCTGCGATCCCGCGAGCGGCTCGTTCGTCTACGCGTGCAACCCGGGCTGGGGCGACGTCGACGGCGACGTCTCGAACGGGTGCGAGGACGCCCTCGCGAGCGACGTCCGCAACTGCGGCGCCGTCGGCAACGACGTCACCAACCTGTTCATGCACGCCGTCGCCGCGTGCGTGAACGGACAGGCCGTGCTCGCCGCGTGCGACTTCGGGTGGTTCGACGTGAACGGCAGCCCCGCCGACGGCTGCGAGACGTCCGCGCCGGACTGCGGGTCGGCGCAGCCGGTGACGCACGACGACGGCTACGGCGACCCGTACGTCGACTGCGCTCCGCTCGGAACGCACTCGCTCACGGCGGCGCTCGAGGCCGCCGGGGCGTGGGCGAACGCGAACAGCGGCTCGAGCGGCACGCTGCAGACGTGCGGCGCGGACGACGCGGTCGTCGCGCGGACCGCCGACCGCTGGGCGACGTGGACGTACGCCGGGCCCGACGCAGGCTGGACGACCTCGGGCGCGGCCGGCGACGGCGTCCTCTGCGGGAACGCGAGCAGCGGCGCCGCCTGGGGCTGAGTCGCAGGGGCGGCGGGCGCCGGGCCCGCCGCCCTACTCCTTCGCGGCGCGGATCTCGACCTTGCCGGCGCGGACGCGAGCCTCGTAGCGCGGCTGCGGGTAGACCGCCGGGCCGCCCTCGACCTCGCCGGTGCAGAGGTCGAAGCGCGAGCCGTGCCAGGGGCAGATCACCGTGTCGCCCTCGCGGTCCCCCTTGTCGAGCGGCCCGCCGAGGTGGGAGCAGGTCGCGGCGATCGCGCACACCTCGCCCGTCTCCTCCGAGCGCGCGACGACGGCCTCGCCCTCGAGCTCGACGCGGCAGAGCTTGCCGCCGTTCAACGCATCCTCCTCGCACACGGGCGCGTAGCGTTCGCGCGGGTTCTCGAACGCGGTCCGGTTGACGCGCACGCCGAGCCCGAACGAGAGCTGGCCGCCGATGTGCGCGGAGAAGAGCGCGCCCGCGTAGGCGACCCCGGACAGCACCTTGCCGAGCCCGCGGCGGCCGTCGCGGCGCGCGAGGACGGAGGCGACGTTCAGCGCGAGCCCCATCGAGTTGACGAGCGCGTGCACCGTGCCGAGCCGCTTCGAGTCGCCCTGCAGGTGGCTCCAGTCGTTGAGGCCGGTGAGCGCGGCCGGGATCGCGCCGAGCACGCCGACGAGGAGCGCGTCGTCGGCCGCGCGCGAGCCGACGAGGTCGAGCGCGGCCGCGGCCGTCCAGGCCCCGATCGGCACGTCGGTGAGCGCCGGGTGCAGCGGATTCCCGAGCCAGACGCCGTCGAGGACGTCCGTGACCGGCTTCGGGATCGCCCGCACCGCGCCCTGCACCGGCTCGGCGACCGCGTCGAGCGGCTCCGCGAGGTCGGCCAGCTGCTTCGAGAGACGGAGGTGCATGTGGAGCGGGTCGTCCCCGGCGTGCCCGGACGGAAAACGCTTAGGGTGCTGCCCGTGGAGCTCGCGCTCATGATCGAGGGCCAGGAGGGCGTCACCTGGGACGACTGGTGCGCGCTCGCGGCCGCCTGCGAGGAGCACGGAGTCGGCACGCTCTTCCGCTCCGACCACTACGTCTCGCAGGGCGACGAGGACGCGAACGTGGCGCACGACGCGTGGACGACGCTCGCCGCGCTCGCGGCGCGGACGACGACGCTCCGGCTCGGGACGCTCGTCTCCCCCGCCACCTTCCGGCCGCCCGCGCTGCTCGCGAACGCGGCCGCGACCGCGGACTGCGTCTCCGGCGGACGGATCGAGCTCGGGCTCGGCGCCGGCTGGATGGAGCGCGAGCATCGCGCCTTCGGCTTCCCGTTCCCGGAGACGCGCGAGCGGGTGGAGATGTTCGCGGAGCAGCTCGAGATCGTGCACCGGCTGTGGACGGAGCCGCGCGTCTCGTTCCGCGGCCGCCACTACGTCCTCGAGGACGCGCCCGGGCTGCCGAAGCCGGTGCAGAAGCCGCGGCCGCCGCTCCTCGCCGGCGGCTCCGGCGGACGCGGCACCGCCGAGCCGGCGGCCCGCTTCGCCGACGAGTACAACACGCCGTTCGCCTCGCCGGCCGGCTTCGCGGAGATCCGGGCGCGCGTCGCCGCCGCGTGCGAGCGCGTCGGCCGCGACCCGGCGACGATGCGCTGCTCGGTGATGACCGGTCTGCTCGTCGGCGCCACGCGCGAGGAGGCGCTCGCACGCGCCCGCGAGCTGTACGGCCGCCGCCCGCGCGAGACGAGCTTCGACGACTGGCTCGCCGGCTACGCCGAGCGCGCGATCGTGGGCTCGGTGGACGAGGTCGCAGCGCGGCTACGCGAGTACGCCGCAGCCGGCTGCGACCGCGTGATGCTGCAGCACCTCCTCCACCGAGACCTCGAGCCGGTCAGACTGCTGGGCCGGGAGTTGGCGCCCGCCCTGGCGTCCCGCCCGTAGGCTCCTCGCCGCCCTGGTCGAGCCGGAACGGCGGGTACTCCGACGTCAGGAACGCCGCGTACGCGCAGACGCGGAGCGACCAGCGGTTGAAGCCCATGACGAGGTCGAAGACGTTGCGCGGATAGCTGCGGCCGATCAGCAGCAGCACCGCGACGACGAGCACGAGGATGCCGACGAGACTCGGCACCTCCAGGCTCGCGTGCCCGCTCGTCCAGCGGACGCCGGTTCCGCTCGCGAGGATCCCCGCGATCGCGTACTGCGGGATGCCGAGCAGCCACCAGCCGATCAGCGGCAGGCCGTGCCGCTGGAGCTCCGGGTAGGCGACGTCGAGCCGCGCCGGGTAGTCGGGGTCGTCCGCGAGCGCGAACGGCGGGTAGCGGTCGGTGGCGAGCGCCGAGCACGCGTAGTAGCCGACGCGCCACGTCCAGCGCAGGACGCCGACGTTGAACGCGTGCAGGCGGCGTGGATAGCCGCCGCCGAAGAGCAGCACGACGAACGCGACCGCGGTCGCCAGCACGAAGCCGATCCACAGGAACACGAGCGCGAACCAGTGCGGCAGCGCGAGCAGCCACTTGACGAGCCAGAGCCAGCGGCTGAGCGGCTCCTCGAGCCGTCCTTCGAGCCGCACCGGGTACGAGTCGTTCATCGGGCCTCCTTCGGGTTGGTCCGAGGCTAGGGCGCCCGGCCGGGAGCGACCATCCGGGAAATGCCGGAGCGATCCCGCGCTTTACCCGTCCCGGCGCGTCCAGCGGCCCGGGACGACGTCGTCGGGGCCGGGCAGCCCCCACTCGTCGAGCCGGTACCAGAGGACGCGGCCGCGGCGGCGCGGGAAGAGCGAGTTCGCGACCGCCCGCTTCGCGACGCCGGCGCAGACGAACGCGAGGATCACCGACAGCCACTTCGCCCAGCCGAGACCGGACGCGAACAGGTACGCGAAGCCGACCGCGGCCCCGGGCCAGAGCGCCTCGTAGACCGCGTCGCCGGGCCGACCGCGGATAAGCCGCCGGATCGCCCGCCCGGTCGCGGAGCCCACGAGGAACGCGAGCAGCCCGACCCAGAACGAGTCGCTGCGCTCGCCGGCGACCACGCCCGCGGCGATCGCGAGCGCGAAGAGGAACGGCCGCAGCCCGTTCGCGAGCAGGAAGCCCGGCATCCGGCCAGCATGCCACGATCGCTGGATGGGCAACAGCGGGACCGGGCGCCTGGAGGCGTTCTCGGACGGCGTCTTCGCGATCGCCGCGACCCTGCTCGTGCTCGAGTTCTCGGTCGGCTCCGGCCGCGACCTCGGCTCGCAGCTGCTCCACCTCTGGCCCTCGTACCTCGCCTACGCGACGAGCTTCCTGACGATCGGGATCATCTGGATGAACCACCACTTCTGCGTCGAGACGATGGGCCGGGCCGACCGGACGCTGATGTTCCTCAACCTGCTGCTGCTCCTGACGGTCGCGTTCCTGCCCTTCCCGACGAGGCTCGTGGCCGAGCACCTGAACCACGCCGGCGAGCGGCCGGCGGTCTACGCGTACGACGCGACGTTCGTCGTGATGGCGCTGGTCTACAACGTGTGGTGGCGGTACGCGTCCGGCGGCCGCCGGCTGATCGCGGACGCGGTGCCCGACGCGGCCGTGCGGGCGATCACGCGCGCGTTCGACCCCGGCGTGCCGATGTACGGGGCGATCTTCCTGCTCGCGGTCTGGAGCCCGCTCGCGAGCGTCGCCCTGACCTTCGCGGTCGCCGCGTTCTACCTGCCGTCGGCGGCGCTGTTCAGCCGCGCGTGAGCTCGTCGAGGCGGGCCGCGAGCCAGCCGGACGCCTCCGCCAGCTCGGCCGCGTCGCTCGACTTGACGACGACCTCGACCTCCGGCCCGTCCGGCAGGAAGCGCGGGTAGGAGCCGACGAGCACGCCCGGCCAGCGCTCGCCCGTCTCGACGAGCGCCTGCGCGATCACGCTCTCGCGCGTCCGGTAGACCTGCCGCCAGGCCGCGATCGGCGTGCCGCGGCGGAACTCCTCGGCGATCTCGTCGAACATCGCCTCCATCTCGGACGGGAGCCCCGGCAGGACGAAGACGTTCTCGATCTGGAAGCCGGGCGCGCCGCCGAGCGGGTTGCGGAGCGGCCGGCTGCCGCGCGGCAGGAGCGCCCAGCGCGCCGCGTACTCCGGGTCGCGGGCGAAGCGGGAGCGCAGGTCGGCTGCGAGCTCCGGCACCTCCTCCTGCGGCGCCGAGAACGCGTGCGCGAGCGCCTCGCGCGTCAGGTCGTCGGGGGTGCCGCCGAGGCCGCCGGTGACGAGCAGGACGTCGACGCGCGGCGCCTCCGCGCGCACGAACTCGGCGACCGCCTCGATCTCGTCCGCGAGCGCCGCCGCCAGCCGCACGGTGACGCCGAGCTCGGCGAGCCGCTTCGCGAGCCAGGCGGCGTTCGTGTTCGGGACGTCGCCGGAGACGATCTCGTTGCCGATCGTCAGGATCGAGGCCGTCCCGCTCACGCCCCGATCGTATGCGCGGGCGATTACGAGCTGTAGAGCACGAGGTCGACGCTGCCGCCGGACTGCAGCTGGATCGACCCGAAGACCGTGCAGAAGCCGCCGGGGACGGGCACCTTGAGCGTGCGGGTCGCCTTCTTCGCGCGGTAGTCGAACGAGGACGACGCGGCGCTGAAGCCCTTCTTGCAGTTCACGGTGCCGCTGACGTGGGCGACGGCCGACGCCGTGCTGACGACCTTCAGGTGGTGCGTGACGTTGATGCTCGCCTGGAAGTTCGCGGACGGCGCGAAGCTGTTGCTGCTCTTCGCCTCGGCGACCTTGCGCCAGAGCGACTGGGCTCCCGCGAACGGCGCCGCCGCGAGCAGCAGGAGCGCGACCGACGCGAGAGCGACCGCACGCTTCATGGGCGGGGACTCTCGGGCCTCGGCGGCGCGCTGTCAAGGCCTCCCGAGCTCGATCGTCCGCGTCGCCCCGAAGCGGTCGAGGAAGACGCGGTCGTGCGTGACGAGCAGCACCGTCCCCTCGTAGCCGGCGAGCGCGCGTTCGAGCTCCTCGATCGCCTCGACGTCGAGATGGTTCGTCGGCTCGTCGAGGACCAGGCAGTTGACCCCGCGCGCCGCCAGGACGGCGAGGATCGCGCGGGTGCGCTCGCCCGGCGAGAGCGAGGAGGCGCGGCGGAGGACGTCCCCGGCGCCGAGGCCGAACTTCGCGAGCAGCGTGCGCGCGGCCTCCGTCCGCTCGCCGGAGAGCGCGAGGACGACGTCGAGGAGCGGCGCTGCGACCGAGAACGACGCGCGATCCTGCTCGAGCTCGCCGAGGACGACGCCGGCGCCGAGCGTGCGGCGGCCGGCGGCGAGCGGGATCCGGCCGAGCAGCGCGTCGAGCAGCGTCGTCTTCCCCGCGCCGTTCGGGCCGGCGATCGCGAGCCGGTCGCCCCAGCCGACGGTGAGGTCGAGCGGGCCGAGCCGGAAGTCGCCGCGCTCGACGACGGCGCCCTCGAGCCGCAGCACGACGTCGCCGCTCCGGCTCGCGGGCGCGAGCCCGAGCCGCAGCTCCCAGGGCTCGTACGGCTTCGCGACCGTCTCGACCTGGGCGAGCCGGGCCGCGTACGTCCGCTTCACGTCCTTCGACTTCTTCTTCCTGCGGCCCTGGCCGTAGCCGCGGCGCTCCCATTCCGTCATCCGGCGCGCCTGCTCCTCGACGCGCTCGCGCTCGGCGACGGAGTGCTCCCAGCGGCGGTAGTGCGCGTCGCGCGCGCGGGCGCGGGCGGCCTCGAACTCGCTCCAGCCGCCCGTGAACTCGCGGCTGCCGCGCGTCCACTCGTCGAGCTCGACGATCCTCGTCACCGCCCGGTCGAGGAAGGCGCGGTCGTGCGAGACGACGACGAGCGACCCCGGGTGGCGGGCGAGCGCCGACTCGAGCCAGGCGAGCCCGTCGAAGTCGAGGTCGTTCGTCGGCTCGTCGAGCAGCAGCACGTCGTGGCCGCCGCCGAGGACGGTCGCGAGCGCGGCGCGGGCCGCCTCGCCTCCCGAGCCCGGCGCGTCCTCGCGCTCCTGACGCAGGTAGCCGACCGCGAGCGAGGGCGGCGTGCGGCGGATCGCGCCGGCGTCGGGCTCGTCGAGCCCGGCGAGCAGGCGGAGCAGCGTCGACTTGCCGGCGCCGTTCGGGCCGACGAGCCCGATCCGCGCGCGCGGCGGGACGACGAGCGAGACGTCCGCGAGGACGACCTCTGCTCCGTACGACTTCGAGACGCCGGCGGCGACGAGCGAGCCGGACTGGCGGGACATGCGCAACGACCTCCACGGGAGTGGCTTGACGGGAGCCGGGTGAGGACGGTCAGTCGCGCATGGTCGGCGCCGGAGCGCCGACGCGGACTATAGCCCGTCCGGCGGCGCTCCCTCGGGCGCCGGCAGGCCGGCCTGGCCGGCGAAGAAGCCGGCGACGAGCGGCGCGAACGCGTTCGCCGCGGGAACCTGCCGCGCGACCTTCGTCGCGGATGGACCGCCTTCCAGCTCGAGGCTAGGCAACCAGAGCGCGACGTCGAGGCCGGGGTTGCCGACGTGCGCGACGTTCCAGTCGACGAGCACCACCCGGCCGGCCCGGACGCAGAGGTTGTCGCTGCGGACTCGACGAGCGCGGGCAGGCAGCGCTCGAGCCAGACGGGTGCGGCGACGCGGAGCGAGACGAACGGCTCCGGATCCTCCGCGATCCCTCGCCAGTCGCCCCACTCGGGGGCGAAGGGCTCCAGCACAGTCGTCCGCGTCGCGGCGACCTCCTCGAGCGTCGCGAGCACGAGCTCGACGTCACCCGGGCGGCCAGTGGGCGCCGTCGGAGAGATCGTCGAGCACGAGCAGCGGACGGTCGTCGTCGTCGAAGCCGAGCAGCCGCGGCGCGAAGGGCGCGTCGAGGCCGGCGAGCACCTCGCGCTCGCGGCGCAGCCAGCCCGGGGGCGGCGGGATCGACGCGACCTTGGCGAAGGCGCGGCTCCCGTCGACGAAGGCGATCGTCCAGTGCTCAGCACGCGACCAGCCACGGTAGGGAACGCGCTCCCAGGAGCCGGCGGCGCGGTCGAGCACCCGCTCGGCGCGGGCGACGGCTTCGGGCTTTCATCCGGGGACGCTACGTCTCCCACCCCGGTGCTTCGGCTTGCCGAAGCACCGTCACGAGAGCGTGACGACTTCGTAACGGCGTCGACGGCTCGACGGCGCCGTTCGAGGCGGACAAGGCATTCCGACCGGCGCACTCTCGTGACGCTTCGGTAACGGTGCTTCGGCATGCCGAGGCACCGGGGTCGGGTCAGCGGCGGACCGGCAGCACGAAGACGCCGCCGTCGTCCTCGACGACGCGGACGCTCGCGCCGTAGTGGGCGGCGACGTTCGGCGCGGAGAGCACCTCCGCCGCCGGCCCCTCGGCGACGACGGCGCCGCGGTGCAGGAGGACGAGCCGGTCGGCGTACTGGCCGGCGAGCGTGAGGTCGTGCATCGTCGAGACGACCGTCAGCCCGTCGGCGCGCAGCCCGTCCACGAGCTCGAGCACGAGCTGCTGGCGGCCGAGGTCGAGCGCCGTCGTCGGCTCGTCGAGGAGCAGGATCCGCGGCTCCTGGGCGAGCGCGCGCGCCAGCACCGCCCGCTGCAGCTCGCCTCCCGAGAGCGAGCCGAGCCGCCGCTCGGCGAACGCGTCGAGCTCGAGCCGGTGCAGCGCCCGCGCGGCCGCGTGCCGGTCGGAGCGCCGCTCCCCGCCGAGGTACGAGATGTGCGGCGTCCGGCCGAGGAGGACGTACTCGGCGACCGTCAGCTCCCCCGGCGTCTCCGGCTTCTGCGGCACGAACGCGACGAGCCGCGCCAGCTCGCGCCGGGGCAGCCGCGCCGCGTCGCGGCCGTCGAGCAGGATCTCGCCGGAGAACGGCACGAGCCCGGCGAGCGCACGCAGCGCGGACGTCTTCCCCGCGCCGTTCGGCCCGATCAGCGCCACCCAGCCGCCCGACTCCGCGGCGAGCGACAGCCCGCTCACCGCCTCGGCGGCGCCGAAGCGCACGGTCACGTCGCGCAGCTCGATCACCGCAACGACCTCGAGGTGCGCAGCACGACCGCGAAGAACGGCGCCCCGAAGAACGCCGTCACGACGCCGATCGGCAGCTCCGCCGGCGAGAGCACCGTCCGCGCGAGCACGTCCGTCAGCACGAGGAAGCCGGCGCCGACGACGAACGAGAGCGGCAGCACGGCCCGGTAGCTCGTCGAGACGAGCAGCCTGACCGTGTGCGGGACGATGATCCCGACGAAGGCGATCAGCCCGCTGACGGCGACAGCGGCGGCGGTGCCGAGCGTCGCCACGGCGACGACGAGCAGGCGCGTTCGCCCCACGTTCAGGCCGAGGCTCGCCGCCTCGTCGTCGCCGAGGCTGAGGACGTCGAGCACGCGCCGGTGCGCGACGAGCACGAGCGAGCTCGCCGCGACGTACGGCGCCGCGACCGCGACGTCGCCCCAGGTCGAGGTCGAGAAGCCGCCGAGGAGCCACGAGTAGACGCTCTGCAGCTGCTCGGTGTGCCGCTGCTGCACGAACGTCTGCACCGCGGCGGTGAACGTCGCCATCGTCACCCCCGCGAGCACGAGCGACGCCGTCGAGCGGGCGCCCGCCGAGCGGCCGAGGGCGTACGTGAGCGCGACCGCGGCGATCGCCCCGGCGAAGGCGGCGAGCGGCACGGTCGAGCTGTTGCCGGTCGCGACGGCGCCGTAGACGATCGCGAGCGTCGCCCCCAGCCCCGCCCCGCCGGCCACGCCGAGCAGGTACGGGTCGCAGAGCGGGTTCCGGAACACGCCCTGGTACGAGGCGCCGGCGACCGAGAGCATCCCGCCGACGAGCGCGGCGAGCACGACCCGCGGCGCGCGGATCTCCCAGAGGACGGCGTGGTCGACGGGCGAGATCCCGGAGTGGACGTGGAGGAGCGGCACCGCCGAGAGCGCCGAGCGGAGGATCGCGCCGGAGCCGATGCCGAGCGGCCCCACGGCGAGCCCGACGAGCAGCGAGCCGACGAGGAACGCGCCCGCGGCGAGGCCCCAGCGCGGGCCGACGCCGCGCGCCTCGACGCGCGGCGCGGCCTCGAGCTGGGTCTCGGCCGCGGCGCTCACGGCTGCTTCGCGATCCGGGCGAGCGCCTTCGCGAACTGGACGATCCGCGGCCCCCAGCGCGAGGCGACGTCGTCGTCGACGTTGACGACGCGGTGGTTCCTGACGGCGGCGATGTTCTTCCAGCCGGGGCGCGCCGCGACGGTGGCGGGCGTCTGGCCGCAGCAGCGGGTGTCGGCGAGGACGATCAGCTGCGGGTTCTTCGCGACGATGTACTCCGCCGAGAGCTGCGGGTAGCCGGTGTGGGACGTGTCGGCCGCGTCGGCGATGTCGCGGAAGCCGAACAGCTTGTAGATGCGGCCGATGAACGTGCTCGACGTGGTCGAGTAGTACGTCTGGTCGAGCTCGTGGTAGACGGTCAGGTGCCGGTCGGACTTCGGCACGCTCTGGATCGTCCGCTTCAGCTGCACCTCCATCGAGCGGACGACCTTCTTCGCCTGGGCGAGGTGCCCGGTGAGGCGGCCGAGGTCGCGCAGCTCCTCGTACGCGTGCGCGAGGTCGTCGACGGCCGGCTCGATCACGACCTGGATCCCGAGCTTCTGGAGCTGGCCGACGACCGGGCCGGGATAGGAGACGACGACGAGGTCGGGCCGGTACGAGGCGATCGCCTCGACGTTCGGCGTGTAGCCGGAGAGCGAGGTGTGGGGCGCCGACTTCGGCCAGTCGGACTGGTCGTCGACGGCGACGACCTGCTTGCCGGCGCCGATCGCGAACAGGTCCTCGGTCATCGTCGGCGAGAGCGAGACGATCCGGGACGGGTACGCGTGGGCGCGGCCGTGGCCGCCCTGCGAGGCGGCGGACAGTGAGACGACGGCGAGGGCCGCGGCGAGAGCCGCGAAGCCGACGAGGGAACGACGAAGCAACGAATCCTCCCTTCCGCGAGGGGTTCGGTTTGGCGGCGGGCGGCAGGTCTTCTGACTCGAGGCTCCCTCCCCCGCCGCCTTCCCAGGTCGTGACCCAGTGGCGTCGTGGCGGGAGAGCGTCTCCCCTTACAGCGGCGGGACCGTCCCGGAATCGCACCGGAGTTCCCTCACCGCTCGCCGATGTGTGGCGGGACTCTAGCATCGTGGGATGGCCGCACCCGCCCGCGCGCTCGCGCTCGACCTCGACGCCGTCCTCGCCGACACGCGGCCGCTCTGGCAGGCGTGGCTCGAGGACGCGGCGCGGCGGACGCGGGTGCCGCTCGCGGTGCCCGACGACCGGGTCGCCGCGGCGCCCGTACTCGACGACGCGCTCGGCGACTGGCGGCCGCTGCTCGAGCGCTTCGCCGCCGACCGCGGGCCGGTCTTCTTCCGCCCGCGCGCCGAGACGAGCGCGCTGCTGCGCCGCGCGGCGGCGGCCGGGACGCGGATCGGCGTCTTCACCGACGCGCCGCGCGAGCTCGCGGAGATCGCGCTCGCGCACGCAGGCGCCGCGCGGCGGGTCGAGACGGTCGGCACGCTCGACGAGGTGCTCGCCGCGCTCGGCGCGGACGCGCGGGTCGTGCGCACGCGCGAGGAGCTCGCCGCGGCGGTCTAGTCTTCGGGGCGATGGAGCACGATCTCTCCGACCGTCGGCTCGAGATCCTCCTCGAGCGCCTCGACCGGCTCGGCGACGAGCTGGCGAAGATCAACAAGCGGCTGGACAACGACGAGCACTTCGTGCGGCTGACGCGCGAGCTCGCGACGCTGAACGAGTCGCTGCAGGCGCTCGCCTACGCCGCGCTCGGCCAGCAGGCCCCGACCGTCCGCCGCCGCCGCGCCGGCTGAACCGGACATGTCCCGGGACCAGGTCCGGGGACATGTCCGTTCGGGTCATTTCGCCTGCAAATAGCGTCGGGCGGCGGAACGGACACGGCCCCGCGGGACATGTCCCGGGACCAGGTCCGGGGACATGTCCGGAACGGTCAGCGCCAGATGTCGAGCACGCCGCTCGTGGCATGGTCGTTCGCGTTGCCCTCGGGGAGGGCGACGCGGCCGTCCGCGACGATCGGACTGTTCCAGTGGCCGCCGCCGCAGGGCAGCGTCGCCACCAGCCGGCCGCTCGCGGCCGTGTACACGTTCAGGCCGCCGCCGGGCGAGTAGACCCAGACGAGGCTGCCGGCGACGACCGGGCTCGTGCCCGGCGTGCCGCGCCGCCAGACGGCGTGGAGCCGCCCGCCGCGGAGCGCCCACGCCTGCGTCGCGCCGTTGTCGGCGGCGATCAGCGTCGTCCTCGAGCCGTGCCGCCACACCGCCGGCGCGGTGAACAGGTCGGTGCCGGACGGCGTCGAGACGACCTGGAGCTCGCCGCCGCGGTGCGGCCGCGTCCCGCGCAGACGCGCCAGCGACAGGAGCCGGATCTTCCCGTCCTTGCCGCCCTGCGCGATCAGCCCCGGGGTCAGCCAGACGGGCGAAGTGGAGCCGAGGTCGACGTCGCCGCTGTTCAGCTGCTCCGTGTTCGACGGCGTGTAGTTGCCGATCATCTTCCCCGCCCCCGGCGGGAGCAGGACGACCGCGTCGCCCCAGTCGGTGCGGCCGTTCCACGGCGCGTTGCCGGTGGCGACGAGCAGGTCGTGGCTCCCCGGGACGACGACCGCGCCGGCGCGGCCCCAGATCGCGGAGTCGCTCGACGGGCAGGACGCGGGCGCGATCAGCGTGTGCCGGTTCGAGCAGAGCGAGTTCCAGACGTGGAGCAGCCGCCCGCTGCGCGCGTCGAGGATCGCGACATGCCCCTGGTAGGGCGGCGCGTCGCCGATGTAGCCGCCGGTCGTCGCGATCACGTGGCCGCGGTCGAGGTTCAGGGCCGCCGCGATCTTCTCCCGGGACGGCAGCTTCGTGATCGAGCGCCGCCAGACGGCGTGCCCGCTCGCCACGGTCAGCTTCTGGATCCGGCCGTCGGGCGACGCCGCGTAGATCCACTTCCGGCTCGGGTCGGCGACCGGCGTCGCGGTCGTGATCTGCGCGCTCCCGGCCCAGCTCGAGTAGCCGGGCGGCGTCCAGCGCCACAGGATCGCGCCCGAGTCCGCGTCGACCGCGAGCGTGATCCCGTACGTCGTCGTGACGAAGAACGCGTCGTGGCTCGCAGCGCCGATCGTGACGCCGTGCAGGTAGATCGCGGACGAGTCGACCGTGCCCGGGAGCGAGACCTGCTGCCGCTGCAGCTTCGAGACGTCGGCGGCGGCGATCCCGGACGGCGCGTCGTTCGAGCGGCGCGCGTCCCAGCCGAAGCGCGTCCAGTCGTGGCCGGCGCCCGTCGCGGCGCTGCCGCCGCCGCAGGCGACGAGCGCGACACCCGCGACCACGGCGGCGAGCACCCTCATGCGGGGAGCGTTCCCGCTCAGGCCCGCAGCAACACCCGGCGGAGCTCGTCCTCCTTGCCGGGCTCGAGGATCGCCAGCACCTGGTCGCCCGCCTCGAGGACGGTCGAGCCGACCGCGATCTCCGCCTTGCCCTCGCGCATCACCGAGATCAGCCGCGAGCCCTCCGGCAGCTCGAGCCGCTCGACCCGCTTGCCGGCCGACGGCGAGTCGCGGTCGATCAGGACCTCGACGATCTCCAGGTTCTCCTTGCGCAGCTCGAGCAGGTGGACGAGCTCGTGCTCGGGCACCTCGTGCTCGACGAGCGCCATGATCGAGGAGGTCGCGCAGACGGTCGGCGAGATGCCGAGCAGGTCGAAGTGCGCCTGGTTGCGCGGGTCGTTGACGCGGGCGATCACCTTCGGCACGCCGTACTTCTCGCGCGCGATCTGGCAGATGACCATGTTGTCCTCGTCGTCGCCGGTCAGGGCGAGGACGATGTCCGGCGGACGGGCGATCCCCGCCCGCTCGAGGACGAACAGCTCGGTCGCGTCGCCGCGCTGCACCTGGTGCTCGAACTCGTCCTCCAGCCGCTCGAACTGATCGCGGCGCTGCTCGACGAGCGTCACCTCGTGGCCGAGCCGCATCAGCGAGCGCGCGACGTTCGCGCCGACCTTGCCGCCGCCGGCGACGATCACGTACATCTAGGTGACCTCGGCCTTGGGCAGCCGCGCGCCCGGGATCTCGCAGGCGCGCACCGCGTCCATCAGCGTCTCGATCGCGACGCTCGTCGGGCAGACGGTGCGCAGGCCGCGCTCCGCGTAGAAGCGGGCGCGGGCCGGGTCGAGGACGCGGACGACGACGCACTGGACGTCGAACCGCTTCTGCGCGACCTGGCCGATGACGATGTTCGTGTTGTCGCCGTCGGTGGCGACGACGACCGCGTCCGCGTCCTCGATCCCCGCCTCCCGGAGCAGGTCGACGTCCATGCCGTGCCCGACGAGGAACGCGCCCGGCCAGTGCCCGCCGAGTCGCGAGAGCGCGTCCTCGTTCTCGTCGACGACGGCGACCTCCCAGCCTTCGCGGTCGAGCTCGAGCGCGATCGACGAGCCGACGCGTCCACAGCCGATGATCAGGGCCTTCAGCACGTGCGCAGCGTAGCGCGGCGGCTCATGGCGAAGGCTCGAGGACGCCCTGCGGGAACGCGACGATCAGCACTTCGGCGTCCGCCTTGCGGAGCACGTGGTCGACGGTCGGCGAGAAGAAGCGCGACTGGCGGCGCCAGCGCGGCGACGAGCCGAGCACGATCAGGTCGATGTCGCTCTCGGCGGCCGCCTCGACGATCGCCTCGCCGATCGAGCGGGCGCGGACGGTGCGGCCCTCGACGAGGACGCCGTTGTCGGCGCCGAGCGCGGCCGCCTCGGCGAGCGACGCGGCCGCCTCCTCCTCCTGGTCGTACATCTCCGCGTCGAGCGGCTTGTCGAGCGGGACGAGGATCACGTGCAGCGCCGCCACCGACGCGCCCCGCTCCTGCGCGAGCTTGACCGCGGTCGCGACCATCTCCTCGCCGATCTCGCCGAGCTTCATCGGCACGAGGATCTTCGAGAACCCCGCCTCCGGCAGCTCCTGCTCCCCCGCCGCCTCGACGTGCTCGAGCAGGCCGGCGCCGGACCGGCGCCGCACGAGCAGGTAGACGACGACGCCGCACGCGAGCCAGGCGGGCCCGCCGTAGCGGGCGCCGATGTGGGTCGCCATCGCCGCGACGAAGATCGCGAAGGTGGCGAGCGCGCCGACGATCGCGGGCAGCGGCAGGACGGCGCCGCGGACGCGGATCCCGAGCGGGACGCGGAACGGCCGCCGCAGCTCCGGGCGCGCGACGCGGAGCTTGACGACGGCGAGCTGCGCCGCGGTGAACGCGAGCAGGACGCCGAAGCTGAACAGGCTGGCGAGGAACGCGACCGGGTTCGTGAGCGTCGAGGTGCCGATCAGGAGCGCGATCGAGATCGCGCACGCGGCGATCACCGCCTGCGGCGAGACGAGCGTCCGCCGGTGCAGGCGCCCGAAGACGCGCGGCAGCTGGCCGTGCTCGCCGAGCGAGTACGCGAGCCGCGTGAAGCCGGAGACCGACGTCGTCAGGGCGGCGAGCAGGATCAGCGCGCCGGTCAGGCCGACGTAGACGCGCAGCGCGTGCGCGAACCAGCTCGGCAGGTGCGCCTGCAGCGCCGAGACGATCCCCATCATCGGCGCGCGCTCCCAGTCCGTCCCGAGGGCGGTCACGCCGTGCGGCGCGGGGTACGCGGAGAGGGCGACGAGCGCGATCAGGACGGTGATCGCGACGACGGCGCCGATCGCGGCGAAGAGGCTGCGCGGCAGGTCGCGTCCCGGGCGGCGCGTCTCCGCGGCGAGGTTCGCGACCGTCTCGAGGCCGGTGTACGCGAGCATCGCGAGCGGCAGCGCGAACGCGATCTCGTGCCACGACGGCTGCGTGCCGAGCGAGAGCCCGCGCCCGAGCGCGCTCCCCGAGAAGAGCAGCGCGAACCCGAGCACGACGAGCAGCAGCTGCGTGACGAGGTCGAGGATCGGGACGACGAGCCCGATCGAGTAGAGCTTCGTCCGCCGCAGGAGCCGCGAGAGCCCGATCGCCGCGATCAGCAGGCAGCCGACGATCACGTCCCCCGGGTGCCGTGCGATCGAGTGGACGCCGATCGCGAGGCCGAGGTAGTGTGGGACGAAGAGCGCCGAGAGCGAGATCACGATCAGGTAGTCGAGGAAGAGCGCCCAGCCGGTGAGGAAGCCGGCGAAGTCGTTGAAGGCGACGCGCACGAACGTCGCCGCGCCGCCCGTCTCGCGGATCGCGGTCGTCCCCTCCGCGTACGAGGCGGCGACGACGACGAACAGGAGCCCGACGACTCCGAGCACCGCGGGCGTCAGCCCGAGCGCGTGCAGCGCGACGATCCCGAGCGCGAAGTAGATCGAGGAGGCGACCTCGCCGTAGGCGACCGAGGCGAGCGCCGGGGCGTCGAGGACGCGTTGGAGCCGCGGCAGCTTGCGAGCCATCAGCGCCTCCGCAGCAGGTAGATCCGGCCGACGCCGAGCGCGGCGAAGAGCACGCCGAGCAGGTAGCCGAAGCTGCCGCCGCCGGCCCGCGCGGTCTCGGCGACGATCGCGACGCCCAGCACCACGGCGACGACCCCGAAGACGAGCGTGGAGCGCCGGTGGAGCGAGTTCACGCGACCGCCTCCTTCGCCGCGGCGACCATCACGCGGCAGGGGGCGTTCCGGAGCACGAAGTCGACCGTGTCGCCGAAGATCCGGCGGCGGCCGTGCTGGAGGCGGACGTGCCTCGGCCCGCCCATGACGACGATCTCGGCGCCGCGGCGCACCGCCTCGTCCACGATCGCCCGGCCCGCGTTGCGCGTGCGCGCGAGGCGGTCGACGACCCTGACGCCGTACTTGTCGCCGATCGCGCGCGCCTCGTCGAGCTGGGCGTTCGCCTCGACCGTCTGCTCGGGCAGGTACGCGTCGAGCGGCAGCTCGAGCGGCACCTCGATCGCGGTCAGGGCGACGATCGTGGCGCGCCGCTCGGCGGCGAGCCGGCAGGCGAGGTCCATCGCCTCGTCGGACGGGTAGCCGGGTGCGACCGGGACGAGGATCGTGCGGTACTCGAGCGCGAGCGCGGGGCCGATCTCGACCGGCGCGCGCACCGTCTCCGCGAGCGGCACCTTCAGGATCCGCCGCCGGTAGACGACGTAGACGAGGAACCCGAACGCGAGCCAGCCGAGGCCCGCGTAGCGCGTGCTCGGATACTGGATGACGACGTCGAGCCAGGAGAGCGTCGTGCCGGCGCCGCCGACGATCGCGAACAGCGGCCAGTCGACGCCGCGCCAGCGCAGGTTCGGCCGGGCGCGGAACGCGAGCTCCTCCCCGGCCCGCTTCCGCCGCAGCTGGATCACGGCCGCGTGCGCGACCGTGAACGAGAGCATCGCCCCGAACGAGTACATCGTCGAGAGGAAGTTCGTCTTGCCCGGCAGCAGGACGAGGATCGAGACGATCCCGGCGAAGACGATCAGCGACAGCCACGGCGTCTTGAAGCGCGGGTGCAGCTTCCGGAAGACCGCCGGCAGCTGGCGGTAGCCGGCCATCGCGTACGTGATCCGCGACGCGCCGATGACCCCGGCGTTCGTGGCGATGAAGAGGATCGTCGCCGCGAGCAGGCCGACGTAGACCTTGATCACCGAGAGCAGCGTGCCGCCGATGCCGAGGTGCTCGACGAGCCCGAGCACCGGGTCGTTCGCGAAGCCGCCCTGCTCCGGGCCGAGGCCGAGGATGGTCTCGTAGTGGCCGCCGACGAGGTGCACCGGCATCGCCGAGAGGGCGATCATCGGCAGCGTGAAGTAGATCGCGAAGACGGCGATCGCGACCATCGTGATCGAGCGCGGGATCGAGCGGACCGGGTCGCGCGCCTCCTCGGACAGGTTCGAGACGGTCTCGATCCCGGTGTAGGCGATCATCCCGACCGGGATCGCGAGCAGGAAGTTCGCCCAGGTCGGGGCGGCGCCGAAGTGGATGTTCGCCTTCAGCGTGTGCGGGCTGAAGACGAGGAAGAAGCCGAGCAGGACGAGCAGCACCTGCGTCGCGAAGTCGACCGCGGCGAGGACGACGTTGATCCGCGCCGACTCCTGGATGCCGACGATGTTCAACGCGACGAGGATCACGATCACGACGGCGCCGCCGATGATGTCCCACGGGTTCTGCTTCAGCGGCTCCCAGAAGATCGAGAGGTAGTGCGGGACGAAGAACGCCGAGATGGCGATCGTGATCACGTAGTTGAGCATCTGCGCCCAGGCCGCCCCGAACGACACGACCTCGTTGAAGGCGTGCCGGGCGAAGCTCGACGAGCCGCCCGCCTCCGGGTAGCGGACGGTGCCCTCGGCGTAGGTGGCGGCGGTCGCGGCGAAGAATAGGCCGGCGACGACGAAGACGGCGGGCGTCAGCCCGAGCGCGAAGAACGCGGTGACGCCGAGCGCGTAGTAGATCGAGGAGCCGACGTTCCCGTACGCGGTCGCGAAGAGCGCGTTCGCGCCGAGGACGCGCTCCAGCTCGTGCTGCTGCCGCCTGCGCCGGGCCACGCGGGGACTGTAGTCCTGGCGGCGCTAGCGGAGCAGCTGGTACGGAACCGACGCGAGCAGCACGCGCGGCTCGAACAGGAGCAGCCGCTTCACGTAGAGCGCGCGCTGGTTGTGGAGCAGGCGCGCCCAGCCGCGGAGCTGCAGCTCGGGCATGACCGCGAGCACCTCCTTGCCGTCCCCGGTCAGCTCGCGCAGGTAGGCGAGGAGCGGCACGCCGATGTCGCGATAGGGCGCCTCGTCGACGTCGAGCGACAGGCGCGGCCCGTACGCACGCCACTCCCGCCGGATCGCGAGCGCGTCCTCGAGCCCGAAGGCGAAGTGGACGGCGCGCGTGTCCTCGACGCCGAGCGCCTGCGCCCAGTTGACGGCGCGCATCGAGGCCGCGTTCGCGCCCGAGACGAAGATGCGGACCGCGAGCTCGCGCGGCGACTCGGCGGCCTCGGCGGCGAGCGTCGGCACATCGACGACGGCGACGTTCGGCTCCGCGAGCAGGCGCAGCTTCAGCGCCAGCTCGAGCGGCCGCCGCAGCTGGTCGAGGAGCGACGCGCGGCGGAAGAGCTCCGGCACGACGACGGTCGCGAACTCGGACTCGCTGCGCGGGATCCGCCACAGCTGGTCGAGCACCGCCTCGACCGCGCCGCCGTTCGGCGGCAGCTCCTCGAGCAGCGGGGCGCCGCCGGTCGCCGCGAACCAGCGGGGGCGGATGCCCGGGTCGCTGCCGCGGACGGGAACGTGGATCGCGCGCAGGTCGCCGTCCGAGATCCGCCGCGCCACGCCCAGCGCCCGCTCGCTCGCGGCGTCGAGCGACTCGACGAGGAGGAGCGTGTGGTTGCGTGCGACCGGCGCCGACGCGACCGCCGCGGCGCCCGCGCGCAGGCGCCGGGCGACGCGGTCGTAGTGGCGGCGCACGCCGAGCATGCCGACGACGAGCACCGGGATCGCGACGGTCACGAGCCAGGCGCCCTCCGCGAACTTCGTCCAGATGACGATCGCGGTCACGAGTCCGGTCGCGCAGCCGCCGACCGCGTTCACGGCCGCCTTCGACCGCCAGCCGCGGACGCGCGTCCGCCGCCAGTACCGCACCATCCCGGCCTGCGAGAGCGTGAAGGCGGTGAACACGCCGACGACGTAGAGGTGGATCAGGTTGTTGACGTTCGCGTGGTAGATCCAGAGCAGCAGCCCGGCCGCGGTCGTCAGGACGAGGATCCCGTTCGAGAAGACGAGTCGGTCGCCGAGGTTCGTGAACTGGCGGCCGAAGAAGCGGTCGGCGCCGAGCAGAGCCGCCAGCCGCGGGAAGCCCTGGAACGACGTGTTCGCGGCGAGGACGAGGATGATCAGCGTCAGGGTCTGGACGACGTAGTAGAGGAAGCCGCCGGCGGTGCCGGCCGGGAAGACGGCGCGCGCGACCTGCGAGACGACCGAGGTGGTGGCGCTCGGCCGCGCGTGCAGGTGGACGGCGAGATACGAGACGCCGAGGAAGAGCGCGATCGCGATCGTCCCGAGGACGGCGAGCGTCTTCGCCGCGTTCTTCCCCTGCGGGTGCCGGAACGCGTTGACGCCGTTCGCGATCGCCTCGACCCCGGTCAGCGCGGTCGACCCGGACGAGAACGCGCGCAGGAGGACGAAGAGGCCGAGCGTCCCGGTCCCGACCGGCAGCGCGTGCGGCGCGACGGCGCGGTGCGCGTGCCCGGTCGCGAGCTCGACGAGGCCGGCGCCGACGAGCAGCGCGATCGAGGTGACGAACGCATAGGTCGGGAGCGCGAACAGGATCCCCGTCTCGCGGACGCCGCGCAGGTTCGCGACCGCGATCAGGACGAGGCACGCGAGCGAGAGGCCGACGACGTGCGACGCGAGCGAGGGCGCGAACGAGGTGATCGCGAAGATGCCGGCGGAGATCGAGACCGCGACCGTGAGCACGTAGTCGGTCAGGAGCGCGGCCGCGGCGACGAGGCTCGGCAGCGTGCCGAGGTTCTCGCGCGCGACGACGTACGCGCCGCCGCTCGTCTCGTAGGCGCGCACGGTCTGCCGGTAGGAGAGGACGACGATCGCGAGCAGGGCGGCGATCGCGATCGAGATCGGGAAGATCAGGTGCAGCGAGGCGGCGCCGACGGCGAGCAGCACGACCATCCCCGACTCGGTCGCGTAGGCCACCGAGGACAGCGGGTCGGACGCGAAGATCGGCAGCGCCAGCCACTTCGGCAGCAGCGTCTCCTCGAGCTGGCCCGTCCGCATCGGACGCCCGACGAGGACACGGCGCAGGCGTCGCGGCTCGAGCGCCTCCTGGTCCTGCGGCTGCGACAGCGCGCTCACGGCTCGAGCGCTCCGAGGACGCGCGAGAGCGCCCGCGCCAGCTCGGCGTCGCTCTGGTCGGCGTAGAGGGGGCTCGAGCCGTCGCGGAGCAGGTGCTCGACGAGCAGGATCCCGCGCGCCGCGACCGGCCGCTCGTCGCCGAGCCGCCGGGCGATCGCGCGCAGGAGCCCCTCGTGGCGGCGGAGCGCGGCCCGCCGCAGCGGCGAGGCGGACGGCAGGTGCGACGGGTCGAGGCAGCGCACGAGCCGCTCGACCTCGACGCGGAGGCGGTCGCGGGCCTCCGGGTCGACCAGCTCGTGCATGCGCCACTGGACGAGCTCCGAGACCTCGCCGCCGCGCGGGTCGTCGAGGATCAGCCGGTCGACGGAGCGGCGGACGACGGCGAGCTCGCGGTGCGCGCGGGTCGCACGCAGGAGCCCGGCGAGCGCGAAGCACGCACACGCGGCGAGGCCGGCGAGCCGCAGCACCGGGTCGGCCTCGAGCAGGAGCGCGACGAGGGCGAGCGCGAGCAGCGGCGCCGCGGCGCGTCCCGGGCGGGGCAGGTCGAGCGTGCCGAAGCGAGGAGCGTGAGCCGCCATGGGACGAGCGTCGCGCGTCCCGCGTCAAGGGGGCCTCAGGATTCCGGCGGCGGCCTCAAGAGCGCCTCAAGGCGCGGCGAGCCGGTAGCCCGCGCCCGGCTCGGTGCGGATGTAGCGCGGCCGCGCGGGATCGGGCTCGAGCTTGCGGCGAAGCTGGGAGACGTAGACGTGCAGGTAGTGCGACTCCTCGCCGTAGCCGCGGCCCCAGACCTCGCGCAGGAGCGCCGCGTGCGTGAGCAGCTTGCCCTGGTTGCGCGCGAGCGCGCGCAGGAGCGCATACTCGTGCGGGGTCAGCTGCACCGGCTCGCCGCCGACCGAGACCGCGCGGTTCGCGAGGTCGATCCGCAGCTCCCCCACCTCGACCACCGGCTCCGCCACCGGGTCGACGCGCCGCATCGCCGCCCGCAGGCGCGCGAGCAGCTCCTCGATCCCGAACGGCTTCGTCACGTAGTCGTCGGCGCCGGCGTCGAGCGCCGCGACCTTCTCCGCCTCCTCGCCGACGACCGAGAGCACGATCACCGGGATCTCGCTCCACGTCCGCAGCTCGCGGCAGACGTCGGTGCCGCGGCCGTCCGGGAGCACGAGGTCGAGGATGACCGCATCCGGCGGGTTGGCGGCGAGCGCGGTCAGCGCCCCCTCGGCGGTATCGACGGTCTCGACCTCGTAGCCCGCGCCGCGCAGGCTCGTCCGCAGCGCGCGCAGGATCTGCGGCTCGTCGTCCACCACGAGCACCCGCGCGCCGGTCACGCCCGCACCGGCGCCGCGAGCGGGAGCGAGAGCACGAAGTGCCCGCCGGCGGGGTCCTCCTGCGTCCAGAGCCGGCCGCCGTTCGCCTCGGCGAAGCCGCGCGCGATCGCCAGCCCGACGCCCGCGCCGCGGACGCCGCCGGCGGCGCGCTCTCCGCGCCTGAACGGCTGGAAGACGGCCTCACGCTCGGCCGGCGTCAGGCCGGACCCGCGGTCGACGACGTGGATGCGGAGCTCGGTCGCGCCGTGCTCGGCGCGGACGACGACGGGCGAGCCGGACGGCGAGAACTTGAGTGCGTTCTCGACCAGGTTCGCGAGCGCGCGCTCGACCTGCGCCGCGTCGACCTGCACCGGCGGCGCGTCGGCGGCGAGCTCCACGACAACCCGCTCCGCGCCCGCGGCGACGCCTGCGAGCGCCTGCGAGACGAGCTCGTCCACCGGCCAGAGCTCGCGGTGCGGCTCGGCGGCGCCGGCCTCGATCCGGGAGAGGTCGAGGAGGTCGCCCACGACCCGGTCGAGCCGGCGCGCCTCGTCGCGGATCGCGTCGGCGAGCGCTCCGCAGTCGGCGTCGTCGAGCGCGAGCTCCGGGTTCGCGAGCGCGCCTGCGGAGGCGAGGATCGCGGTCAGCGGCGAGCGCAGGTCGTGCGAGACCGCACGCAGGAGCGCCGTCTTGAGCGAGTCGCTGCGGCGCAGCGCCTCCGCCTCGAGCGCCTCGGCCTCGAGCCGCCCGCGGTCGACGGCGACGCCGAGCAGCGACGCGAGCGCCGGCAGGAAGCGCGCCGCGACCGCCGGGTCGACGGGCGCCGCCGCGTCGACGAGCAGGGTCGCCACCGGCCGCCTGCCGGCGTCGAGCCGGAGCGCGGCCTCTCCCTCCCCCGCCGGCGCCTCGCCGAGCTCGAGCCGGGCCGCCTCGACGTGGAGCACGCGCGCGAGCTCAGCCTCGAGCCGCGCGACGACGTCCGCGAGCGCGGCGCCGCGGAGCACGTCGGCGGCCGTCTCCGCGAGCACGTGCGCCTCGACCCGCCGCTGCTCGGCGTCGTCGCGCCGCCGCCGCGCCCGCGAGGCGAGGGCGCCGACGACGAACGCGGTGACGAGGTAGACGGCGAGCGCGAGCCAGTTCGCCTCGTCGCGCAGGTGGAACGTGTGCCGGGGAGGCAGGAAGAACCAGTTGAACGCGAGCATGCTCGCGACCGCGACCCCGGCTGCGAGCGGGGCGCCCCAGACGACGGCGACCGGGAGCACGGCGAACACGTAGAGGACGCCGAGGCTGAGCACGGGCACCTGGCGCTCGAGCAGCGCGACCGCCCCGGAGACGAGCACGACCGCGCCCGCTCCGGCGAGCACGCCGACCGCGAGATCCAGCCGGTTGCGCACGGAGACAACGGTACTCCGCCCGGAAGGTGTGGCGGTCCCGGGGCCGGGCGCTGCGCCCGGCCCCCGGAGCCGCTGCTAGCTGTGGATCGAGATGACGAGCGGGATGATCAGGATCGCGACGATGTTCGCGATCTTGATCATCGGGTTGATCGCCGGGCCCGCGGTGTCCTTGTACGGGTCGCCGACGGTGTCGCCCGTGACGGCCGCGGCGTGGGCCTCGGAGCCCTTGCCGCCGTAGAGGCCGTCCTCGATCAGCTTCTTCGCGTTGTCCCAGGCGCCGCCGCCCGAGGTCATCGCGATCGCGAGGAAGAGTCCAGTGACGATCGTGCCGATCAGCAGGCCGCCGAGCATCCGCGCGTTGATGATCCCGACGACGATCGGGAAGCCGATCGGGACGAGCGCCGGCAGCATCATCGAGCGGATCGCCGACTTCGTGACGATGTCGATCGCGCGCCCGTACTCCGGCCGCGTCGTCCCCTCCATGATCCCGGGGTTCTCGCGGAACTGCCGGCGCACCTCCTGCACGACCTCGCCGCCGACGCGACCGACCGCCTGCATCGCGAGCGACGCGAACAGGAACGGCATCAGTCCGCCGATGAAGAGGCCGGCGATCACCCAGGCGTTCGAGAGGTCGAACGTGATCGCGTGCAGCGCCGAGCCGGCCTTCGCCTGCGTGTGCAGGCCGTCGGCGTAGGAGCCGAAGAGGACGAGCGCGGCGAGCGCGGCCGAGCCGATCGCGTAGCCCTTCGTCACGGCCTTCGTCGTGTTGCCGACCGCGTCGAGCGGGTCGGTGATCGCGCGCACCTCCGGCGGCAGGTCGGCCATCTCGGCGATGCCGCCCGCGTTGTCGGTGACGGGGCCGTACGCGTCGAGCGCCACGATCAGGCCGGTCATCGAGAGCTGCGCCATCACGGCGACGCCGATCCCGAACAGGCCCGAGAAGTGGTTCGCGAGCAGGATCCCGATCGCGATCACGATCACCGGCGCCGCGGTCGCCTGCATGCCGACGGCGAGGCCCTCGATGATGTTCGTCGCGTGCCCGGTCTGGGACGCCTTCGAGATGTCCTTGACCGGCTTCCAGCGGGTGCCCGTGTAGAACTCGGTGATCCCGACGAGCAGCGCGGTGACGGCGAGGCCGATCAGCGCGGAGCCGTAGAGGTTCCCGAAGCTGAACTTGCCGGTCGAGTCGAACGCCGTCGTCAGCGGCCAGAAGGCGAGCGCCGAGAGGCCGGTCGCGACGAGGACGGCGCGGTAGAGCGCGTTCATGATGTTCCCGCCCTCGCGGACGCGGGCGAACTGGACGCCGACGATCGAGGCGAGGATCGAGACGCCGCCGATCACGAGCGGGTACAGGAAGATGTTGGTGCCGGCGCTCGCGGCGGTCGTGCTGACGCCGAGCAGCATCACGGCGACGGCGGTGACCGCGTACGTCTCGAACAGGTCGGCCGCCATGCCGGCGCAGTCGCCGACGTTGTCGCCGACGTTGTCCGCGATCACGGCCGGGTTGCGCGGGTCGTCCTCCGGGATGCCCGCCTCGATCTTGCCGACGAGGTCGGCGCCGACGTCCGCGGCCTTCGTGTAGATGCCGCCGCCAAGTCGGGCGAAGACCGAGATCAGCGAGCCGCCGAAGGCGAGGCCGACGAGGTCGGAGATCGCGGAGCTCGACGTGTGGTTGAGCACGCGGACGAGGAACCAGTAGTACCCGGCGACGCCGAGCAGGCCGAGGCCGACGACGAGCAGGCCCGTCACCGAGCCGGCCCGGAAGGCGACGTTCAGCGCGGGCGGCAGGCCGCCGCGCGCCGCCTCGGCGGTGCGGACGTTCGAGCGGACGGCGACGTTCATCCCGATGAACCCGGCCGCGGCCGACAGGACCGCGCCGATCAGGAAGCCGACGGCCGTGCCCCACCCGAGCGAGTGGTAGAAGCCGAGCAGCAGGAACGGGACGATCGCGACCACGGCGATCGTCGTGTACTGGCGGCGCAGGTAGGCGGCCGCTCCCTCCTGCACGGCGCGGGCGATCTCCTGCATGCGCTCCGTGCCGGCCGGCCGCCCGAGCAGCCAGACGGTCAGCCAGAGGCCGTAGGCGACGGCCGCGCCCGAGCAGAGCAGAGCGAACAGCACTGCGTGATGCATGAACCAGCTCATGGGTACGGGGCTCTCCCTCGTCGAATCGGCGCGTTACAAAGTCAGCGCCGAGAGACCCCGGCGCGGGCATGTTTGTACCACACGCGTCGGCCGGAGCGTGTCACGAGCGGGGTTCAGTCGAGGCGGTGCCAGCCGTGCGGGCCGCGCGCGAGCAGCCGGCGCGCATAGAGCGCGGCGAGCCCGAGCCGGCTGCGGCGGATGCGCGCGACGTAGCGGTCGATCGCGTCGACGTAGCTCCAGGACGGGTTGTAGTGCCAGACCGCGGTGCGCATGTCGCGCGGCCCGCCGGCCGCGCGCAGGTAGCGCCCGGCGGCGAGGATCGCGGCGTGCGGGTCGTGGACGTCTCCGCGCCCGTAGGCGGCCCAGGTGCTCGGCATGAACTGCATCGGCCCCTGCGCGCCGACCCAGCTCGGCTGGCGGAGCCGTCCGAAGTGCGTCTCGACGTAGTTGATCGCGGCCAGGTATCGCCACGGGATCCCCGAGCGGGCCTGCGCCTCGCGGTAGTAGCGGCGGAGCGTCGCCAGCGGGAGCGCCGCCCCGACGCGGGTCTTCGGGCGCTTCGTCCCCTTCGCGGGCGCGAGCGCATGCAGGTCGTGCAGCACGGCGACGTCGTCGGCGACGTCCGCGCGCAGCCGCGACGGCAGCCCGCGCAGGACGACGCGGTAGACGCGGGCGTCGCCGGCGAGCCTGATCTCGATCAGCTGCTCGCGCGCGACCGCGTCCTCGGCGGCGGCGGGAAGCGGCCGGCGCGCGTCCCAGCCCGCGAGCGCGTCGCGGAAGGCCGCGTCGGCGCGAATCAGCTGTGCAGCGAGCGGCGGGACCCCTCCGACCACGCGCCCAAGGTAGCCGGGATCAGCGCATGCCGTGTCCCGGCAGGCGCGGCGCGCGCGGCTGCGGAACCTTGGCTTGTAACAGTCTGTTACTTGGCTGCTTCGGGTCGGGGCGGCCGCTCGGGTGCTCGGTCTTCCGCTTGAGGCGATGGCGGGCCATGGACGCAGGCTCGCGCCGGGCGCGGCCGGCCCCATCCCCGCGCACGCGGATCGGGGCTGCGGCTTTAGAGCAGCCCGCCAGCGTAGCGCCAGGGGCCCGGCCGGAAGCGGACGCCGCGCTTGCGGCAGAACTCGCGCACCGAGTCGGCGAGGACGCCGCCGTCGTGGCCGTGCGCCCGCCGCGCGAGCAGGTCGAAGACGACGACGCCGTCCGGCGCGGCGTCGCCGGCGTCGAGCGTGAGCACGACCGTCTCCCCCGCGCCCGGCTCGACGCCGCCGCCCCGGAGCGACTCGACGAAGAGGACGCGCCCCGCTCCCCGGTCGCCGCCGACCTCGAGCCCGTCGCCGGCCTCGAGCCGCTCGACGGGAACGTCCCAGAGGAGGAGCGTCTCGTGCAGCTCGTGCAGCCAGCGCCGGACGAGCTCCGCCTGCCGCGACCTCGGCACCTCGCGGCTCGCCGGCCCCGCGACGCGCGCCGGGACGCCGAGCGCGAGCATCCCGGCGGGCACGTCCGAGACGACGTAGGAGCCGGAGCCGACGATCGCCTCGCGGCCGATCCGGCAGCCCGCGTAGACGATCGCGCCGAGCCCGACCTGCGCCCGGTCCTCGACGACGATCCCGGCGAAGCGGTTCTCGAAGCCCTCGAGCGGCGAGTGGCCGATGTTGTGCGTGACGAGCAGCGAGCGCATCGTCACGAACGCCTCGGCGCCGATCAGCACCGGCCGCGCCACGTTCACGTACGCCTCGTCGCCGAGGTAGACGTCGTCGCCCATGACGAAGGTCGCCCACGGGTCGCGATGGCCGCCGCCGCCGATCACGAGCTTCACGCCCGCGTAGACGCCCGAGCCGACGAAGGCGCGCCGGCAGGAGAGCTGCAGCGAGTGGCCGAAGCGCGTCAGCGGCCCCACGGCGAAGACCTCGGCGCAGGTGACGCGGCCGCCGTCCTCGATCCGCACGCCGTCGCCGAGCACGAGCCGCGGCGCGACGATCACCGTCCCGCGCCCGAGCACGACGCCGTCGCCGACGACCGCGCCCGCGGCGCGGTACCGCTCGCAGCGCTCCTCCGACGAGAGCGCCCCGAACGCGGCCGGGTCGGCGCGCAGCTCGGCGAGGAACTCCGGAGCGAGCGCTCCCTCGGCCGGGTCGAGGTCGAAGGTCGCGGGCAGGGTCACGTTCTCGGTCGAGATGCCGGCGAGGAGCGGGTCGAGCTGCAGCCGCTCCGGCTCGCGGGCGCGGATCGCCGCCTCGACGTCCGCCTCGGTGACGAAGCCGCTCTTCGCGATCGTCGCGAGGTCGATCCCGTGCTCGGCGGCGAGCGCGGCCGCCTTGCGGGTGACGTTGCGATGCCCGTCCTCGACCGGCGTCGGCGCGGCCGCCTTCCGCTCACCGGCGGTCGCCGCCTCCGCCTCGCTCTTCGCGACGACGGCGATCGTCGTCCCGAGCTCGACCTCGACGCCCTCGCCGACGAGGTGGACGAGGATCCCGTCGGCGGGCGCCTCGATCTCGACCGACGCCTTCGACGTCTCGACGACGCAGACGACGTGGCCCTTCTTGACCGCGGCGCGGTCGTCCGCGAGCCATTCGGAGAGGAGCGCAGACTCGCTGTTCGCGTCCTCGCGCGTGAGCACGATCTCGAGCATCAGCGGCGGAGCCCCGCGAGCTCGGCGACCGCGGCGACCACGTCGTCGACGCCCGGCAGCATCTCGTCCTCGAGCGTCCGCGCCGACGGGATGATCCCGTCGCGCGCCGCGACCCGCTTCACCGGCGCGCGCAGGTCGTCCCAGGCCGCCTCCTGGACGCGCGCCGCGATCTCGGCGCCGACGCCCGCGGTCAGCGTCCCCTCCTCGACCGTGACGAGCCGGCCCGTCCGCGCGAGCGACCCGAGCACCGGCTCGAGGTCGAGCGGCAGCAGCCGGCCGAGCGCGACGACCTCGGTGAAGAGCTCCTCCTCGAGCACGAGCTGCGTCGCCGCCTCGAGCGCGAGCGGGAGCATGCCGCCGTAGGTGACGAGCGTCGCGGTCGCGCGCCCGAAGTCGTTGCCGGAGAACGTCAGCGCCGGCCAGGGGCCCTCGCCCTCGACGACGCGGAACTCGTCCACCCAGCCGTCCACGGGTCGCCGCTGCGGGCGCCCGTACATGAGCTTGTTCTCGATGAAGAAGACCGGCCGGTCGTCCAGGACCGCGTCGGCGAGCATGCCGCCGAGGTCGTGGCACTCGCTCGCGGCGACGACGACGATCCCCGGCACGCCCATGAGCAGCTTCTCGAGCGACTGGCTGTGGGTCGGCCCGTAGCCGCGGCGGCCGCCCATCGGCGTCCGCACGACGAGCGGCACCGTCACCTGCTCGTCGTACATCTCGCGGAACTTCGCGATCCCGTTGACGATCTGGTCGTAGCCGAGCGCGATGAAGTCGCCGAACATGATCTCGACGATCGGCCGGTAGCCGCGGAGCGCGAAGCCGGCGGCGATGCCGAGGATCGACGGCTCGCTGATCGGCGTCGGCAGGACGCGGTCCGGCCAGCGCGTCGAGAGGCCGGCGCTGACCTTGAACGCGCCGCCGTAGGGGTCGAGCAGGTCCTCGCCGAGCAGGTAGACGTCGTCGCGCTGCTCGAAGAGCTCGTGCAGGCCGGCGTTCAGCGCCTGGACGCAGCGGACCTGCGCGCTCACGGGCCGCTCCCGGCGGGCGGCGCGGCGAGCGCCTCCTCGACCGCGCGCTCGAGCCGCTCCTCGACCGCCGCCTCCAGCTCGCCGCGGACGCCGTCGTCCACCCGCTCGCCGGCGACCGTGAGCGGGTCGAGCTCGCGCCGGCCTGCGATCTCCTCCGGGTCGCGGAAGTCGTCGCCCTTCGAGTGCGGCGCGAAGCGGTACGTGTCGACGACGAGGAAGAACGGCTCGCCGCGCGCGCGGACGTGCGACACGGCCCGCTCGGCGGCGCCGCGCACCTCGGCGACGTCGGTCGTGTCGATCCGTTCGCTCGCGATCCCGAACGCGGCGGCGCGCGCCTCGACGTCGCCCGCGAGCTGCAGGTGCGACGGCGTCGACTGCGCGTAGCCGTTGTGCTCGACGACGGTGAGCAGCGGCAGCTTCCAGAGCGACGCGACGTTGAGGCTCTCGTAGACGACGCCCTGGCCGAGCGTCCCGTCGCCCGCGAAGACCGTCGCGATCCCGCCGTCGCCGCGCTCGCGCTGCGCGAGGGCCATCCCGGCCGCGAGCGGCACGGTGCTGCCGAGGACGCCGTTCGAGTAGAAGTTCGGGGCGCAGAGGTGCTGGCTGCCGCCCTTGCCGCCGCAGACGCCGCCCTCGCGGCCGAGCACCTCGCGCAGCAGCCCGTCGACGTCGTCGGTCTGGGCGAGGTAGTGCCCGTGGCAGCGGTGGTTCGAGACGATGACGTCCAGGTCGGCGTCGAGGCAGGTGACGACCCCGACCGCGTTCGCCTCCTGGCCGATGCAGGTGTGCGTCGTCCCGGCCATCTTCCCGGCCGCGAAGAGGTGGAGCAGCGTCTCCTCGAAGCGGCGGATCAGGTACATGGCCCCGTACAGGCCGTGGATGGCTGTATGCGCGGCGTGGGCCTCCAGCATCGGCGCTCCCCTCGGGCGGAGCGCGGCGGGCCGCTCCGCTCGAACCATCGGAATCCTAGAGGTAGCCGAGGTCGGCCAGCCTCGACTCGACCCGGGCCGCGTCCTCGGCGCTCACCTCGGGCTGCTCGACCGTCTCGAGCTCGGCGTAGAGGCGCTCGCGGAGCTCGGCCGGCACCTCGTCCGGGACGCTGCGGCGCTCGCGCGGGTCGGTGTCGAGCCGGTACGCCTCCTCCTCGCCGGACTCGACGTGGACGAGCAGCTTCCACGGCGGCCGGCGCAGGCAGAGCTGCGAGACGCGCCCGCCGTCGGTGCCGACGACCCAGGCGTCACGGTCGGGCTCGGGGTCCTCGCCGGCGAGGAGCGGCAGCAGCGAGCGGCCGTCGACGCCGTCGAGCGGCGCGCCGCCGAGGTCGAGCAGGGTCGGCGTCAGGTCGACGAGCGAGACCTGCTCCGGCACGACCGCCGGCTCGACGAGCCCGGGTGCGGAGAGGATCAGCGGCACCTCGACGATCTCCTCGTCCAGCCGCGCGCCGTGCATGTGGTAGGTGCCCTTGACCTGCTCCTTGTCGGCGAAGCGCTCGCCCCACGACTCGCCGTGGTCGGAGAGGAACGCGAGCGCCGTCCGGTCGCGCACGCCGAGCGCGTCGAGCTCCTCGAGGAAGCCGGCGAGGAAGACCTCCGACGAGCGCTCGACCGCCTGCGCGTACGACTCGCGCAGCTCCTCGAGCGCGGCGGCGCTGTCCGACCGGATCCCGGACATGATCTGCTCCTTCGCCGCCTGCCACTCCTTGCGCGCGGCGTGGTCGACGTCGTACGGCATGTGCGTCGCCCAGCTGTGGAACCAGAGCACGAACGGCCGCTCGCGGCGCTCGCGCAGCCAGGCGACGACGCCGTCCAGGGACTCGCTCGTCCCCGCGACGTTCGCGTCCGGGAAGCCCTTGAACAGGTAGTCCGCGTCGAAGACGAAGCTGCCGCTCTCGTAGCCGTTCGCGGCCGCGACCGTGAACAGCGTCGGGATCGCGGGGTCGAGGGTCGCGTCCCAGTGCAGGTAGCCGTGGTGGTGCGGGTAGAGGCCGGTGATCATCGAGGTCGTCGACGGGCACGTCCACGGGGCGGCGGCGACCGCCTGGTCGAAGCGCGCGCCGGTCGCGGCGAGCTCGTCGATCGTGCGCGTGTTCACGCGGCGGGCGCCGTAGCAGCCGACGTGGTCGGTGCGGAGCGCGTCCGAGACGTAGACGACCAGGTTCCTCACGCCGCCAGCTCCCCCGCTCGGCTCGCGCCGCGCATCTCGGGCGGCGCCGGCAGGCCGAGCACTTCGAGCACGGTCGGCGCGACGTCGAGCAGGTGCGCGTCGAGCGTTCCGCGCGCAGAGACGCCCGCGCCGGCGGCGATCCAGAGCCCGTCCTGCGCGTGGTTCGCGTCGTCGGGGCCGGTGTCGTTCTCGAACGTGTGGATGCCCTCGTCGCCGCCGATCGTCCCGACGGAGCGCCAGAGCAGGTCGCCGAAGATCACGATCAGGTCGGGGGCGACGCCCTCGACCTCGTCGTAGAGCTCCTCCGGCTTGTGGACGCGGGTCGGGATCGGGTTCCCGTTCTCGTCCGGGATCGCGGCGAGGCGGGCGGCGAGGTCGTCGCGGACGCGCTCGTAGTCGGCGGCGGGCACGGTGCCCTGCGGCTCGCGGCCCTCGACGTTGAGGAAGACACGCGCGTAGTAGCCGCCCTCCCCCCACGCCGTCGTCCGCGCCCAGTCGATCCCGGCCTCGCGCGGCGTCGTCACGCCGTCGGGCTCGGTCGCGGTCGCGAGCAGGCCCTCGCGGCGCAGCCACTCGTTGACGCGGATCCCGCCCTCGAGGCGCTTCGCGCCGTGGTCGGAGACGACGAGCACGAGCGTGTCGTCGTCCGCGTGGCGGAGCAGGCCGCCGATCAGGCCGTCGAGGTGGACGTGGTAGTCGAGGATCGCCTGCTCGAACGCGTTGCCGGGCTCGTGCCTGCGGTGCTCGGCGTCCATGAACTTCCAGAAGCCGTGGTGGATGCGGTCGGTGCCCATCTCGACCATCGCGAACAGCTGCCACGGGCGCGTCTCGGCGAGGTGCTCGGCGAGCCGGAAGCGCTTGTCGGTCATCTCGTAGATGTCCGCGAGCAGCCGCTCCTTGTCGTCGGTGCGGAAGCCGGTGACGTCGAACATGTACTCGCCGACGAGGTCGCGGATCTCGTCGCGGAGCGCAGGCGGGTACGTGTAGCGGCTGTCGAGTCCGGGGGTCAGGAAGCAGCCGACCATCGCGCCGCGCAGCGGCTTCGGCGGGTAGCAGCCGGGGACGCCGAGCACGACCGACTGGCCGCCGGCGCGGCCGACGAGATCCCAGAGCCGCGGCGCCTTGATCGCGGTCGAGTCGGCGATGAAGGCGCCGTCGTAGGTGTGGTCGGCGCGGTTGCGGAAGCCGTAGACGCCGAGGTCGCCGGGCGTCCGGCTCGACATCATGCAGCTCCAGGCGGGCACGGTGATCGGCGGCACGATCGAGGTCAGCCGGCCGGAGACGCCACGGTCCATCAGCCCCGCGAGCGTCGGCAGCCGGTCGCGCCAGCGCTCCAGCACGAGCGACGGCTCGGCGCAGTCCAGCCCGACGATCATGACGCGCTTCGCCGCACCCTCCGCCACGCACCCATCGTAAGCGAGGCGGCCTTGCCCTTTCCGGACATGTCCCGGGACCAGGTCCGGGGACATGTCCCGAAGGGGCATTTTCCCTGCACAGAGGGCCGCGCGCCGGAACGGACCTGTCCTCGCGGGCCACGTCCCGGGACCAGGTCCGGGGACATGGCCGGTTCGGACGCCGCTACGCGGCGGCGGCTTCGGCGTACGCGAGCTGGAGGTTCGCGAGCACCTGCTGGACGTCCCGCCGCGCCTCCTCCGGGAGGAGCGGCGTCCACGCCTTCAGGGCGTCGATCGCGAGCCGCGCCTGCTCGAGGTCGCGCGCCTCCGGCGCGAGCTTGCCGTAGCCGAGCGAGGCGAGCAGCGAGCACGTGTGCACGAGCAGGTCCGAGACCTTCGCCTTGCGCAGCTCCTCGACGAGCTGCTCGGCCGAGACGTCAGCTTCGGACACGGTCGTCCCAGCGCACCTGCTCGGCGAAGATCTGCTCCATCGTCGCGCCCTCGGCGTGGCGTGCGATCTGCCGCTCGGCCGCGTTCCGCTCGGGGATCGCGAGCCAGTCGCCCGCGCCGAGCTCGTCGGCGACCGGCCTGACCCACTCGCACAGCTGCTCGAGCCGCGCCCGCGCCGGGACGACCTCGCCCCGGTCGAGGTCGATCAGCTCGCCGGAGAGCCCGTGCCGGATCGCGCGCCAGAGGTTCTCCTCGAGCAGCCGGTGCGGATGGTCGGGGAGCGGCTCGCCCTCGTCGAGCGCGCGCACGATCCGCGCCGTCAGCGCGTAGCAGAGCGCCGCGAGCGAGCGCGCCTCGCCGAGGTCGGGCTGCGCGTCGCAGATCCGGATCTCGACCGTCGGGAACGCGAGGTGCGGGCGGACGCTCCACCAGATCTGCGTGTGCTCGGAGATCGAGCCGGTCTCGTACAGGAAGCGCACGTACCGCTCCCAGTCGGCCCAGTCGCGGAACGAGTCCGGGATTCCGCAGCGCGGGAACATGCGCGTGAAGACCTGCGTGCGCGCCGAGTGGAGGTGCGTGAAGACGCCCTCCACGAACGGCGAGCTCGACGAGAGCGCGAGCAGCTCGGGCAGGAAGTTGCGGAGCGCGGAGCACGTGCGGATCGCGCGGTCGGGGCCGTTCACGCCGACGTGGACGTGCAGGCCGAAGGTGTTGTTCCGCCAGACGACGTAGCGGAGGATCTCGTCGTTGCGCCGGTAGTGCGGCGTGTCGATGATCCGCTGCTCCTGCCACGGCGCCCACGGGTGGGTGCCGACCGCGGAGAGGCCGATCCCGAGCGGGTCCGCGAGCGCGCGGAGCTGGGCGCGACGCTCGCCGAGACGCGCCGCCGCGTCGGCGAACGTGTCGCAGCGGCCCGTGCGGACCTCGACCTCCGAGGCGATCAGCTCGCCGACGAGGTGCGGCTCGAGCTCGGTGCCCTGGGCGGCCGCCTGCAGCTCCTCGAAGCGATTCACGAGCCCGAGCGTCGCCGGATCGAGGAGCGCGAACTCCTCCTCCACCGCGACGGTGAAGTCCGGCACCTCCTCGAACGCCGCGCGCGAACGCGCGAGCAGCTCCTCGTACCCGACCTTCTGCTCCTCTCCCACTACAGAAACTGTAGTCAGGTCGCCTCGGCGCGCGGAACCGAAGGAAGCTCCTCGGCCAGCCGGCCCACCCGCGACAGGGCCGCGAGCGCCGGCCCGATCGGCAGCCAGAGCGTGAAGACGCGGTAGACGAGCGTGGCGAGCAGGGCGGGCGCGATCGGGATCCCGACCGCGGCGAGCGAGAACGCGACGCCGGCCTCGATCCCGCCCGCGCCGCCCGCCGGGAGCGGCAGCGCGGTGACGACGTACGCGGTCGTGTACGCGAGCACGAGCGCCGGCAGCGGCGCGTGCTGGCCGAACGCGCGCAGCGCCGCCCAGAGCGCCAGGATGTCGCCGGCCCAGTAGAGCGGAAAGCCGAGCACCGCGCCCGGATGGCGGCGCGGCCGCGCGAGCAGGTGGCGGACGATGACGACGCCGCCGACCGCGTCCGAGAAGCCGGCGCGGCCGGCGTGCGAGAGCCAGCGCGCCCAGGTGCGCGGGTCGCGCTCGAGCTCCACCTCGTCGTGCGGGAGCGACGACAGCCGGTCGACCCGGCGCGGCGAGCTGACCCAGAGCGCCGCCGCGACGCACGCGGGGACGACGGCGAGCCAGGCGAGCTTCATCGGCAGCGGCGCCTCGCTCCCCCAGCCGGCGAGCGACAGCGCGCCGGCGAGGCACGCGAGCGACGCGAGCACCGCCCACTCGATCGTGTTCAGCGCCAGCACCCGCCGGGCGGCGACGTGCGGCTTCTCGCCCGCGCGGTGGAGCGCCCAGAAGTCGAGTCCGAGCGAGCCCGCGGACGTGCCGGCGACGAACGCGCCGAAGCCGATCGCGACGACGCGCGCCGCCGTCCAGAGCGAGAAGCAGGGGCCGCCGTCGACGCGGGCGACGTCCCGGTAGGCGACGATGTACCCGGCGTAGGCGGCGAGCTCGCCGGCGAGGCAGAGCGGGAACCAGCCGCCGTCCGCCCGCTCGAGCGCGCGCAGCATCTCGCGGAAGCTCGTCACCTGGCCGAGCACGGCGACGAAGGCGGCGACGATCGCGAGCGAGACGAGCCCCGTCAGGATCGCCTTCCTCCGGTCGATCCCGAAGATCTCGTCGTCGTGGGCCACGGCGGGCGCTTACCCGAGCAGCCGCTCCGCTACCGCCGCCCAGCTCCAGCGCCGCTCGACGGCGCGCCGTGCGGCGAGCCCGAGCTCGCGCCGCTCCGCAGCGGGCAGGGCGAGCAGGGCGGCCAGCCGCTCCCGCAGGGCGGCGGCGTCGCCGGTCGGGAACGAGACGAGCGCGGCGTGCGCCGGGTCGAGCTCCTCGGCGATCCCGGCGGCGACCTCGGCGAGGCCCGAGTGGTCCGCCACGACGGGCGGAACGCCCGCGGCCGCGGCCTCGGCGGCGACCATGCCGAACGCCTCCGGGAAGATCGAGGGGACGACCGACGCGTCGCAGAGCGGCAGCAGGTGGACGAGGTGGCGATGCTCGAGCGGCCCGGTGAAGAGCGTGCCGGCGGGCGCGCGCCGCTCCAGCTCGTGCCGCCAGTCGCCGAAGCCGACGACCACGGCGCGCGCGTCGAGTCCGTCGAGCGCCTCGAACAGGACGTGGACGCCCTTGTTCTCGATCAGCTTCCCGAAGTAGAGGACGGTCGGTCGCTCGTCCGCGAAGAAGGCGGCGAACCGCTCCGCGTTGCCCTCGTCGGGATGGCGCTCGTCGCGGTTGCCGGGGTTCGGCGGGTCGTGCCGCGCCTCCTCGACGAGCGCCGCGAGCGCCTGGGGGCGCGGCTCGCGCCGGAACTCGTCCGGGTCGACGCCCGGCGGCACCGTGTGCACCCGGTCGACGTGGCCGCAGACGTCCTCGAGCACCTCGCGGATGTGCTCCGAGCCGACGTAGACGGCGTCCGCGGCGGCGAGCGACCGGGCGCCCCAGCGGGCGAGGTCGGGGCGGCCGCGCAGCGCGTACTCGAGCTCGGAGCCGTGCGCCTTGACCGCGAAGCGCGTCCCGCTCGCCGCGCCGACGGGCCCGCCGAGCACGACGTGGTTCGCGAAGACGAGGTCGGCCGGGCCGAGCTCGCGCAGCGCCGCGGCGTTCGCCTCCACGTACGCGTCGCGCTGCCCGGGCGTGAAGTCGACGAGCAGCCGCGCGTCCAGCCCCTCGTAGCGGTCGAGCACGAAGACCGGCAGCAGCCGCTCGGGCAGGTCGGGGACGACGACCCGCGCCGTGCCGACGTCGTAGCGCTCCGGGTGCCGCTCCTGGCAGACGACGGTGACCTCGTGCCCGGCGAGGCTCCACTCGCGGGCGAGGGCGCGCGTGTAGACGTTCGAGCCCGTGCCGCCGAGCAGGTAGCCGTGCCAGAGCAGGATCCGCACGCGGCGGAGGCTACGTCAGGTGGAAGTAGAGCGCGTAGAGCAGCTCGACCGCCGGGTTCGACGTGTGCACGGTCACGTCGGAGGGCGTCTCGAGCAGCGCCTCGGAGTAGTTGAAGATGATCTGGACGCCCGCCGCGACGAGGTCGTCCGCGGCGCGCTGGGCGGCGGCCGCCGGGACGGCGAGCACGCCGACGACGACGTTCTTCTCGCGGACGAGCTCGGGCAGGCGGTCGTACGGCTCCACCTGGACGTTGCCGATCGGCTGGCCGACCTTCGCCGGGTCGGTGTCGACGACGGCGGCGATGTTGATCCCGTGCTCGGCGAAGATCGCGGACGACGCGATCGCCTGGCCGAGCCGGCCGGCGCCGACGAGGGCGATGTTGTGCTGGCCCTGCGTGCGCAGGATCTTGCGGATCTCCTCGAGCAGCGACTCGATCGAGTAGCCGACCCCGCGCTTGCCGAACTTCCCGAACGTGGACAGGTCGCGGCGGATCTGCGTCGCGTTGATGTTCGTGTACTCGGCGATCTCCTGCGAGGAGATGCGCGTCTTCCCCATCTTGCGCGCCTGGGTCAGCACCTGCAGGTACCGGCTCAGGCGGGCAGCGACGCCCACGGTCAGGCGATCCGCCACACGGCCTCCAATCGTCGGGTAGTTCGTAACAGCGCGACCTGTTGTAGCAGCGGGCGCTACGGCGCCGCTTGTGCAACCGCCCGGCGCAGCGCGGCGGGCTCGACGAAGTACGTGAAGCGCCGCCTGCCGTCGATCTCGACGACCGGAATCCACTCGCGGTAGGCCGCCTCGAGCTCGGGGTCGCCGTCGATCGCGACCTCGCGCAGCTCGAACCCGAGCTCCGCCTGCGCCGCGCGCACGACGCGGCCGGCCGCCTCGCAGAGGTGGCAGCCGGCCGCGTGGTAGAGGACGACTTCGGGCCTAGGGATAGATGCCCCGCGTGACGGTGGCCTCGGCGACGCGCTGCACCGCCAGGCCGTACGCGGCGACCCGCATCGGGAGCTTCCGCGACTGCGCGGTCTCCCAGGTCTCGTCGAACGCGCGGCTGACGATGTCGTTCAGCTTCGCGTTCACCTCGACCTCCTTCCAGAAGTACTCCTGGAGGCCCTGCACCCACTCGAAGTAGGAGACGACGACGCCGCCCGCGTTCGCAAGCACGTCCGGCAGGATCAGGATGCCGCGGTCCTCGAGGATCGCGTCGGCGGCCGGCGTCACCGGGCCGTTCGCGCCCTCGACGATGATCGACGCCTTCACCTTGTCCGCGTTCTCGTCGGTGATCACCTGCTCGAGCGCGCACGGGGCGAGGACGTCGCAGTCGAGCAGCATGAGCTCCTCGTTCGTGATCGTCTCCGCGTCCTTGAGGCCGACGAGCGAGCCGGTCTCGCGCTTGTGCGCGAACGCGGCCGGGACGTCGATGCCCTTCGGGTTGTGGAGCGCCGTGGTCGAGTCGGAGATGCCGACGACGGTCGCGCCCTCCTGGTGCAGGAACTGCGCCAGGTAGCTGCCGACGTTGCCGAAGCCCTGGACGACGACCTTCTGGCCGGCGATCGTCTTGTCGAGCTTCGCGACCGCGTCGCGCAGGCAGAAGAGCGCGCCGCGCGAGGTGGCCTCCTCGCGGCCGAGCGAGCCGCCGATCGTCAGCGGCTTGCCGGTGACGACGCCGAGGACGGAGTGGCCCTTGTTCATCGAGAACGTGTCGAAGATCCAGGCCATCGTCGAGCCGTCGGTGCCGACGTCCGGTGCCGGGATGTCCTTCTCCGGGCCGATCTCGTTGATGATCTCGCTCGTGAAGCGGCGGGTCATCCGCTCGAGCTCGCCGCGCGACATCGTCTTCGGGTTGCAGACGACGCCGCCCTTGGCGCCGCCGAAGGGGATCCCCATCAGCGCGCACTTCCAGGTCATCCACATCGCGAGGGCCTTCACCTCGTCGACGGTGACGTCCGGGTGGTAGCGGATGCCGCCCTTGGAGGGGCCGCGCGCGATGTTGTGGGTGACGCGGAAGCCGGTGAAGACCTCGGTGTGCCCGTCGTCCATCGTGACGGGGATCGAGACCTCGACGGCCTTCTTGACACGGCCCAGCACCTCGACGAGGTTCGGGTCGATATCGAAGGTGCCCGCGACGCGGCGCAGCTGCTCGCGTGCGAGTTCGAAGGGGTTCTCGCGAAGGTGCGACACCCCGGTTTCGACTGTGGTCACAGTCTGCTCCTTTTATCGAGCAAAGACGGTGGAAAGCGACTCCGCGGGCGAGTATACGTCCGCCTAGTGCAGGGCAAACCGTAGTTTCCGACGAGTCGGGTTGCCTCCATCCACGGGTACCGCGACCACCTGCAGCTCGTAGCCGCCGGGCGCCAGGAGGTTGCCGTCGGGGCCCCGTCCGGTCAGTCCGAACGTGTAGTGGCCGGGGAGCACGTCGCGCAGGCGCGCGAGCAGTCCGACGAGCGAGCCGTTCCGCCAGAGCTCGACGTCGAGCCGGGAGAGCGCGTGGATGTCGGGGAGGGTGACGGGCGTGTCGACGCGACCGGCGTCGACGGCGAGCACGGCCGGCGAGCGGTCGGAGGCGGAGAAGCCGTGCGAGGAGAGCGTGACGTCGCCGAGGAGGCTCCCCTCCGGCCGAGGGAAGGCGAGCGCCCACGGGATCCTGATGCCGCCGCGTCCGTCGGCTGCGCGCGCGAGGACGACGCCGGTGACGACGCTCGCGCCGGCCGCCGGGGTCGCGGCGACGGTGAGCCGGACGGTCGCGCTGCCGAGGGCGGGGATCGTCAGCCGGCGCCGCGACAGCCGGGCGTGGAGCGTCGCGGCCCCGACGCCGTGGACGGTGCGGAGCGTGACGCCGACGCTCTCGGCGGAGACGTTCTCGATCCGGAACTCCGCCCGGCCGGCGTGGAGCACGAGCGTGTCCGGCAGCGAGAGCAGCCTGCCTTCGGAGGCGCCGACCGCTGTGAGGAGCCCGGCGCCCTGCGCCGCGAACGAGACGCCGCCCAGCCCGACGGCGTTCCCGACGAGGAACGCGCGCAGCTCGGCCGCGGAGAAGGACGGGTGCTGTTGGGCGAGCAGCGCCGCGTCGCCGGCTGCGACCGCGGCGGCGGCGCTCGTGCCGCTCACGGTCGCCCAGCGCGGCTGTCCGTCCGGCGCGTTCGGGGCGCTCGTCGCGATCGAGACGCCGGGCGCGAGCGCCTCCGGCTTGACCAGGCCGTCGAACGAGAGCCCGGTGGACGAGAAGCGTGCGGCGCCGTTCGCGTTGCGGTTCGGCCGCGGCTCGGCGCGGGAGATCGAGACGTGCACCGGCTTCCCGGCCGCGAGCGCGCGCTGGACGGCGTCCGAGATCGTCGGCGGCAGCGAGAGGGTCGGCACGAGCGCATCCGGGTCGAGCGGCAGGCCGCCCGCGGCGAGCGGGGCGGTCGCGCCGACCAGGATCGCGGCCGCGCCCGCGACGCCCGCGGCGTGGACGGCGGCGACCGGCGACGGGCCGCCGCGGACGAACACGGCCTTCCCCTTCGCCGGTCGGGTCTGCACCGAGAGCCCGAGCGAGTGCGCAGGCTGGACGACGCCGGCGAGGGTGGCGTCGCCGCTGTACGTCGTGCCGCCCGCGCGGAGCGACACGCGCGCCTGAGGCACGGTCGGGCGGGCATCGACGGCGCCGACGGTGAGCGCGTCGGGGGCGGCGCCCGGCCCCGACAGGTCGCCGGCGCGCTCGGCGGCCGGCCCGTCGTTCCCGGCCGCGGCGACGACGAGCGTCCCGAGCTCGGTCGCGCCGGCGACCGCCTGCGCCTCGGGCGAGTCTCCGAAGCCGGCGAACGGCTCGGCGAGCGCGAGGACGGCGATCCGGGCCGCGTCGCTGCGGTCGCCGTCCTGGTTCGGGTCGACGGCGCGGTCGAGGCCGGCGACGATCTGGTCGCTGCGCGCGAAGACGGAGAGCGTGCCGGCGGCGTCGCGCTGCAGTCCGGCGACCCGGATCGGCAGCAGCTGCGCCCCCGGCGCGGCGCCGCCGATCCCGCCCGGGCCGCCGCCGCCGATCAGCAGCCCGGCGAGCTCGGTCCCGTGCACCTCCGCCGCGCCCGGCGCGCGGGCGACGACGTCCACCTCCGGCAGGACGGAGTTGTGGAGATAGGCGACCGTGGCGTCGACGTGCGTGTCGAGGAGCGCGATCGTCACGCCGCTGCCGGCGAGCCCGGCGGGCGGCGCCTGGAGGCGGTGGCCGGAGCCGACGCCGAACGAGGGGTCGGCGAGGATCTCGGAGGAGTCCAGCGCGGGATACGCGACGCGGACCGGGTAGACGCCGGCGACGTCCGGGTCGGACTCGAGCTGGGCCGCCGTCGCGGGGTCGACGGCGGCCGAGAACCCGTCGAGAACACGCGTGAAGCGGAGGAGCGGGCGGATCCGCACGCCCCCGGCCGAGAGCCGCGCGACGACGGCGTCCTGGGCGGCGCGGGCGTCCGCCGACCACGCCCGCACCTGCGCGGGCGACGCCGGCCCTCCCCCGGCCGCCCGCTCGGCCACCGAGGGCGTGTGCAGGACGACGATCGAGAGCGGCGGCAGCGCCACCGCGGGCCGCGGCGCGACGAGGCCGTTCCACGTGCCGGTCGGGTGCGCCGGCCAGGGCACGCTGCGCGAGCCGCCGACCTCCTCCCGGATGGCGAAGACCGCGGCCGCGACGGCGACGAGCGTGACGCCGAGGAGCAGGACGCGCCGGTCAGCGCGACGCATACGCATCGAGGCCGAGGTAGCCCGGGTACGGCACCGGCTCGGCGTACCGGGCGGCGGAGGCGATCATGGCCGCGTTGTCGGTGCAGAGCGCGAGCGGCGCGAGCGCGGCGCCGGGGAGCGAGTCGCGCAGCTCGGAGTTCGCGGCGACGCCGCCGACGACCGCCACCCGCTCCCGGCCCGTCCGCTCGACGGCCTCGCGGACGCGGCCGACGAGCGCCCGCACGATCGCGCGCTGGTACGACGCGGCCAGGTCGGCGCGGCGGCGCTCGAGCTCCTCCGGCGGCAGGTCGCGCACGGCGTAGAGCAGCGCCGTCTTCAGGCCGGAGAACGAGAAGTCGAGGTCGGGCACGCGGGCGACCGGGAACTCGTAGGCGGCGGGGTCGCCCTCGCGCGCGAGCCGGTCGATCTCGCGCCCGCCGGGGTAGCCGAGGCCGAGCAGGCGCGCGCCCTTGTCGAACGCCTCCCCGGCCGCGTCGTCCCGCGTCGTGCCGATCAGCTCGCGCTCGCGGTGCGAGCGGACGTCGAGCAGCATCGTGTGGCCGCCGCTCGCGAGCAGGCAGAGGAAGGGCGGCTCGACCGGCTCCGGCTGCAGCCAGAGCGAGGCGACGTGCCCGTCGAGGTGGTCGACGGGGACGAGCGGCAGCCGCCGCGACCAGGCGATCGCCTTCGCCGCTGCGAGCCCGACGAGCAGCGCCCCGATCAGGCCCGGCCCGCACGTCACCGCGACGCGCTCGACGTCGTCGAGCGTCGCGTCCGCCTCGGCGAGCGCCTCGCGGATCACGGGCGTGACGAGCTCCAGATGCCGCCGCGACGCGACCTCCGGCACGACGCCGCCGTAGCGCGCGTGGAGGTCGGCCTGGGAGCTGACGACGGACGAGCGCAGGTGTCCGTCCGCGGTCACGAGCGCGGCCGCGGTCTCGTCGCAGCTCGTTTCGATACCCAGGATCACGCTGTCTTTTCGGGACATGTCCCGGTGTCAGACACACACACGAAAGCGCAACGTCTCCGCAACGGCTCCTCGCGTCGCCCGAGGAGCGACAGAGCCGGCGGCGCCGGCGCGCGTGTCCGGAGAGGCCATGTCCATGTGTCTGACACCGGGGTTGGGTTGCGCATCCCGCCGCGCCTAGTCGCCGGCCACGCCCGGAACCGGGTCCTTCCACATGATCAGGGCGTCCTCGCGGTTGTCCGTGTAGTAGCCGCGGCGGATGCCGCGCGCTTGGAAGCCGAGGCGCTCGTAGAGGCCGATCGCGACGCCGTTCGAGACCCGCACCTCGAGCGTGTAGCCGCGGCGGACGTCGTCGGCGGTCAGCTCGAACAGCCGCTCGAGCAGCATCGTCGCGATCCCGCGGCCGCGATGGTCGGGCGAGACGGCGACGTTCATCACGTGCCACGCGTCCACGTAGCGAGAGACGATCAGATACCCGCAGAGCGCGCCCTCCTCGTCGTCGGCGGCGAACGCGCCGAGGCAGATCGAGCTCGGCTTCGCCAGCTCGCCCGCGAACATCGAGCGCGACCACGGCGTCGCGTAGGAGCGGCGCTCGATCTCCTCGATCTCGCGCAGGTCGCGCAGGTCGAGGCGGCGGAGCTCGATCGTCGTCACGCGTCCACGTCCGGCACGCGCAGGTAGAGCGGCTCGAGCTCCTCGACCGGCCCCGGCTCGCCGGCGAGCGCCGCGTGGAAGCGGGCGCGCGGCAGGTGGCGCTCGTCCTCGCCGGGCGGCACGACGCCGCCCTTCTCCTCGAGCAGGTCGCGGTAGCGGAGCGCGCCGTCGCCGACGTACTCGGTCCCGGGCGCGACCTCGAGCTCGGCGGGCGCGAGCACGCGCGGCTCGCCGTCGAGGAGCGCGAACACCTCGCGGCGGCGCGCGTCGACGACCGGCACGGCGCCCGGCGCGCCGGCGGCGAGGGCGGCGAGCGTCGAGACGCCCGCGCCGGGGACGCCGAGCGAGAGCGCCAGCCCGCGCGCGACGGCGAGGCCGATGCGGACGCCGGTGAAGCTGCCCGGGCCGAGCCCGACGGCGAGCCGGTCGAGCTCCGACGGATGCGCGCCGCCCTGGCGCAGGAGCGCGTCGACGTCCTCGAGGAGCGTCTGGGCGCGCGAGACGCGCTCCGCGAGCACCTCGTCGTCGTCGAGAAGGGCGCTCGTCGCCGCCCCGGTCGCAGTGTCGAACGCCAGCGTCAGCACTCGTCGATCCCCACCGATCTGCCGCCGTCAGCATGCCGCAAACGGACGGTGAAGCGGGGCGCAGGCAGCACGCCCTCCCCCGCCTCAGGCCACTCGACGAACGCGATCGCGTCCTCGAAGTACGGCTCGAGGTCGCCCCACTCGGCCGCCGAGACGCCCTGGAAGCGGTAGAGGTCGAGATGCGAGACCTCGACGTCGCGGCCGTGGTAGCGGTGGCCGATCGTGTAGGTCGGGCTCGTCACGCGCTCGCGGACGCCGAGCGCCGCGCACGCGCCGCGGACGAAGGTCGTCTTGCCGGCGCCGAGCTCACCCGAGACGACGACGACGTCGCCGGGCGCGAGCCGGCGCGCCAGCTCGGCCGCGAGCGCCTCCGTCTCCTCCGGCGAGTGGGCGAGCGTCTCCACAGTACGATCCAACCATGCCTGCCTACGTGATCGTCGAGACGGACGTGCACGACCCGGAGCAGTACGAGCGCTACAAGGCCGCCTCGCCGGGCGCCGTCCACGCGGGCGGCGGCCGCTTCGTCGCGCGCGGCGGCGAACTCGCGGTGCTCGAGGGCGACTGGCAGCCGAGCCGGCTCGTCATCCTCGAGTTCCCCGACCTCGAGACGGCGAAGACCTGGTACGCCTCGGAGGGCTACCAGGCCGCGAAGGCGTTGCGCGAGGGCGCCGCGAACCTGCGCATGGTCGCGGTGCAGGGGCTCGACGAGCCGCTCTAGAACAGGCCGAGCTGCTCGGCCGGCGCCTCGACCGCGGGCTCCGGCTCGGGCTCGGGCACGGCCTCGAGCGCGGGCGTGGGCGTGGGCGCGGCGCGGCCGCCGAGCAGCTCCGGCAGGCGCGCGAAGTCGGACTCGAGCACCTTGAGCATCGCGGGCGTGTAGAGCGCCGCCGCCGGGTGGTAGAGCGGGTAGAGGAGCACCTCGCGGCCGGCGATCTGCAGCGGCCGCTCCTGGCCGTGGACGCGCGTGATCCCGACCGGGCTGCCGGAGAGGAGCTTCGTCGCGAAGTTGCCGAGCGTCGCGATCACCTTCGGCTCGATCAGCTCGATCTGCCGGAACAGGTGCGACTCGCACGCCTCGATCTCGTCCGGCTGCGGGTCGCGGTTCCCGGGCGGACGGCATTTGAGGACGTTCGCGATGTAGACGTCGTCGCGCCAGAGGCCGATCGCGCCGAGCAGCTTCTCGAGCAGCTTTCCGGCCTGGCCGACGAACGGGACGCCCTGCTTGTCCTCGTGGAAGCCGGGCGCCTCGCCGACGAACATCAGGTCGGCGTGCGGGTTGCCGGCGCCGAAGACGACCTGCGTGCGGCCCTGCGCGAGCCGGCAGCGCGTGCAGCCCGCGACCGACGCCGCGAAGGCCTCCAGCGGCTCGAGATGCTCGGCCGGCACTGCGCTCATGGAGGACGAGTCTACGAGGCGCGTCCGACGGACAGGACGCGGGCGCGCCAGGTGCCGCGCGGCGCCTCGACCTCGATCTCGTCGCCCTCCGCCTTGCCGAGCAGCGCCTGCCCGACGGGCGAGTCCGGCGAGACGCCGCCGACGCTCGAGATCTCGATCTCCATCCGCTCGCCGTCCTCGCGCTCGAGCGCGACCTTCGAGCCGACGGTGACGACGCCGCTCGCGGCAGCCTCCGCCTCGTCGATCAGGGTCGCGTGCTGGAGCCGGTGGCGGAGGATGGTGATCCGCCGCTCGAGCAGGCCCTGCTCGTTCTTCGCGGCGTGGTACTCGAAGTTCTCGGACAGGTCGCCGTGGGCGCGGGCGACCGCGATCGCCTCGACGATCTCGCGCCGCTTCGGGCCCTCCAGCTCGGCCAGCTCGGCCTGCAGGTGCTCGAACTCGGCGCGAGTCAGCTGCTCGCCGCCGTCCCCCCCGCTCGGCACGGCTAGTGACCGCAGCCGCACGATCCGCCGCAGCAGCCCCCGCCGCCACCGCCGCCGACCGCAGCCGGCTTGGTGACGCCGTGGACGGCGAACGACGAGAACTGGCGCGAGACGTTCGTCGCGGAGCAGTCCGGGCAGCTGACCGTCTGGTCGCCGCGGACGAGCTCCTCGAAGTGCGACTCGCAGTTCATGCAGACGTACTCGTAGATCGGCATGGGCTCAGACGCTAGCAGCCGGGCCCGCGTGGCGGAGGTCCGCGCGCGCCTCCGGCAGCAGCTCCGACCAGACCATCCAGAGCATCGCGCCCGCGGCGAAGCCGAGGCCGGCCGGGAGCACCGGCGTGAACGCCTCGACGAACAGGTAGGCGAACGGCGCGATCAGCGGCTGCGGCAGGCTGGAGAAGACGCTCCACCAGGCGGCGCTCCGCACGCTCGCGCCGCGCGGGACGAGGACGAGGCTGATCGCGAGCCCCTCGGGGACGTTGTGGGCGGCGATCGCGAGCGTGATCAGGATCCCGAGCGCCTCGCCGCCGCCGTAGGAGACGCCGACCCCGACACCCTCGGCCGCGGAGTGGACGGTCATGACGGCGACGATCACGAGCGCCTTCATCGCGTCCGCGCCGGAGAGCCTGCCGAGCACGAGGTCGTCGCGTTCGCCGATCCAGCGGCGGAAGAGCCAGATCACGACGACCCCGGCGAGCATGCCGAGGAGGAGCCGACCGGGGCCGAGGCCCGCCCCCTGCCAGACGAGGCTGCCGCTCGCGACGATCATCAGCGCGGCGGCGAGCGCGTTCGCGCCGCCGAGCATGCGGCGGCTGGGCGTCCCGCGCAGGAAGAGGAACGGCAGCGCGCCGAGCCCGGTCGCGAGCGCGGTGAACGCGGCCGCGGCCGTCACCGTCCAGACGTTGACCGGCATGCCGTCTCAGCCTCGGGCTCGCATGGCGCGCAGGCATCCGGGTACACTCGTAGGCGCCCGGCATCCGCTACGGAGCTGGAGCCAGCAGTGATCGAGAGCGTCGTCGTCATCGGCTCGGGCCGCGTCGGCTCGGCTGTCACCGCCCGCCTCCGCGAGCGGGGCGTCGCCGTGGGCGGCGACGAGCCGGACGTGACGCTCCTGTGCGTTCCGGACACGGCCATCGCGGACGTGTCCCGGGACCAGGTCCCGGGACATGGCTGGATCGGACACGTCTCCGGGGCGACGCCGCTCGCAGCGCTCGAGCCGCACCCGCGCCGCTTCTCGCTCCACCCGCTGCAGACGTTCGACCGCAGCGGCGACCCGGGCCAGTTCGACGGCGCCTGGGCGGCCGTCACCGGCGAGAGCGAGGACGCGCTCGCCGTCGCGCGCGAGCTCGCCGAGCTGCTCGGCCTGCGCACGTTCGAGCTTCGTGACGGCGACCGGACGCTCTACCACGCGGGCGCCGTCTTCGCGTCCAACTACCTCGTCACGCTCGAGCGCGCCGCGGTGCGACTCGGCGTCCCGGCGGACGCGCTCGTGCCGCTGATGCAGCGCACGATCGAGAACGGGTTCGACCTGACCGGCCCGATCGCGCGCGGCGACTGGGCGACCGTGGAGGCGCACCAGGCGGCGATCCGGGCGGCGCACCCGGAGCTCGAGCACCTGTACGAGACGCTCGCGGGCGCGACGGTGATGCTCGCGTGAGGATCGTCCGCACCGCAGCCGAGCTCGAGGTCGCGCCCGGGACGGGCCTGGTGCCGACGATGGGCGCGCTCCACGACGGCCACCGGGCGCTCTTCCGCGCCGCGCGGGCCGAGAACGAGCGCGTCGTCGCCTCGCTCTTCGTCAACCCGGCGCAGTTCGACGAGCAGTCCGACCTCGCCGCGTACCCGCGCGACGAGGCCCGCGACGCCGAGATCGCGGCGACCGCAGGCGTCGACGTGCTGTTTGCGCCGAGCGCGGACGAGCTCTACCCGCCCGGCTTCGCGAGCTGGGTGGAGCCCGGGGACACCGGCGCGGAGGGAGCGGCGAGGCCGGGCCACTTCCGCGGCGTCGCGACCGTCTGCCTGAAGCTCTTCAACCTCGTCCGCCCGGAGCGCGCCTACTTCGGCCGCAAGGACGCGCAACAGGTCGCGGTCGTCCGCCGCCTCGTCCGCGACCTCGGCCTGCCGCTCGAGATCCGGGTCGTCCCGACCGTCCGCGACCCGGACGGGCTCGCGCTCTCGTCGCGCAACGTCCGCCTCACGCCCGCCGAGCGGGAGCGCGCGCTCGGCCTCCCCCGCGCCCTGCACGCGGCCGCCGGCGCGGCCGACCCGGTCGCGGCCGCGCGCGCGGCGCTGAACGGCCTCGCGCCCGAGTACGTCGAGGTCGTCGACCTCGGCGACACGAGAGTCCTCGCCGCCGCCGTCCGCGTCGGCGACGTCCGTCTGCTCGACAACGTCCTCCTGGAAGGAGAGATCCGATGAGCGAGACCCCGAAGCCTCCCCGCTACGCCTCCTGGACCGCCGGCAAGCTGCCGCTCCCGGAGCTCGGCGAGATGAAGCGCCGCGGCGACCGGATCGTCATGGTCACCGCCTACGACGCGCCGAGCGGCCGCCTCGCGGACGCGGCCGGCGTGGATCTGATCCTCGTCGGCGACTCGTCCGGGATGGTCGTCCACGGGCGCGAGTCGACGGTGCCGGTCTCGCTCGACGAGATCGTCTTCATGACGCAATGGGTGACGCGCGGCGCGAAGCGGCCGCTCGTCGTCGCGGACATGCCGTTCGGCTCGTACGAGGAGTCGGACGAGCAGGCGGTGCGGAACGCGGTCCGCCTGATCAAGGAGGGCGGCGCCGACGCGGTCAAGCTCGAGCGCGGCGGCACGACCGTCTCGCGGGCGCGCGCGATCGTCGGCGCCGGCATCCCGGTCATGGGTCATGTCGGGCTGACCCCGCAGACGGCGACCGTGCTCGGCGGCTTCAAGGCGCAGGGCCGCTCGGCCGACCGGGCCGCGCAGCTCGTCGCGGACGCGCTCGCGCTGGAGGAGGCGGGCTGCTTCGCGATCGTGCTCGAGGCGGTGCCGCCCGCGGTCGCGCAGGCGGCGACGAAGGCGCTCGCGGTGCCGACGATCGGCATCGGCGCCGGCGCGGACTGCGACGGCCAGGTGCTCGTCTGGCACGACATGCTCGGCTTCTACGAGGGCCGTGCGCCCCGCTTCGTCAAGCGCTACGCCGACCTCGGCACCGTGATCCGGGAGGCGCTCGAGCGCTACGCCGACGAGGTGCGGAGCGGCGCGTTCCCCGAGGAGCAGCACACCTACGGCATGCCCGAGGAGGAGCGGGCCGCGTTCGAGGCCAAGCTGACGTCGAGATGAGGCGCGCGCAGCGGCGCTCCTCCCGCCGTCACGCTCTCCGTGCACTCCCTGATGGTCGAGCCGGCCCTCCGCCGTACGTGAGCTCCGACACGAGCGTTTCGAAAGGGAGGTGTGCGCGGTGCGCGCCTGGCTTCGGACGGCTGCTGCGGTGCCCTTCGCAGGTGGGGCCCTCGCGGTCGGCCAGCTCGTCCCGAACGCGGACAAGGTCGACGGGATCCACGCCTCGCACACTCCTGCCGCGAACCAACTGCTGGCGCTGAACGCCTCCGGCAAGCTGCCCGCGTCCGTCCTCGCCGTCAAGCAAGGAGCAAAGGGAGAGACGGGAGCCCAGGGAGCGACCGGCGAGACCGGTGCGCAGGGAGCGAAGGGCGAGACGGGCGCCCGCGGCCCGAAAGGAGACACCGGCGCGACCGGGCCGCAGGGCGCGGCGGGGCCGCAGGGCGCGACGGGACCGCAGGGCGCGACCGGACCGCAAGGACCGGCCGGCGCCGGCTTCAGCGACCCGCTCGGCTCCGGCGTCACCCTCCGCGGCGACTGGTACGTCGTCGCGCGGAATCCCTCGGCGTCGGGATCGGGCCGCGTCTACGCCTCCGGCGACATCTCGTTCGGGTTCCGTTTCAGCGCCGGGCCGACGATCCACTTCGTCGCCGTCGGCGACGCGACGCCCGCGGGCTGCGGCAGCGGGACGGCGGCGGCGCCCGAGGCGGAGCCGGGCAACGTCTGCATCTACTCGACAGGCGCCTACAACGAAGCCAGCGTCGGCTTCGACGACGCTGCCGGCGACGGGCTCGGCGCGGCCGACCCGTGGGGCCTCACCATCCTGTTCACCTCGACCGTGATCTCCGCCGGGTCGTCCGGCGGCGACGGCGGAACCTGGGCCGCGACCTCGCCGTAGCTCAGGGGCGCTGGACCAGCCCGGACTCGCGGCCGACCTCGACGAAGGCGGCGAGCGCCCGCTCGAGGTGCGCCGGCTCCAGCGCGGCGCTCATCTGGACTCGGATCCGGGCCGCGCCCTCCGGCACGACCGGGAAGCCGAAGCCGGTGACGAAGACGCCCTTCCCGAGGAGCCGCTCGGAAAGCTCGATCGCGCGGGCGGTCTCGCCGACGATGATCGGGATGATCGCCGCGTCGCCGTCGAGCGGCGCGAAGCCCGCCTCCCGGAGCGCGCCCCGGAACCAGCGCGTGTTCTCGCGCAGCTTCGCGACGAGGTCGGGGCGGGTGCGCAGGATCCGCACCGCCTCGCGGGCCGAGCACGCGACGGTCGGCGGGAGCGCGTTCGAGAAGAGCTGCGGCCGCGAGCGCTGCGCGAGCAGGTCGCAGACCTCCGCCGACGACGCCACGTAGCCGCCGGCGGCGCCGCCGAGCGCCTTGCCGAGCGTCCCCGTGATCACGTCGACCTGGCCGAGGACGCCGTAGTGCTCGGCCACGCCGCGCCCGGTCTGCCCGACCGCGCCGACGCCGTGCGAGTCGTCCACGAGCACGGTCGCGTCGTGGGCGCGCGCGAGCTCGAGGATGTCCGGCAGCTTCGCCAGGTCGCCCTCCATCGAGAAGACGCCGTCGGTGAGGATCAGCGCGCGCAGCCCCTTGTCGAGCGAGCGGAGCGCCTCGCGCAGCTCGCCCATGTCGGAGTGCCTGTAGACGAGCTTCCCGGCCGGCTTCGCGAGCCGGACGCCGTCGATGATCGACGCGTGGTTCAGCTCGTCGGAGACGATCACCGTCCGCTCGTCGCCGAGGGTCGGGATCACGGCCTCGTTCGCGTTCCAGCAGGAGACGTACGTGAGCGCCGCCTCGGTGGCCGAGAGCTCGGCGAGGTCGCGTTCGAGCTCGACGTGCGGCGCGAACGTGCCGCAGATGAAGCGCACCGACGCGGTGCCGGCGCCGTACCGGCGCAGCCCCTCGATCCCGGCGGCGACCACGTCCGGGTGGTCGGCGAGGCCGAGATAGTCGTTCGACGAGAGGACGATCACCTCGCCGCGGCCGGCCATCCGCACGACGGGCCCCTGCGGCGACTCGAGCACGTTGAAGCGCTTGTAGGTTCCCGAGCCGCGCAGCCCGTCGAGCGTCTCGCGGATCTCGGTGTCGAGCGCGGTCATGCGGCGACCTCCTCGGTCAGCGGCGGCGCCCCGGCGGCGACGCCCTGCGGATGCAGCACGATCTTGCACGCCTCGCCCGCGGCGAGCAGCGCGAACGCCTCGTCGAAGCGGTCGAGCGGCAGCTCGGCGGTGATCAACGGCCGCAGGTCGACGACGCCGTGCTCGAGCAGCCAGCGCGTGCGGTACCAGGTGTCCCAGACCTGGCGGCCGCTGACCGCCTGGACGTCGAGGTTCTTGAAGATCAGGGACTCGGCGACGTCGATCTCGACCGGGTGCGCCGGCAGCCCGAACAGGATCACCTTGCCGCCGTTGCGCGCGATCCGGAACGCGTCCGCGATCGCCTCGGGCGCGCCGGACATCTCGAAGACGACGTCCACGTGCTCGCCCTCGTTGCGCTCGACGAACCAGGCGGGGACGTCGTCCGCGTCGCGGACGTCGAGCGCGGCGTCGGCGCCCATGCGCTCCGCGAGGTCGAGGCGGAACGGCTTCGCGTCGGCGGCGAGGACGCGGCCGGCGCCCGACGCGCGCGCGATCCCGATCGAGAACAGCCCGACGGGGCCGCAGCCGAGGACGGCGACCGTCCGGCCGGCGAGGTCGGCGTGCGAGACGGCGAACACCGCGTTGCCGAACGGCTCCTGCAGCGTCGCGATCTCGGGCGGGAGCTTCGCGCGGTCGTTCTGCCAGAGCACCGACTCCGGGACGGCGACGTACTCGGCGAACGCGCCCGGGCGGTCGACGCCGAGGATGCGCGTGTGCTCGCACATGTGGGCGCGGCCGGTGCGGCAGTGGCTGCAGTTGCCGCAGGTGACGTGGCTCTCCGCCGACACGTAGTCGCCGGGAGCGGCGTGGCGGACGCTGCGTCCGGTCTCCACGACCGTCCCGGCGAACTCGTGACCGAGCGTCAGCGGGGGGTGGATCCGCTGCCTGGCCCAATCGTCCCAACGGTGGATGTGCAGGTCGGTGCCGCAGACGCTCGCGGCCTCCACGCGCACGAGCACCTCGTCGTCGGCGGGCGCGGGGACGGGAACGTCGTCGAGCACCAGGCCGGGCTCGGCGGCGAGCTTGCGGACCGCCCACATCGACTCCATGGGCAGCACGATGCGCCCACGCCGCGCGGGCCGCATCCGCGCCGCGCCGAAGCCGCGTTGCGGGTTCTCCTAGAGGGTCGTCGCGACGACGATCAGCGCCGGGAAGGCGGCCGCGAGCGCAGCCGTGGCGGCGGCCCGTCCCCAGCTCCAGCCGTGGACGGCGCGGATGCCGGCGACGAGCAGCCAGCCGCTCCAGACGAACGCCGCGACGAGGACGGCGCCGAAGATCGCGTCCCCGCGGCCGTAGTCGTCGCCGCCGGTGCGGAACAGGTCCTCGCCGTAGATCGCGATCCGGAGCGGCCAGAGGGTGACGAGCGTGAGCGCGGCCGGCGCGGCGGCGAGCGCGAGCAGGTGGCGGGCGCGCCGGTAGCTGCCGAGCCCGCCGAGCCGGCGCGCGGCGCCGTAGAGCAGGCCGCCGCCGAGCCAGTAGACGGCGAGCGCGTAGACGGCGCCGCCGATGAACGCCCAGACGGGGATGAGCGCGAGCGAGAACGAGGAGTCGTTCAGCAGGTGGCGCGCGACCGGGGTGCCGAGCACGCCGCCGATCCCGGCGAGGCCGGCGAGCGCGGTGAGCGGCTCCTGCCGCGCCTCGTAGGCGGCGTCCGAGTCGTCGCGGAGCGAGGCGAAGACCGCGCGCGGCGCGAGCAGCACCGCGGGCGCGCGCAGCCACCAGTTCCGCTCGAGCGGAGACGCCGGTGCGAGGTCGACGCTCACCGCGAAGAGGGTAGCCGCCCCTCCCGGCCATGGCCCCTCGGGACATGTCAGGTGTCTGACACCGGACGTGGCCGTTCCGGACATGCGAGACTCGCCTCGATGGCCGACGAGCCGGATCCCGAGCTGACCGCGCAGGTCGCCGCGGCGGCGCCGTTCACCTCCTTCCTCGGGATCGAGATCGTCTCCGCCTCGCCGCACGAGGTGCGCGGCCGGCTCGCCTGGAGCGAGGACAAGTGCACGAGCGGCGGCATCCTCCACGGAGGCGCGCTGATGGGCCTCGCCGACAACCTCGGCGGCACGCTCGCGTTCCTCAACCTGCCCGCGGACGCCCGCGGCACGGCGACGATCGAGTCGAAGACGAACTTCTTCGCGGCGGTGCGCTCCGGCTTCGTCCACGGCGTCGCGCGCCCGCTGCACACGGGCCGGCGCACGATCGTCGTCGACACCGAGCTCTACGACGACGCCGGCACGCTCGTCGCGCGCGTCACCCAGACGCAGGCCGTTCTGTAGTTCCCCCGGATGGCCTCCCGCCGCGGGCGGCGGACGGTCGGAGCGTGCGGGTCGCCGCCATCCTCGCGCTCGCCGCCCTGGCCGCCGGCTGCGGCGGCGCCGCCGCGACCCCCGAGCGCCCGGCCCTGCAGCGCACGCTCGACGCGCTCGTCACCGGCCCCGACCAGATCGCTCCCGGCGCGACCGCCTACGTCGCCGGCCCGCAGGGAGTCTGGACCGGCGCGAGCGGCTGGGCCGACCTCGCGAAGCAGGTGCGGATGACCCCGGACGCCCGCATGCGGCTCGAGAGCGTGAGCAAGCTGTGGACGGCGACCGTGGTGGCGAAGCTCGCGGAGGAGGGCAGGCTCCGACTCGACGACACCGTGGAGCGCTGGCTGCCGGGGCGCTTCCCGTACGGCGACCGGATCACCGTCCGGCAGCTCCTGAACCACACGAGCGGGATGATCGACAACAACGACCTCGGCAACCGTCCCGCCTACTGGCTCGGGCAGATCCAGGACGCCGCCCTTCGCGCCGAGGCCGTCCGCGAGGCGACGGCGCTCCAGGCCGACCCGACGCACATCTTCCCGCGCCTGCTCGAGATCCGGATCGCGGCCGCCCTGCCGCTGCTCTCCGAGCCCGGCACGACCTGGCACTACTCGAACATCGGCTACATGACCGCCGGCCTGATCGCCGAGAAGGCCGGCAAGGCGCCGCTCGCCGACCTCTACGACCGGATCATCGTCCGGCCGCTCGAGCTGACGAGCGCCGGCTACTACCCCGCGGGCCCGATCGCGGGCCGGCACCCGGTCGGCTACAGCGTCCATCGCGGCGGCGTCGCGATCCCGGCGACCGACCACCTGGGCGGAACCCTCCAGGCGGAGGGCGGGATCGTGACCGACGCGAAGGACGAGGGGCGGTTCCTGCTCGGGCTCGTCACCGGCAAGATCGTCTCCCCCGCCACGCTCGCCGAGCTCGTCGGCACGACGCCCGCGAGCGGGAGCTATGGGCTCGGCACGGTCGTCGAGCCGACGTGCGCCGGCACGGCGTACACGCACAACGGCGGCGGCGCCTCCTGGGCGTCGAGCGTCGCCGTCTCCGCGGACGGGAAGCGGGTCGCGGTCGTCCTGCTCAACGGGCAGCGCAGCTACGACCCGGTCTCGACGCCGTACTACCGGGCGCTGCTGACGCTGTTCTGCGCCGCGTAGCTACGCCGCCGCGACCGCGCGCTCCGGCAGGACGTGCCGGAGGAAGCGGCCGGTGAACGAGCCCTCGACCTGCGCGACCTCCTCGGGCGTGCCGACGGCGACGATCTCGCCGCCCGCCTCGCCGCCCTCGGGGCCGAGGTCGACGACCCAGTCGGCCTGCTTGATCACGTCGAGGTTGTGCTCGATCACGATCATCGTGTTGCCGCCGTCGACGAGCCGCTGCAGCGTCTCGAGCAGCTTCTCGATGTCGGCGAAGTGGAGCCCCGTGGTCGGCTCGTCGAGGATGTAGAGCGTCTTCCCGGTCGCGACCTTCGACAGCTCCGACGCGAGCTTGACCCGCTGCGCCTCGCCGCCGGAGAGCGTCGTCGCCGGCTGGCCGAGCTTGATGTAGTCGAGACCGACGTCGTGGAGCGTCTGCAGCCGCCGCCGGATCTTCGGGATCTTCGCGAAGAACTGGAGCGCCTCCTCGACGGACATCTCGAGCACGTCCGCGATCGACTTGCCCTTGAAGCGCACCTCGAGCGTCTCGCGGTTGTAGCGGGCGCCCTTGCACGTCTCGCAGGGGACGTAGACGTCGGGGAGGAAGTGCATCTCGATCTTGATCTGGCCGTCGCCCTTGCACGTCTCGCAGCGGCCGCCGCGGACGTTGAACGAGAACCGGCCCGGCTTGTAGCCGCGCACCTTCGCCTCCGGCGTCAGCGAGTACAGCTCGCGGATGTGCGTGAAGAGGTCGGTGTAGGTGGCCGGGTTCGAGCGCGGCGTCCGCCCGATCGGCTTCTGGTCGATCTCGATCACCTTGTCGAACACCTCGACGCCGTCGACGCCCTCGTGCGCGCCCGGCTTGATCCGCGCCTTGTTCAGCCGGTTCGCGAGCGCCTTGAAGACGATCTCGTTCACGAGCGTCGACTTGCCGGAGCCGGAGACGCCGGTGACGCAGACGAACTTGCCGACCGGGAACTCGACGTCGATCCCCTTCAGGTTGTGCTGGGCGGCGCCGCGCACCGTGAAGTGGCCGCGATCCTCGTCGCGCCGCTCCGGGATCGCGATCGCGCGCCGCCCGGAGAGGAACTGGCCGGTGACCGACTTCCGGTTCCGCGAGACCTGCGCCGCCGGCCCCTCGGCGACGACCTCGCCGCCGTGGAGGCCCGCGCCGGGCCCCATGTCGACGAGCCAGTCGCTGCGGCGCATCATCTCCTCGTCGTGCTCGACGACGACGACGGTGTTGCCGATGTCGCGGAGCCGCTCGAGCGTCTCGATCAGCCGCGAGTTGTCGCGCTGGTGGAGGCCGATCGACGGCTCGTCGAGGATGTAGAGGACGCCGACGAGCTGCGAGCCGATCTGCGTCGCGAGCCGCAGCCGCTGCGCCTCGCCGCCGGAGAGCGTCGCGGCGGCGCGGTCGAGGGTCAGGTAGCCGACGCCGACGTCGTCGAGGAAGGTCAGCCGCTCGCGGATCTCCTTGACGATGCGGTGCCCGATCAGCTGCTCGGTCGGGGTCAGCTCGAGCGCGTCGACGAAGCGGAGCGCCGCCCCGACCGACATCCGGGTGAACTCGTGGATCGAACGCTCGCCGACGGTGACCGCGAGCACCTCCGGCTTCAGCCGGGCGCCCTTGCAGACCGGGCACGGCCGGAAGCTCATGTACTCCTCGATCCGCTCGCGCTGTTGCGAGGAGTCGGTCTCCTTGTAGCGCCGCTCGAGCGAGGCGACGATGCCGTCGAACGCGAGCATGTACTGGCGCCGGCGGCCCATCCGGTTGCGGTACTGGACGTAGATCCGTTCGCCGTCGGTGCCGTAGAGGAAGCGCCGCCGGTCGTCGTCGGAGAGCTCCGCCCACGGCTTCGACGTGTCGATCTCGTAGCGGTCGGCGATCGCCTGGATCACCGCCTCGTAGAAGCCGGACGAGCCGCCGACCGACCAGGGCACGAGCGCGCCGTCGTCGATCGAGAGCCCGGGATCCGGGACGAGCAGGTCGGGGTCGATCTCCTGCTGCGAGCCGAGGCCGGTGCAGCGCGG